>CAYUOW010000005.1:0-57127 GCA_964446455.1 uncultured Desulfocurvus sp.
TGCTGGCCACGGCCACGGTGCCGGGCACGCCCAGGCTCATCATGCCCGGGGTGAGGACAAAGGCCCCGCCGGAGCCGATGAAGCCGCTCACCAGTCCGCCGATGAAGCCGACGATGAACAGGAAGATGATGGAGGACGTGGTCAGGTCGATGAATTTCAGAGTGTCGAGGGCGACGTCCATGCTGTTCTCCTTGCGCGCGGTCTAGGCGTTGAGGGTGGCGCGCACTTCGGGGCGCTTGGTCTTGGCGGGCTGGGTGGCCTGCACGGTCTTGGCCGGGGCCTTGGCGGTGATGCCCAGGGCGCTCCACAGGTTGGAGGCGAAGCCGCCGTGCACGTAGGAGACCAGGAACACCGTGGCGATGGGCGCAGCGGCGTACACGCCGCCGCGGGAGAACATCTCCGTGATGGCGCTCGCATGCTGGAACACCGCGCCGTAGACGGCCGCGCTGGCCACGCCGAATCCGATCATCCGGAGCAGAGCCTGCTTCTTTGTCACTTCCTGAGCCATGTGAACCTCCATTGCGTCTGTATTATTGACGGCTCCGCCGCCTGATGAACTATTTTCGCACCGCTTCGCCGGGCGCTTTCAGCACCGGCCCGTCGCCACCGGCCCGTCAGCACCGATAGGAAAACTCCGGCACCATGAGCTGGGCCACGCGCCTCTCGGCCTGGGGCCTGCTGGTGATGACGAACTCCACGCGCCGGAGCTCCATGCTCACGGCGTTCAGCACCTCGTCGCGCCGGCCCTGGCGCAGGATGTGCGCGCAGCGCACCTCGCGCCGGGACGCCTCCTCGAAAAGCTCCCCTGCGGCCGCGCTCGCCTGGGCCGCGAACTCGGCCGGGCGGCGTCCCGGCTGGCCCACGCTCAAGAGCACCAGGTCAAAGCCCAGGCGTTCGGCCAGGTTCACGCTGTATGCGGCCATGCCGTCGGGCAGGCCGTCGGCCTCGGCCAGCACCAGGATCTTGCGGTGCTCGGCGTGGAACTCGCCCAGGACCTCGCGGGCCAGGTCGCGCTCCCCGGCTTCGGCAAGGGAAAGGGCCTCGCCGTAGGTCTCGATGGCCTCGCGCCAGCCGCTCCGCTGCTGCAGGGAGATGCCGGGCTGCACCGGACGCTGGGTCTTGGAGTTCGCGGGCTTGGGCATGGGAGTGCGCCGTGGTTCCGGGCCTAGGCCTTGAGCGAGGGACGCTGGCGCTTGGCCGGCTGCTTGGCGACCGCCGCGCGGGGCTTGGCCTGCGCGCGCTCGCCCAGGCATTCGCGGGCTTCGCGGTTCATGTTGCGCTCGGCAAAGGCGGCGGCGGCAAAAGTTGTTTCCATCAGGTCGCGCAGGCTGTTCATGGCTCCCCCTCGCAATGCGGGTTGGCGTTTTCGTGTTGGCCCACTAATTTCAAGGGACATGCCGTGGGGTGCTTCGCGGTCAACATACTGAAAACGCTGCACTTCCAATTGCAGAAGCTCAGGCCCACGGCGCAACGGGCGTTGCAATTTGCACCAGCCTTCGGAGCGAAGTCATGCAACACACTGAAAAGACAAGACTTTGCACAACGCAACACCAGCGGGCAAAAGCGTTGCCATTTGCAACACAGCCCGAGCGCGCGACATGCGCCAAAAGCGCGGCGCGCTTTGACACAGAGGGAAAAGCGGGAGTAAGCAGGCCGGAAGTGGCGCGAACCCTTGCCGTTCAGGGCAAGGACAAGGAGGCCGGATGATTTTTTTTCGCAAGGCGGAAGAAGAGGCTGCGGGACCGTCCAAGGGGCTGGATGAACTGCGCGGGCAGGTGCAGGACGCCGCCCTGCCGGAACATGTGGCCGCCATCGTGGCCAAGGAGCTGGCCAAGCTCGACAAGACCGACCCCTCCGTGGCCGAATACGCCATCGGACTGGGCTACATCGACTGGCTGAGCGGCCTGCCCTGGGACACCGCCACGGACGACTGCCTGGACTTCGCCCGGGTGGAACGCAGCTTGAGCGCCAGCCATTTCGGCCTGGAGCACGTGAAGGAGCGCCTGCTGGAATACCTGGCCGGGCGCACCCTGGCGGCCAGCGCCCCGCCCCACGTGCTGGTGGTGGACGACGAGGAGATAGCCCGCACCAACCTGGAGCACGTGCTGGCCAAGGAGGGCTACCGCGTGCGCACCGCGGCCAACGGGCTGGAGGCCCTGGAGCTGGTGCGCCAGTGGAGCTTCGACCTCATCGTCACCGACCTCAAGATGGACAAGATGGACGGCATGACGCTCCTGGCCGAGGCCGGGCGCCTGTCCCCGTCCACGCAGATCATCATCGTCACCGGCTTCGCCACGGTGCAGTCGGCCGTGCAGGCCATGCGCACCGGCGCGGCCCACTATCTCACCAAGCCCATCAGCCTGGACGAACTGCGCAAGACCGTGCGCGAGCTGCTGGGGCAGAGAAAGGCCCTTACCCCGGCGCGCGGGCCGGTGCTCTGCTTCACCGGTCCCCCGGGCACGGGCAAGACCAGCATCGGCATGGCCATAGCCGAAGCCCTGGGCCGCAAGTTCCACCGCATGTCCGTGGCCGGCATGCGCGACGAGGCCGAGTTGCGCGGCCACCGGCGCACCTACGTGGGGGCCATGCCGGGCAAGATCCTCCAGGCCATCCGCCGCCTGGGGGTGAACAACCCCGTCATCATGCTCGACGAGATCGACAAGGTGGGCCAGGACTTCCGGGGCGACCCCGGCGCGGTGTTCCTGGAGATCCTCGACCCCGAGCAGAACCGCCAGTTCATGGATCTCTATGTGGACGTGCCCTTCGACCTGTCCCAGGTCATGTTCATCGCCACGGCCAACGACCTTTCGCGCCTGGACGCCCCCCTGCAGGACAGGCTGGAGGTGGTGCGCTTCCCCGGCTACACCGAGCCGGAGAAGGAACAGATCGCACTCAGGCACATGATTCCCCGCCAGTGCGCGGAGCACGGCTTGACCCATCCCTTCCCGGCCTTTGCGCCCGCGGCCGTGCGCGCCATCATCCGCGACTACACGCGCGAGGCCGGCGTGCGGAACCTGGACCGCGAGATCGGCGCCGTGTGCCGCAAGCTGGCCCGCCTGGCCCTGAAGGAGGGCTCCGGCGGGACGTACCCGGACAGTGTGGATGCAGACACGGTGACGGCCCTGCTGGGGCCCCGGCGCTTCACCCACGAGTCCGCCCGGCCGGCCCCGCGCCCCGGCGTGATCAACGGCCTGGTGTGGAGCGACGCCGGGGGCGAGATCGTGCTCGTGGAAGCGGCCAAGATGCGCGGCACGGGGCAGCTGCTGCTCACGGGCTCCCTTGGCGAGGTGCTCAAGGAGTCCGCCCAGACGGCCCTCAGCTACATCCGGGGCAATGCGGAGCACTTCGGCCTGGACCCGGATTTCTTCGCCGCCCAGGACCTGCACATCCACATCCCGGCCGGGGCCATTCCCAAGGACGGCCCGTCCGCCGGGGTGACCATCCTCATGGCCCTGCTCTCCCTTCTGACCGGCAGGCCCGCCAAGCCCGGCGTGGCCCTGACAGGCGAGATGTCCCTCGGCGGCATGCTGCTGCCCGTGGCGGGCATCCGCGAAAAGGTGCTGGCGGCGCAGCGCGGCGGCGTTCGTCTGGTGGCCCTGCCCATGGGCAACCGGCCCGAGGCCGAGGCCCTGGAGGCGGACATCCGCGCCAGCGTGGACATCGTGCTGGCGGCCGAGGCCGCGGAACTGGTGGACGTGGTGCTGGAAGGGAAGTGAGGACGCCGGAGCCGGGACGGCGGGGCCTGGACGGAGGGCGAGGGCGCCTTATCTTGGAAGTGCGGGCCAGCTGACCCCAGCGGCCAAGGGAGGCTTATGGACCCTCGCGCCAAGACGACGCCCGGACCGGGCTGGAACTTCGACAACAGCTACGCCCGCCTGGCCGGAGAACTGCACGTGCGGGCGAACCCGGTGCCGGTGCGCGCGCCGCGCTTGGTCCTGTTCAACCGCCCCCTGGCCGAGGCCCTGGGCCTGAACGCGGAAACCCTGGCCGGAGAGGAAGGCGCGGCGGTCTTCGCGGGGAACCGGATTCCCGAGGGCGCGGAGCCCCTGGCCCTGGCCTACGCCGGGCACCAGTTCGGGCACTTCACCATGCTGGGCGACGGCCGCGCCATCCTGCTGGGCGAACACGTGACCCCGGCCGGAGAACGCTTCGACATCCAGCTCAAGGGCTCCGGCCAGACGGCGTTCTCCCGCATGGGCGACGGCCGCGCGGCCCTGGGCCCCATGCTGCGGGAATACCTCGTCAGCGAGGCCATGGCCGGGCTCGGCATCCCCACCACCCGCAGCCTGGCGGTGGTCTCCACCGGGGAAGCCGTGTTCCGCGAGGACGCGCTGCCCGGAGCCATCCTCACCCGCGTGGCGGCCAGCCACCTGCGCATCGGCACCTTCCAGTACGCGGCCTCGCGCGGCGACACGCACACCCTCCAGGCCCTCACGGACTACACCCTGAAGCGCCACTACCCGGAGCTGACCGGAGCGGGCAACCCGGCGGCCGCGCTCCTGCACGCGGTCATCGAGCGGCAGGCCGCCCTGGTGGCCCGCTGGCTGCACGTGGGCTTCATCCACGGGGTCATGAACACGGACAACATGTCCCTGTGCGGCGAGACCATCGACTACGGCCCCTGCGCCTTCATGGACGCCTACGCCCAGGACGCGGTGTTCAGCTCCATCGACCAGGGGGGCCGCTACGCCTATGGCAACCAGCCATACATGGCGCAGTGGAACCTGGCCCGCTTCGCCGAAACGCTGCTGCCCCTGCTGCACGCGGACGAGAAGCAGGCCATCGCCCTGGCCGAGGAGAGCCTGCTCTCCTTTGCGGACAGCTTCCAGCGCTTCTGGCTTTCCGGCATGCGGAGCAAGCTGGGCCTGTTCACCCAGGAGGACGGGGATCTGGAACTGGTGAAGGGGCTGCTGGCCTGCATGCAGGAAATCCACGCGGACTACACCGTGACCTTCCGCGATCTGGCGGAAGCCGCGTCCGGCGCGGCCCCGGCGTTCCAGGACGCGGCCTGTGCCCGCTGGCACGAGGGCTGGAAGGCGCGCCTGGCCCGGCAGCCGCAAGGCACGGAGGACGTGCGCACCCTGATGCGGCAGCACAATCCCGTGGTCATTGCGCGCAACGCCTTTGTGGAGGAGGCCCTGCAGGCCGCCGTGCAGAACGGCGACTACGCCCCGCTGGAGAGGCTGCTCGCGGCCGTGTCCCGGCCGTACGAGGATGGGCCGGCCCAGGCCCCCTTCCGCACGCCCCCGCCGCCCATGCCGGGCTACCAGACCTTCTGCGGCACCTGAACCTGCGTACGGAAAAGCCTAGCTGAGCCCGGCCCTTTTCAGCTTGCGCCAGAGCGATGCGCGGTCGATGCCGAGGATCTCCGCGGCGCGGGACTTGTTGCCTCCGGTCTGCTCCAGCACCCAAAGGATGTGCTGCCGCTCGTTCTCCTCCAGGGTGGGCAGGCCCCCGTGGCGCGAGGTCTTGAGCTGCGGCTGGTTCAGCTGCAGGTCCGGGGGCAGGTGGCGCGGCTCCACGGTGTCGCCCTCGGCCAGCACCACGGCCCGCTCCATGAGGTTCTCCAGCTCGCGGATGTTGCCCGGAAAGGGATAGGCGGCCAGAATGTGCAGCACCTCGGGCGAAAGTTCGCGCACCTCGCGGCCCAAGAGTTCCGAGTACTTGAGCAGGAAGTGCCGGGCCAGCAGGGGGATGTCCTCGCGCCGTTCCGCCAGGGCGGGCAGGCGCAGGGTGATGACGTTCAGGCGGTAGTAGAGGTCCAGGCGGAAGGCTCCGGACTCGGATTCCGCGGCCAGGTCCTTGTTGGTGGCGGCGATGACCCGCACGTCCACGGGGATGTCCACCGTGCCGCCCACGCGCAGCAGCTTGCGCTCCTGCAGCACGCGCAGCAGGCGCACCTGCATGGCCGGGGTCATCTCGCCCACCTCGTCCAGGAAGAGGGTGCCGCCGTCCGCGGCCTCGAACAGCCCGGCCTTGCGCTCCGTGGCCCCGGTGTAGGCGCCCTTCTCGTGCCCGAAAAGCTCCCCGGCCAGCAGTTCTTCGCTGAAGGCCCCGCAGTTCACGGCCAAAAAACGCTTGGACGAGCGCTGGCTGGCCTGGTGGATGGCCCGGGCCACCAGCTCCTTGCCGGTGCCGGTTTCGCCCAGCAGAAGCACCGTGGAGGACGTGGGGGCCACCTGGGCGATGGTCTTGAGCAGGCTCGCCATGGCCGGGCTTTTGCCCACCAGAAGCGGCGGGGCGTTGCGGTTCTTGAGCTGCTGGCGCAGGTCCAGCACCTCGCGGCGCAGGCGGCTCGACTCCACGGCCTTGGCCGTGAGCGCGCGCACCTCGTCGATGTTCAGGGGCTTGGCGAGGTAGGAAAAGGCGCCGCGGTTCATGGCCTCCACCGCGCCGGGAATGGTGGCGTAGCCGGTCATGACCACGACCTCCAGGCTGGGGTGCAGCTTGCGCGCGCGCTCCATGAGCCCGATGCCGTCCTGGTCGCTCCGCTCGCCCAGGCGCAGGTCCGTGAGCAAGAGGTCGAACTCCGCCCGGCCAAGCTCTGCCAGGGCCGTGCGGGAATCGCCCGCGGCCAGGGCTTCGTAGCCCGCGCGGGTGAGGGCGTGGACCAGGTTCTCGCGGGCGATGGCCTCGTCGTCCACCACCAGCACGCGCCCGGCGCTCATGCCTCGCCCCCGTCGCAGGCCGGGGCGTTCAGGGGCAGGCGCAGGAAGAAGCTGGTGCCCTGGCCGGGCGCGCTCTCCACGCTGATGTCCCCCTGATGCTGCTCCACGATGCCGAACACGATGGACAGGCCCAGGCCCGTGCCCTTGCCCACTTCCTTGGTGGTGAAGAAGGGATCGAAGATGCGCGCCAAGTCCTCCTTGGCGATGCCCGCGCCGGTGTCGGCCACGGTGATGACGGCCTGGCCGGTCTCGGCCTCGCGCGCGGCGGAGATGGTGATGCGCCCGGCGTGGTCCTTTTGGGCCTGCAGGGCGTTTATCAGCAGGTTGAGGAAGACCTCCTGCATGCGCTGGGCGTCCATGAAGATCACGAGGTCCTGGGGCACCTGGCGGACGATCTCCACCCCGGCGGGCACCTGGCTGGAAACCAGGCGCACGGAGCGCTCCACCACCTCGCCCAGGTTCGTGGGCTTGCGTTCGAACTCCTTGGCGCGGGAGAATTCCAAGAGGCCCTTCACGATGTCCCGCGCGCGGGCCACCTCGCCGTCGATGTTGCCCAAAAGCTTGCGGGCAAAGGCGGGATCGGCCTCCGGGCCCTCTTCCAGCAATATCTGGCAGGAGGTGCTGATGTTGTTCAGCGGGTTGTTCAGCTGGTGGGCCACGCCGCTTGTGAGCACGCCCAGCGAGGAGAGTTTCTTCTCGCGCACCAGTTGGTCCTGGCGTTTCTGCAGCTCGGCGATCATGTGGTTGAAGGCCCCCACCACGCGCGCCACCTCGTCGTCCGAGCCCGAGGGCACCAGGGCGGTGAAGCAGCCCTTGGCGATCTCGTGGGTGGCCTGCTCGATGCTGCGCAGGGCGGTGATGGTCTTGTGCCCCAGCACGAAGAGAAAGCCGCCGCCCAGGGCCAGGAACACGGCCACGGAGAGCAGCAGCTGGTGCTTCAGGGACTGCACGATGGTCAGGATGCGCGCGCGCTCGTGGGTCACCAGGCGCTGGGAAAGGTCCACCAGCTGCTTGCCCGTGTCGCGCAGGTGCTCGCGCTCGGCCTGGGGGGCGCGCTGGCCCTGGGTGCGCACCAGGGAAAGCCGCTCGGACATGGCCTCGTACTCCGCCAGCACGGACTTGAGGGAGGCGTGCTCCTGGGCCAGGCCGAACTCGGCCGCGTTGCCCTCCAGCTTCACCAGGATGTCGCGCGCCTTGGCCGCATACTCGCGGCTGGCATCGTAGTCCTCCTGCTGGCCATAGAGCATGAAATTCTTCTCGTAGCGGCGAATCTCCAGGATGGTGTTGCCCAGGTCGTCGATGACCTCGATGAAGCCCATCTTGCGCTCTATCTGGGCCAGGGAGTGGTAGGAAAAGGTGCCGATGAGCCCCACGGCCAACACCGAGAGCAGCATCCCCAAGAGGACGCGGCGGCGGATGTTCAGGCGAAGAAAGGGCTTTTGCGGAAACACGGGCGCTCCTGTCCGGCTGCGGTTTTGCGACGGTCTTCTGCATATGCCCAAGAAGAAAGGCCAGTCAACAGCCCACGGCGGGGCGGACACGGTTGCGGCGCAATCCGGCTCGCCCGGCAGTGGCCTTGCGCTTGATTTTTGTTCCGCTCCTGGCCATTCTTGGCCAAGGGCGGAAACGCCGCGCGCGCAACACGCAACCCCGAAACGAGGTGGGCATGGGACGGAATTATTGGCTTCTGAAGACGGAGCCGGGCTGCTACTCCATCGACGACCTGGCCGCGGAACCGGACCAGACCACCAGTTGGACCGGCGTGCGCAACTTCCAGGCCCGCAACTACATGCGCGATCAGATGGCCGAGGGCGACCTGGCCATCTTCTACCACAGCGTCACCAACCCCGGAGCCGTGGGCACCGTGCGCATCGTGCGCTCCGCACATGCCGACGAGACCGCCCTGGACCCGGCGGACAGCCACTTCGACCCCCGGTCCACGCCGGAAAAGCCCTTGTGGTACGCGGTGGACGTGCGCTTTGAGCAAAAGTTCGCCACCCCGGTGCCCCTTCAGGCCATGCGCCAGTTGCGGGCCCTTTCCGGCATGGAGCTCCTGCGCAGGGGCTCCCGGCTGTCGGTCATGCCCGTGACCGAGGCGGAGTTCCTGCTGGTCTGCAAAATGGGGGCAGGGGACCGCTAGGAGCTTTCCGCCTTTTCACCGCATCACCCGGCCGCGCCATTGGCCGTTCGCTGGCCCAGGCATGCTCCGCACATAAACCCGCCGCACCCAGGCGTCTTGGTTGCCACCTTGGCGCCGTCCTCGATCAGTACCTGCCGGCAGCCCGCGCTCAGGTTCACTGCGCAGGTCCGGTGCGCAGTCCGCAGAAGCCGACGCGCACATGCCTTCAGAATGCCTTCGGCAGAGGGCTATACAATAGTCGTTTACTCGACACAGTCTATTGTGTTACTTGATTTACGGAAATAGTCCAAAGCCGGATTCCGCCTTTGCGGACCGATTGGTGATGCCCCAGTCCGTAGCCCCTTCCCCCCCGATGGAGAGCGAATGAACCTGGACGACATCGGACGCACGCCTATTCCCGGAGCCTCTCCTGCCGGGCAAGACTCGCACTACGAGCCTGCGTTCGCGCAACTCCAGGCCGAGATCGACAAGCTGTCGTCCGTCACCGCCGGGGGCGCGGTGGACTGGACCCGCGTGGTGGATCTGGCCGGAGAAATCCTGTCCGGCATGTCCAAGGATCTCACCGTGGGCGCTTACCTGGGCGTGGGCCTGACCCAGACCAGGGGCCCCGAGGGCTTGGCCCTGGGCGCGCGCATCCTGCGTGACCTGTGCGCCACCTTCTGGGAAGACTGCCTGCCCGCCAAAAAGCGCGTGCGCGGCCGCGTGGCCGCCTTTGCCTGGTGGCAGGAGAAGAACCTGACCTGGCTGCGCAACGCCGCCGACATGGACCCCATGCCCGCAGAACGCCAGCGCGACATCATCGCCGACGTGCGCGCCCTGGACGCCGCCCTGGCCGACCTGCTGCCCGATTTCCCGCCCATGAACGACCTCCTGGAGGTCCTGCGCCGCCTGCCGGTCATCGCGGAGGCTCCCGCCGCCCCGGCCGAACAGCCCGGCGCCGCCGCAACGCCGGCCACGCCGGACAGCCGCCCCGCGCCCGCCCAAACCGCCGCCCCGCAGGACGCCGCCTCCGCGCGCGCCGCCCTGTCCGACGCAGCCCTGACCTTCGCCAACATGGGCGGACGGGAGAACCCCGCCGACCCGTGGGTCTGGCGCGCCGCGCGCCTGGGCGCCTGGATCAGGCTGCAGGCCCTGCCCCCGGAAGAAGGCGGCCGGACCATGCTGCCTCCGCCGGAACAGGCGGCCAAGAACGCCCTGCTGAACCTTCTGAATCAAGGCCGCTACCTGGAAGCCGCCCTGGCGGCCGAGGAGCAGATCACGGCCTCGCTGTTCTGGCTCGACCCGCACCGCGTGGCGGCCAAGGCCCTGGAGGCCCTGGGGCCGGAATACGCCGCGGCCTGCAGCGCCGTGGGCGCGGAGCTGCGGCTTTTTCTCACCTGGCTGCCCGGGGTGGACCGACTGGCCTTTTCCGACGGCACCCCCTTCGCCGACGCCGAGACGCGGGCCTGGCTGGGCTCCCTCGCCGCGGCGGGCGCATCCCGCCCGGCCCAGGCCGCGGCCGCCCAGGACGCCGGGGACGGACCGGCCGCCATCCAGGAAGAGGCGGAAAAACGCTTTGCCGCCAAGGACCTGCCCGGCGCGCTTGATCTGCTGGGCCAGGCCGAGCGGCGCGCCGCAAGCGGTCCCGCGCGGCTCCGGCTCATGCTGGCGCAGATGTCGCTCCTTGGCCGGGCCGGGCACTGGCCCGTGGCCGTCTCCCTGGCCGAGGCCGTGGCGGGCGAGGTGGAACGCCGGGGCCTGGAGGACTGGGACCCGGAACTGGCGCTGGAGGCCCTTTTGGCCGTGCGCGAGGCCTACACCGGCCTTGGCGGCGACACGGGCCTGGCCAAGGCCAGGGAATACGCGGCCTGCGCGGCCCGCATCAGACCCTCGGCCGCGCTGCTGCTTGCGGGCTGATGCACAAGGCGAAACGGTTGACGTGCCGGTGAACATGCCGGCTGGTGAAATATAGGCGCGACGCGACAGGACTGCCGGGGCAATGCCCCGGTCCGCGGATAATCTGCAGGTCTGAAGGAGGATCACCATGGCGCAGGAAGGTTCCGTTGCACCCAAGGAGCGGGTCAACATCGTGTACAGGCCGGCCACCGGCGATGCCAAGGAAGAGGTCGAGCTGCCCCTCAAGCTGATGGTGCTGGGCGACTTCACCCTGCGGCCCGACGACCGCATGGTCGAGGACCGCGACCCCGTTTCCATCGACAAGGACAACTTCAACGACGTGCTCAAGGGCCAGGGCCTGGAGCTCAAGCTCAACGTGCCCAACGCCCTCTCCGGCAAGGACGACGACCAGATGGCCGTGAACATGAAGTTCGAGTCCCTCAAGGACTTCGATCCGGACGCCATCGTGCGCAACGTGCCGGAGCTGGCCAAGCTCATGGAGCTGCGCGAGGCCCTGAAGGCCCTGAAGGGCCCTCTGGCCAACGTGCCGGACTTCCGCAAGAAGGTACAGGAACTCATCAAGGACCCCGGCGCGCGGGAAAGACTGCTCAAGGAACTGGGCATCACGGGCTAGCAGGAGGAGATGCGACATGGCTGACGAACAGAAGCAGACTTCGGCCGAGCAGGCCGCCCAGACCGGGGAGGCCGTGAGCCTCCTGGATGAAATTGTCGAGGCCTCCAAGCTGAAGCCCACGGACGAGGGCTTCAACGCCACCAAGGCCGGGCTGCAGGCCTTCCTCACCCAGCTGGTGCAGACCGGCGGCGAGGCCAAGGTTTCCGGCGCCCAGGTGGACGACATGCTGGCCGAGATCGACCGCAAGCTCTCCGCCCAGGTCAACACCATCATGCACAACGAGCAGTTCCAGAAGCTGGAGTCGTCCTGGCGCTCGCTCAAGTTCCTGGTGGAGCGCACCGACTTCCGCCAGAACATCAAGATCGAGTTCATGAACGTCTCCAAGGAGGACCTGCTCTCGGACTTCGAGGACTCCATGGAGGTGGTGAAAAGCGGCCTGTACAAGCAGATCTACACCGCGGAGTACGGCCAGTTCGGCGGCCAGCCCATCGGAGCCATGGTGGCCAACTACGACTTCGGCCCCGGCCCGCAGGACATCCAGCTGCTGCAGTACGTGGCCTCGGCCGCGACCATGGCCCACGCGCCGTTCATCGCCGCCGCGGGCAAGGACTTCTTCGGCATCGAATCCTGGGAGCAGCTGCCGAACCTGAAGGACCTGCACTCCATCTTCGAGATGCCGCAGTACGCCAAGTGGAGAAGCTTCCGCGAGAGCGAGGACGCGCGCTACGTGGGCCTCACCCTGCCCAAGTTCCTGCTGCGCCTGCCCTACGGCGCCAATACCGTTCCGGCCAAGAGCTTCAACTTCCAGGAAAAGGCCGAGGACAACGACGACTTCTGCTGGGGCAACACGGCCTTCGCCTTCGCCTCGCGCCTGACGGACAGCTTCTCCAAGTACCGCTGGTGCGCCAACATCATCGGCCCCCAGGGCGGCGGCGCGGTGGAGAACCTGCCGCTGTTCCAGTTCGAGGCCATGGGCCAGACCCAGACCAAGATTCCCACCCAGGTGCTCATCAGCGAACGGCGCGAATACGAGCTGGCCGAAGAGGGCTTCATCGCCCTCACCATGCGCAAGGGCTCGGACAACGCGGCCTTCTTCTCGGCCAACTCGGCCCAGAAGAACAAGGTTTTCGCCAACACGGCGGAGGGCAAGGAGGCGGAGCTGAACTTCAAGCTCTCCACCCAGCTGCCCTACATGATGATCATGAACCGGCTGGCGCACTACATCAAGGTCATCCAGCGCGAGAACATCGGCACCTGGAAGGAGCGCACCGACCTTGAGAGCGAGCTGAACAAGTGGGTCAGCCAGTACGTGACGGAAATGGACAACCCGGACCCCACCACCCGCAGCAAGCGGCCCCTGCGCCTGGCCAAGATCGAGGTCAACGACGTGGCCGGCGACCCGGGCTGGTATTCGGTGACGCTCAAGGCCCGTCCGCACTTCAAGTACATGGGCGCAAGCTTCACCCTTTCCCTGGTGGGCAAGCTGGACAAGGAGTAGCCGAACAACCGCACTCATCCTAGGTCTGACAGGAGGGCACGCGCATGGCACTGATCGCGTACATGGAAGTCAAGGGCCACAAGCAGGGAGCCATCAAAGGCGACTGCGCCCAGGGCGGCGACAAGAAGGACAGGATCGTCGTCTACGGCTCCGACCATCTCGTCGAGGTTCCGCGGGACACCCACACCGGGCTGCCCACCGGCTCCTCCATCCATCACACGTTCACGGTCACCAAGCACAAGGACCAGTCCACGCCCAAGCTGTTCAGAGCCTGCTGCACCGGTGAGCAGTGCAACGCCACCATCGACTACTACCAGGTGCAGGCCGACGGCCAGGAGAAGAAGTACTTCACGGTCAAGCTCACGGGCGTTGTGACCGGCATGCGGGAGTACACCCCGCCGACCTTCCTGCCGGAAAACAAACCCTACCACGACATGGAGGAAGTCTCCTTCTCCTATTTCAAGATCACCTGGACCAACGAGGCCGGGCACGTGGAATACGCCTTCGACGCCCTGCCCATACCCCACTAGCGGGGGCGGCAGGCTTCAGCCCGGAGAGATTGGATGATGCAAGCGACCCCCTGCGGATTTGACAGGATTCCACGCCGGGGACGCAATGGCAGAGGGCATGAGGGTTCAAGGGCATATAACGGGGCGCTCGCCTCAAGGAGGAATTCCCAATGGCATTAACCGCATACATGGCCGTCAAGGGCAAGACTCAGGGCGACATCAAGGGCGACTGCGCGCAAGGCGGCGACAAGAAGGACAAGGTCATCGTCTACGGGTCCGACCATAGCGTGGAGATTCCCAAGGACACCCACACCGGGCTGCCCACGGGCCAGCGCATCCACCATCCCTTCACCGTCACCAAGCACAAGGACCAGGCCAGCCCCAAGCTGTACAAGGCCTGCTGCACCGGCGAGCAGTGCGACGTTTCGATCGACTACTACCGCGTGTCCCCGGACGGCCGTGAAGAGAAGTACTTCACGGTGAAGATGGAGAGTGCCATCGTCGTCAGCACGCACGCGTACACTCCCCTGACCTTCCTGCCGGACAACAAGCCTTACCACGACATGGAGGAGATCTCCTTCACCTATTCCAAGATCACGTGGACTTACAACGACGGCAACATCGAGTATGTTGACGATTGGAAGAGCTAAGCCCGCAAGGAGCGGCGCGCCGAGGTCCGGCGCGCCGCTCCTCCGGGAGATCCGCTGCCGTTTGGCCGGGGTTTGAGCCAGCGGCGCGAGGGACCAGGACGGGACGTTGGCGACCGGCGCGCCACCGCCCGGAAACAGAGACTGCGGGGGAAGATGCGCGAAAAGAGACTGCTTGAGCGGCTACGCGCCGTGGAGCTGGACCCGGACTGGCGCGGCGGCTCCGACCCGGCCGCCGCGGTGCAGTCGGTCATCGGGCACATCGGCAAGATTTTGAACACCCGGCAGGGCAGCGCGCCCATTGCCGAGGACTACGGCGTGCCGGACTTCACCTCCATCGCCAGCACCTTCGGCGCGGATTCCGTGGCCCAGGTGGAGGAGGCCATCACCAAGGTCATCCAGAAGTACGAGCCCAGGCTCAAGGCGGTGCAGCTGACCTTCGAGCCGCAGCCCGACAAGCCCTTCGCCCTGACCTTCAAGCTGCAGGCGCAGCTGGCGGCGGAAGGGCAGCAGACCCCGGTGGTCTTCGAGACCATCCTGAACCCCGACGGCCGCATCATGGTCCTGGAATAGCGGGAGAGCCCCCACGTGATCGAGAAGTACTACCAGCGCGAACTCTCGCACCTGCGCGACCTCGCGGCGGACTTCGCCAAGGCCCACCCGGCCGTGGCGCCGCTTCTGTCCGGCCCCTCGGCCGACCCGGACGTGGAGCGCATCCTGGAGGGCACGGCCTTCCTTTCCGGCCTGGTGTACGAGAAGCTCGACGACGACTTCCCGGAAATCGTGCACGGGCTCATCCAGCTCATCTTTCCGCACTACCTGCGGCCCATCCCGTCCTCCACGCTCATCCGCTTCACGCCCAAGCGCGGACTCATGGAGACTGTCACCGTCAAGGCGGGCACGGCCATCGACTCCGTGGAGAGCGAGGGCACCCGCTGCACCTTCACCACCAGCTACAGCGTGGAACTGCATCCCTTGAACCTCGCGGCCACGGCCTTCGAGGCCCTGGGAGGGGAAAACGGCCGCCTGACGCTGTCCATGAGCCTTTCGCAAAACCTGCCGCTCACGGCCCTGCGCACGGACACGCTGCGCTTCCACCTGGGGGGCGATTACGCCGAGGCCACGCGCCGCTACTGGCTTTTGTTCACCCGGCTGAAGGAAATCCGCCTGGTGCCCGGCGACGGCGGCGCGCCCATGAGCCTCCGGCCCTCCAGCCTCAAGCCCGTGGGCTTTGGCGAGGACGAGACCCTCATCCCCTTTCCGGCGCGGTCCTTCCCCGGCTACCGGGTGCTGCAGGAGTACTTCATCCTGCCGGAAAAATTTCTGTTCTTCGAGATCACCGGTCTGGCGGCCTGGCGGTCACGCGGGCAGGGCGCGAACTTCAGCATCGAGTTCCTGTTCGAGAAGCTGCCCCAGGAGCTGCCGCCCATGCGCGCGGAGCACTTCCTGCTCTACGTCACCCCGGCGCTGAACCTCTTCCCCTACCACTCGGACCCCATCCTGCTGGACCACAGGAAGCCGGAGTACGCCATCCGGCCCTCGGCCCAGAACCGCGAGCACTACCAGGTCTTCACCGTGAACAAGGTCACGGGCTTCGTGCAGGGCTCGGTGGCGGAGCGGGAATACCAGCCCTTCGAGATGTTCAACCCCCAGGTGGAGACCACGCCGGTGTACTCGCTGCACCACCGCCTTTCGCCCCTGGGCGGCAAGGCGGAGCTGCACCTCTCCGTGGCCTACCCCGGCGCCCAGGAGCTGCCCAAGCCGGAAACCCTGTCCGTCGAGATCATGTGCACCAACGCCTCCCTGCCGGAGAACCTGCGCGCGGGCGACGTGCGCATGCCCACGGAAACCTCGCCCGAACTGGCCGAGTTCACCAGCATCCGCCCGCCCACCGCGCCGGTGCAGCCGCCCCTGGGCAACAACATGCTCTGGCGGCTCTTGTCGCACATGTATTTGAACTACCTTTCCATGGCCACGGCGGACAACCTGCGGTCCATGCTCAAGCTCTACATCTTCACCGAAACGCGCGACCGCATGGCCGTTTTGGCCAACACCCGCCGGGTGGACGCCATCGCGGCCTTAAGCGTCAAGGCCGTGGAGCGCTTCGTGCGCGGGCGCGTGGCGCGCGGCCAGGACATCAAGCTGACCCTGGACCGCCAGAGCTTCGCGGGCGAGGGCGACATGTTCCTCTTCGGCTCCGTGCTCGACGTGTTTCTGGGCAACTACGCGGCCATCAATTCCTTCACACGGCTTACGGCGGAAGACACCCTGCGCAAGGAGCGCTTCATATGGCCGGAGAGGCTGGGCGACAGGCCCCTGCTCTAGACGGGCAGGACCCTTCCGGCGCCCCCGCGCCGGAGAAGCACGCCCCCACGCTGCTGGAGCAGCTGCGGGCCAATCCCCGCGCGTTCTCCTTCGTGCAGGCAGTGCGCCTGCTGCGCCAGGCCCACAGCGGCGCCGACCAGGCCGAGGCCGAGCGCTTCCTGCGCGACCGGCTGCGCGTGCGCTCGCTCCTGTCCCTGGGCTTTCCCGCCACGGACCTGACCGAGCTGGAGGACCTGCCGCCAAAAAGCGAGGAACCCGGCCAGGACCAGGACCGCTTCCGCCTTACGGCGACCTTCCTGGGCCTCTACGGCCCGTCCTCGCCCCTGCCCACCTTCTACACCGAGGAATTGCTGGACGAGCAGGCCGAGGACCGTTCCGTCAGCCGCGATTTCCTCGACGTGGTGGGCGACGGCTTTTTCACCCTGTTCTTCCTGGCCTGGACGCGCCACCGCCTGCCCCTCAAGGCCTGCGAGGAACGCGACGCGGCCACCATGGAACGGCTGTACAGCCTGGTGGGCCTGGGCGATCCCGTAGTGCGCGGGGTGTTCAACACCCCGGAGCTGATGCTGCGCTCCACCGGGCTTTTGACCCAGTTCCCGCGCTCGGCCGCGGGCCTGTGCGGCCTGCTGGCCGACAGGGCGAACGCGCCCGTGCGGATGGTGCAGTGCGTTTCGCGCCACGTGCCCATCCCGGAGGACCAGCGCTGCTTCCTGGGGCACGACGCGGCCCAGCTGGGCGAAACGGCCTGGATAGGCAGCCAGGTGCGCGACGACACCGGCAAGTTCCGCCTGGAAATAGGCCCCCTGCCGGCCGAGAAATACCGGCAGGTGGTGCCCGGCGGCTTCTGGCACCACGCCATCGTGCGGCTGGTGCGCTTCTACTGCACGGAGCCGCTGGAGTTCGACATCCTGTTCCGCCTGGACCCCGAAGAAGTCGATGACGCCCGCCTGGGCGTGGGCGACTGGTCCAGGCTGGGCTGTGACATGTGGCTTGGCGGGAAGGGCCTGGACGACCCGCAGACGCTTTTCACCAATCTGCGGCAGCAGAGTGACCGCAACCAGCAAAGGAGTGTGGCGCAATGATCGGCGTAGACATGAAGGCGCTTCTCGAGAAGTGCAACGGCTTCTGCACCCAGGCCCTGCACGCTGCGGCCGGGCTCACGGTCAACCGCACCCACTACGAGGTCACGGTGGAGCACTTTCTGCTCGCCTGCCTGGAGGACCAGACCTGCGACGCCTCCCTGGCCCTGGCGCGCTTCGGCGTGGATGCCGGGCGGCTCAAGAAGGGCGTGAACGACGCCCTGGAGGACTTCCGCGCGGGCAATTCCGGCCGGCCGGTGTTCTCGCCCATGCTGGTGGAACTGCTCGAAGCCGCCTGGCTGGTGAGCTCCGTCGACCTCGGTCTCACGCGCATCCGCTCCGGCGCGGCGCTTCTGGCCTTCCTGCGCAAGCCCAGCTTCTACGCCCAGGGCGGCTACACCGAGATCCTGGGCCCCGTGAACCGCGAGGACCTGCAGAAAAGCTTCTGGGAGCTGACCAAGGCGTCGTCTGAAACCGGCGGCGAAGGCGAGGCCGGGACTGGCGGAGCCTCCGCGGCGGCAGGGGCTCCGGGCGCGGGAGGCGAAAGCTTCATCGCCAAGTTCTGCGAGGACTTCACCGCCAAGGCCAAGAACGGCAAGATCGACGCCGTGTTCGGCCGCGATGCGGAAATACGCCAGATCGTGGATATTTTGGCTCGCCGCCGCAAGAACAACCCCATCCTGGTGGGCGAGCCCGGCGTGGGCAAGACCGCGGTCATCGAGGGCCTGGCCCTGCGCATCACCGAGGACGACGTGCCGGAGATTTTGAAGGGCGTCACGCTGCTCGGCCTGGACATGGGCCTCCTGGAAGCCGGCGCGGGCATGAAGGGCGAGTTCGAGCGCAGGCTCAAGGGCGTGCTGGACGAAATCAAGAGCTCGGAAAAGCCCATCGTGCTGTACAACGACGAAGCCCACACCCTGGTTGGCGCGGGCGGCACTTCGGGCGGGGCCGACGCGGCCAACCTGCTCAAGCCCGCCCTGGCCCGCGGCGAGATCAAGACCTGCGCGGCCACCACCTGGAAGGAGTACAAGAAGTACTTTGAAAAGGACCCGGCCCTGGCCCGGCGCTTCCAGCTGGTGAAGCTCGACGAGCCCAGCCCGCAGACCGCGGCACTCATCCTGCGCGGCGTGCGCGACTCCTACGAGAAGGCCCACCGCGTGGTCATCCGCGACGACGCCATCATGGCTGCGGCCGAATATTCCCACCGCTACATCACCGGCCGCTTCCTGCCGGACAAGGCCATCGACCTGCTGGACACCGCCTGCGCGCGGGTCAAGGTCAGCCTGTCGTCCAAGCCGGGCGAGCTGGAGGACAAGGAACGCGCGGGCCAGGCCGCGGAACGCGAGCGCAAGGCGCTCTTGCGCGACAAGGCCAACGGCGCACCCGTGGACGACGCGCGCATAGCCGAACTGGCCGCGCTCATCGAGGCCTGCGCCAAGGAGGCCGAGGACATCCGCGCGGGCTGGGGCAAGGAGCTTGCGGCCGCCCACGCCCTGGTGGACGCCCGCGCAGCCCTGGCCGACGCCAAGAAGGAGCTGAAGGACGGCGAGGAGGCCCCGGCGGAATTCGTTTCCGCCCTGGCCGAGGCGCGGGCCGGGTTCGAGACCGCGCGCTGGGGCGAGGGCCTGGTGTCCATCGAGGTGACCCCGGACGTGGTGGCCCGCGTGGTCAGCGACTGGACGGGCATTCCGCTGGGCAAGGTGGCGCGGGAGCAGGCGGCCCTCGTGGCCGACCTGGAGAACCGCCTCACCGAGCGCATCAAGGGCCAGGAGGCGGCCATCGCCGCCGTGACCCAGGCCATCAAGGCCAGCAAGGCGGGCCTGCGCGCGCCGGAACAGCCGGCAGGCGTGTTCCTGCTCGTGGGGCCCTCGGGCGTGGGCAAGACCGAGACCGGGCTGACCCTGGCCGACATGCTCTTCGGCGACGAGAAGAGCGTGGTCACCATCAACATGAGCGAATTCCAGGAAAAGCACACCGTCTCAAGGCTCATCGGCTCGCCCCCGGGCTACGTGGGCTATGGCGAGGGCGGCATGCTCACCGAGGCCGTGCGCCAGCGCCCGTACTCCGTGGTGCTCTTGGACGAAGTGGAAAAGGCCCACATCGACGTGCTGAACCTGTTCTACCAGGTGTTCGACAAGGGCACCCTGGCCGACGGCGAGGGCAAGGAGATCAGCTTCCGCAACACGGTGATCATGCTCACCTCGAACCTGGGGTCCGATGTCATCCAGGAGATGACCAAGGACGGGGCGCAGATGGACCTGGACACCCTGCTCTCCGCCATCCGGCCCATCCTGTCGGAGCACTTCAAGCCCGCGCTTCTGGCGCGCATGAGCATCGTGCCCTACCGCAGCCTCTCGGCCGAGGCCCTGGGCCGCATCGCGGTGCTCAAGCTGGAGAGCCTGAAGCGCCGCCTCATGGCCAACAACAAGATGGCCCTCACCTGGACGGCCAAGGTGCCCGAGACCATCGCCGCCCGCTGCACCGAGGTGGAGACCGGCGCGCGCAACATCGAGTACATCCTTTCCGGCACCATCCTGCCGCGCATGTCCCAGGAAATCCTGTCGCACATGTCCGGCGCGGGCATGCCGTCCTCCGTGGCCCTGGACGTGGGCGAGGACGGCGGCTTCACCATGACCTTCGCCTAGGGGGACCGCACCATGAAGAAGACCGTCTTCATCACCATGCTGGACAAGGACGAGGGCCTGGCCAAACTGCTGTTCCAGGAGATGGCCCGCTACGGCCTGGAACCCAGCGGCCACTTCTGGACCGACGACCTGGCCAACATGGCCTGGGCCGGGGCCATTCCGGAACTGGCCAACGACAACTGCGGCTGCTGGGTCATCGTCGGCCAGGCCGGCCGCTTTGCGGACAAGGCCACGCTGCAGGGGCTCTCCTGCCTGGCCCTGGCGGCCCAGGCGGCCCACGGCCACGCCTTTCCCATCCTGCTTTCGCCCTCGGGCGGCAAGGTGGACGCGGCAAGCCTGCCCACGCCGCTCAAAAGCGCGGAGATCATCCCCTCCGGCCTGGGGGTCAAGGCCGTGGCCAAGGCCAACGCCCCGCGCGCGAACGGCCAGCAGGAATACCGCCTGAACGTGCACCCCCTGCCCGGCCTGGGCTTCTGGCTGGAGCTGGGCCCCGGGCGCGACCCCTGGCGAGGCGCCATGCTGGGCGCTTCCGGCGCGGTGCCCGATGCCCACGGCGTGGGCCCGGCCGGGACCATCCCCCAGACCTCCACCCTGCACTACCCCGTGCGCGGCATGAAGCTGGCCCTGGGCGGCACGGAGTACGAGGCCTGGGGCGTGCAGAACGAACTTTCCATGGCCGAGTCCTATTACGTACGCCTGAGCGGCACGCCGGAGGCCCTTGTCTTTGGCCCCTTCCCGGACGACGACGAGGTGAGCGTCTTTACTGTTTGTATGACATAGGCTAGTTAAAAGAATGACCAAAGCGAGAGGCTGATGAGACGAGGCAGCATGCTGAAGGCCGGGGTTGGAACCCCGTTGCGGGGCGGTTTTTCGCGCCTGCCCGCCGCCTTTGCGTATGGCCTGCTGTGCTGCCTGCTCTTGAACGCCTGCGGCGGCAAACCCGCGCCGCCCCCCAAATCGTACGAGGTGCCGCAAAAGGCGGACAATCCCCAGGCCGTGAAGTGGGGCTACATGCCCCGCGGCCTGACCCTGCAGCTGAACGCGGACCCGGGCCTGAACGCCTACGACGGCTTCTCGCACAACGTGGTGCTGTGCGTCTTCCAGCTAAGCGACCCCTCGGTGTTCGATGAGCTTTCCGCCAACGAGGGCGGCATCCGCAAGCTTCTCGCCTGCGACCGCTTCGACAAGTCCGTGGTGCACTACGAGCGCCGCTTCGTAAGCCCGGGCAGCAAGGCCACCCTGACCATGGACCGCTCCGAGGGGGCGCAGTTCGTGGGCGTGGTGGCGGGCTACTTCGACCTTCAGCCCGGAATGGTCACGCGCAACTGGCAGATCCCCCTCAAGGTGAGCCAGGAAGGCTGGCTGTTCTGGAAGTCCGATGTCTACGACCCGGGGACCTTAAGCATGGAGCTGCTCCTCGGCCCCAATTCCATTCAGCGCACGGGAGGCGACTAGTGGCCGACGGTTCCGTCTACTGGCACCACGGGCTGTTCCTGCAGCCCCAGCATTTCCAGCTCACCGACCGCCACCTGGCCGAGGCCCTGGAAACGCTTCTGACCACCACGCGCCCGTGGTTCTGGGGCGCGGCGGCGGCCGTGGTGGACGAGGGCGCCCTGGCCGCGGGCCGCCTGGAGTTTTCCGAGCTTTCCGTGCTCTTCCCCGACGGCCGGGGCCTGCTTCTGGCCAATTATCCCGGCAACGCGGTCTGCGCCGCGCGGCGCGTGCCCCCGGAGTCCGTGCCCGCGGGCGAAGGCGTGAAGATCTACGTGGGCGTGCGCGGCATCAAGCCCGACGAGCACAACGTCACCGAGGCCGAGACCTTTGAGGCCATGGCCGAGGCGCCCACCCGCTGGGCGGTCCACGCCGAGCCGGAAAGCCTGCCCGACGTGTACGGCGATGGTCCGGCGGCCCAGGTGCGCAGGCTCAAGGCCGTGCTGCGCATCGTCTTCGAGCCCGAGGCCAAGGACATGGGCGACCACACCCTGGTGCCCGTGGCCCGCCTGCTGCGCGAGGGCGACGTGCTGCGCCTGGACCCGGACTTCGCCCCGGCCTGCCTGACGCTCCAAGCCGCGCCCGTGCTGCTCTCCACCCTGACCGAGCTGCGCGACCGGGTGCTGGGCAAGGCGCGCCAGCTGGAAGGCTACAAGAACCTTTCCGCCCGCAGCGGCGACATCGGCGCCCTTTCCGTGCTGCTCATGGCCCTGCGCTCCCTTTCCCGCTACGCCGCACGGCTGGACCATGCGGTGAGCGGGCCGGGCATCGCCCCCTGGGACGCCTACGGCCTGCTGCGAGAGCTGGTGGCCGAGCTCTCGGTCTTCTCGCTCGAGGTCAGCGCCCTGGGCGAGAACTGGCAGGGCGAGCAGCTGCTGCCCGCCTACGACCACGAGAACCTGGGGCACTGCTTCCGCACCGCGCGCGACGTGCTGGTGCGCCTCATCGAGGCCATTTCCGCCGGGCCGCGCTGGGCCGCGCGCTTCGTCTTCAAGGACCCCTTCTGGACGGTTGAGATCCCGCAGGCCGTGCTGGGCGAAGGCGGCGAGTTCTGGCTCGTGCTCGACTCGCAGCAGGGCGAGCCGGAGCGCATGCGCTCCTCGGCCCAGAAGCTGCTCAAGCTCTCGGCCACCAGCGGCATGTCCTCGCTGCTCGTACGGGCCGTGCCGGGCATTCCCCTGGCGCACAGCGCCACGCCGCCCGCCGGGCTGCCCCGCCGCCCCGGCGCGCTCTACTTCCGCATCGGCACGGAAAGCCCCCACTGGGACGACGTGGTCCTGGGCCGCAGCCTGTCCATCTACTGGGACGAAGCTCCCAAGGACCTGGACGCGCAGCTCGCGGTGGTCGGGAGGTAGGCCGTGGCCCTGGTGGACAGATTCCTCCCGGCGGCGGCCTTTGCCGCGCTTCTCGCGCGGGAGCCGCAGATGGGCGACGTGCCCTTCGAGACCGCCCGGGCCGATCTGGACCGCCTGCTGGCCGAGGCCGTGGACGCCGCCCTTGACGTGGGCCGGGGCTACCGCCCCGAGGAAGTGCAGGACGCCCTGTTCGCCGTGTGCGCCTTTGCCGACGAGGCCGTGCTGGCCTCGGACTGGCCCGGCCGCACCGAATGGCTGAAGCATCCCCTGCAGCGCCTGCACTTCGACACCGCCAACGCGGGCGAGGAGTTCTACGTGCGCCTGGCGGCCCTGTGCGACCAGGCCGCAGCCGAGAAAGGCCTGCCCGGCGAGGGCGGATTGTTCGAGGACCCGGACCGCCGCGCCGCCCTGCGCGAGGTGCTGGAGGTCTACGCCGCCTGCCTGACCCTGGGCTTCACCGGCCGCCACTACGGCGACAAGGGCCGCGAGCGCCTGGCCGCCATCACCCGCGCCAGTTTGGACAGGCTCATGGTGCGCGGCCCGGCCCTGGGCGACCATCTTTTTCCCGAGGCCTACACCCAGCGGCAGCCCGCGCCGCCGCCCTCGCGGTTCAAGTCGGCCCTGGCGCTGCTGACGTTTCTGGGCGTGCCGCTCTTGACCGCGCTGTACCTGCACGCCACCTACGCCTCGCTTCTGGCCGCCTGGGTGCGGGACTGGCTGAGCGTCTTCACGTAACATAGCTTCGGGGCCTCCCCCCCGATGAAGGATACCCGGTTCCATGACCCGAATGCTCCTCACCGCGCTGAAGATCTTTCTTCTTCTGGCCCTGACCGGCGCCGCCGCGTTCGGGGCCGTGCTGCTGGCGCGGCACGAGCACTGGCCCACCTGGACCGCGGCCATCATGGTCATCGGCCTCCTGGCCATGGTGTTCCTGGCCCTGTTTCTGCGCCGCTTCTTCTACCGCCGGCGCGAGGCCACGTTCATCAAGCGCGTGGTGGCCCAGGACCAGAAGTCCATCGACGCCGCCCAGGGCCAGGAGCGCCGGAAGCTTACGGAGCTGCAGGACCGCTGGACCGCGGCGGTGAAGCTCCTGCGCGAGTCCAAGCTCAAGAGCCGCGGCGACCCGCTGTACACCCTGCCCTGGTTCATGATCTTCGGCGAAACGGCCTCGGGCAAATCCACGGCCGTGTCCCACGCACGCCTCACCACCATCCTCACCGACGCGGGCCCGGCCAAGGGCATCGCGGGCACGCGCAACTGCGACTGGTGGTTCTTCGAGGAGGCCGTGGTGCTCGACACCACGGGCCGCTACGCCATTCCGCTGGACGAGGAGGCCGACCGCGAGGAGTGGGAGCGCTTCCTGACGCTGCTTTCGCGCTACCGCCGCCGCGAGCCCCTTTCCGGCCTGGTGGTGACCCTGCCGGCCGACCGCCTGCTCGGCGGCGACGCCGACGCCCTTTCCGAATACGGCCGCTCCATCCGCCTGCGCGTGGACCAGCTCATGCGCACCTTGGGGGCCAAGTTCCCGGTCTACGTCCTTTTGACCAAGCTTGACCTGGTGCTGGGCATGACCGCCCTGTGCGACCTTCTGCCCAAGGACGAGCGCGGCCAGGCCATGGGTCTCTTGAACACCGAGGAGCACCAGAGTCCCGAGGAGTTCGCCGACGCGGCCCTGGGGCACGTTTCCCGCCGCCTGAAGGACATGCGCCTGCTGCTCGCCGCCAACGCCGGCATGGCCGACGGCAAGGCCGCCCTGTTCCCGGACGAGTTCGAACGCCTGGCCCCGCTCATCCGGGCCTTTGTGCAGGGGGCCTTTGGCGAGAACCCCTACCAGGAAACGCCGTTTCTGCGCGGCATCTTCATCTCCAGCGGCCGGCAGTCTGGCATGACGCGCTCCGGCGTGCTCGGCAGCCTGGAATCCTTCAAGGACAAGGAATGGCGCCTGCCCGACACAGGCCGCGGGCTGTTCCTGCACGACTTCTTCTCCACCATCCTGCCCCGGGAGCGCGGGCTCATCCGGCACATCGACGAGTACCTCTCCTGGCGCACGGCCACACGCAGCCTGGGCCTGCTTGCCTGGCTGCTTCTGATGCTGGCCTTCATCGGCCTGTCGTCCATGGCCTACGTGAAGATCCAGGGAGCCATGGAGCCGGTGCGCGCGGCCTTCCCCAGCTCGCCGCGCCTGGGAGCAGGCCTGGCCGAGGATATGGTGCACCTGGGCCTCCTGCGCGACAAGCTCTCGGACATGGAAAAGCACCTGCACCACGGGTTCTGGCCCACCATGGGCTTCACCGAGGGCGACGAGGCCCTGGTGGAACTCAAGCGGCACTACTGCTCCTGGTTCCGCAGCTACGCCCTGAATCCCATGGACAAGGCCATGAACGGCCGCTTCGCCTCCCACCGCGGACGCGAGGAGGACATGGCCAAGTCCCTGGAGTACCTCGTGTGGCGCATCGAGGTGCTGACCGCGCGGGAGAACGGCAAGGCCCCCAAGCTGGACGGCCGCGACCCCGTGGACGGTCTGGCCCTGGCCTTTGGCGGAAACCTGCCCGAGGTGGCCGCCTTCTTCCCGGACATGTACCGCTCCTACGTCGCCTGGGAGGAGGACACCAAGCTTCTGGAGCGCGAGCGCCACGAGCTCCAGACCTGGGCCGCCCGGCTCATCGAGGAAGAGGGCGCGAACCTGCACTGGCTCACCCAGTGGGCCGATTCCCACACAGACCTGCCCGCCGTGGTCCTGGACGACTTCTGGCCGGGCCTCGGCCAGGCGCACCAGGGCACGCGCGTCAGCCCGGCCTTCACGGCCAAGGGCAAGGCCGCCATAGAGCAGCTGCTGCACGGCCTGGAAGGGGCCGTGGGCAACCGCGACCACTTCGCCAGCCGCTCGGCCACGTTCTGGTTGTGGTATCAGCAGCGCTTCTACGAGGAATGGAAGATCTTCGCCCTGGACTTCGGCATGGGCATGGAGAAGCTGGTGGTGCGCGAGGACTGGCTCTCGGCCGGGGCCTCCATGTCCACCCTGGACAACCCCTATTTCCGGCTCCTGGAGCGCATGCACAAGGAGTTCGACACGGTGGAGCAGATCGCTCCGGCGCCGTCCTGGTCGCATATCCCGGAACGCTTTGCCGCGCTGATGACATACTACCGCTCCACCCAGCAGAAGGCGACCCTGGAGGCCAAGGTCGAGAGCGAGTTCAAGATCGGCGTGGCCAAGACGCTGGCCGCCTTCGACAACGACGTGCTGGGCCGCCTGGACCAGATCATCCAGGCCACGACCACCTTCCAGGACTACATGAAGCAGTTGAACGCCTTCCAGCCGGTCACGGCCTCCAAGGACGCGGCCTTCCGTTTCGCCTCGCAGCATTACGGCAGCTCCGGGGCGCCTGTGCCCAACACGCCCGCCTCGTCCGCCAAGAACGGCAAGGGCGACCAGGCCGCGCCGCCCCAGGCCCCGGGCGAAGGCCAGCCCACGGCCGTGGAGCTCGCCGTGGCCGCGCAGCACCGCATGCGCCCGCTCCTGGGCGACGGCAAAGCCTCCGAGGACGCCATGTGGCAGATCGTGAACGGCCCGCTGACCTTCCTGGTCACACTGGCCACGGACGAATCCGCCTGCGCCCTGAACGACCTCTGGGAGGCCCAGGTCCTGGCCGAGGTGCGCAATGTGCCCGAGGCCGAGCTGTGGGAGGCGCTCTTCGGCGACAAGGGCCTGGTGAACGCCTTTGTGCAGGGTCCGGCCAAGCCCTTCCTGCGGCGCAACATGCAGGGCTGGTTCGGCGGCAACTGGCTGGGCGTGCCCTTCCCCTTCGAGCAGTCCTTCCTGAGCCTGCTGGACACCGGCGCGGTGCGGCGGCAGCAGCTGCAGCCCAAGTACACCGTGCGCGTGGAGGCCCTGCCCACGGACGTGAACCCCGAGGCCCGCTCGGACGTGAACTCCGTGTCCCTGCGCATGCAGTGCGCCGCCAAGCCGCAGCAGCTGGACAACTACAACTACCGCGACGCCCTGGACTTCGTGTGGGAGCCCGCCACCTGCGGCGAGGTGAGCCTTGAGATCGCCTTCCGCGAGGTGACCGTGCGCAAGACCTGGCCCGGCCCCTTCGGCTTCCGCGACTTCCTGCGCGACTTCCGCGACGGACGCGAGGTCTACGTCCCGCGCGACTTCCCGGACAAGCAGAGCATCCTGGAGGGCCTGGGCATCACGCACATCCAGGTGAACTACAACGTCACCGGCGCCAAGGGCGTGCTGGCCATAAGCGACTACCCCGCCCTGCGGCTGCCGCAGGCCGTGGCCTACTGCGGCAGCGGGCTGAACCTGGGCGCGGCCACCAAGGGAGGAGCGCAATGAGCAGACTGCACTCCCGCTTCATCCCCTGGATCATGCTGGCGGCCTTCATGGTGGCCGCGGTGACCTTCTTCTCCCTGGCCGCGGGACGCGAGTCCGTGCGCCTGCCCGGCGTGTTCAGCCTGGGCGGCCTGCTGGCCGAGCGCCCCGCCCCCGGCGAGGTGCGCCGGGCCGTGAGCCGCGCCCGCGAGGCGGAGCAGAACGCCGAGCGCTGGCTCATGGGCAAGGCGGGCCGGGCCCTGGAGGCCGAGGCCCAACGCCTGGACGAGCGCGGCAAAAGGCTGGAGGCCAAGGCCGGACAGGACCAGGCCTCCGAGCAGGTGGAGGAGCCGCCGGTGGAGACCCCCACGCGCCTGCTCTCGCACCGCTACAGCGAGGCGGCCGCGGAGTTCACGGCCACCTTTACCACGGACCTGCCCCCGGGCGAGGGCCGGACCTACTTCCTGCGCAATCCGGCGCGCTATGTGGTGGACATGAAGGGGCACTGGCAGAACGCCTCGCCCCGGCTCAGCACCCTCAACGGACATTTCATCAGCCGCGTGGTCATCGATGCGCACGACTCGTTTCTGCGCGTCGTTTTCCACTGCACGGACCAGGCAACGGAGATCAAGGAGCACCTGAAGCTGGAAAAGGGCCCCGCCGGATTCACCGTGACCATTCCCCGGCCGCAATGAGCGCGGACGGACGGCGGTCAGGGCGCGCCGCCGCGGCGCGCGGAAAAGAGCAGGGGGCTGAAGCCTGAAGTCATTGTAGCAGAGCCCTACAGGGGAGGACGCCATGCCGCAGCTGTCTGAATACGCGTTTCAGTTCGAAAGCCAGGCCGTGGCCAAGAACACCTTTGCCGTGGCCCGCTTCCACGGCGAGGAAGGCCTGTCGCAACTCTACAGCTTCGAGATCCTGCTGGTTTCGGAAAAGGCCGACCTGGACCTTGAGGCCATCCTGCAGCTTCCCGCCGTGTTCACCATCAAGAGCAAATTCGGCGACCTGCCCTACCACGGCATCCTGGCCTCCTTCGAGCAGCTGCACAAGGCCGACACCTACGTGTTCTACCGCGCGGTGCTGCGGCCCAAGCTGTGGTGGCTCACCCTGACGCACCACAACCAGGTGTTCCTGAACAAGAAGCTGGACCAGTTCCTGACGGACGTGCTGCAGGACGGCGGGCTGTCCTCCGGGCTCGACTTCGAGTTCCGCCTCAAGGGCCAGTACCCCGTGTGGGACTATCTCTGCCAGTACTCGGAGTCGCACTTCGACTTCCTGTCCCGCTGGCTGGAGCGCGACGGCGTGTACTACTGGTTCGAGCAGAGCGAGCAGGGCGAAAAGATGGTCGCCTCGGACACGCTCATCGCCCACACGGCCATGCCCGGACGTGAAGGCTTCCACTACGCCCCGCCCACTGGGCTCGACGCCGCCCACGCCGACGAGGTGATCAAGGCCTTCACCCTCAAGCGCACGCCCATGCCCAAGAACCTGCTGGTGAAGGACTACAACTACGAGAAGCCGAGCCTGGACCTTACCGGCCGGGCCATGGTGGCCAGCAAGGGCCGCGGCGAGATCTACATCTACGGCGAACACTTCAAGGACATCGCCGAAGGCGACCGCCTGGCCCAGGTGCGGGCCGACGAATGGAAGTGCCGCGAACAGGTCTTCCACGGCATGTCCAACGTGCCCGCGGTGCGCCCCGGCTACATCTTCCACCTGGACCGCCACTACCGCGACGACTTCAACCAGACCTACCTGACCACCGCCATGCGCCACGAGGGCAGCCAGGAGCGCTACCTGCTGACGGGCCTTGGCGTGCGCGGCCTTTCGGACACGGACAACCTGTTCTACCGCAACCACTTCGAGTGCATCCCCTCCGCGACGCAGTTCCGCCCGTCGCGCGTCACCGACAGGCCGCGCATCCACGGCTCCATCTCGGCCAAAGTCGATGCCGCGGGCTCTGGCCAGTATGCGGAGCTGGACAGCCAGGGCCGGTACAAGGTCATCCTGCCCTTCGACCTCTCCGGCCGCAGCGGCGGCAAGGCCTCGGCCTATGTGCGCATGATGCAGCCCTACGCCGGGGCGGACATGGGCTTCCACGCGCCCCTGCACAAGGGCACGGAGGTGCTGCTCTCCTTCATGGACGGCGACCCGGACCGGCCGGTCATCGCTGGGGCCATCCCCAACCCGGAGACCCCGGGCCCGGTGAACGACGGCAACCAGAGCATGGTCCGCCTCAAGAGCGGCGGGGGCAACGTCATCCACATGGAGGACCAGGAGGGCAGCCAACGCATCCTGCTGCATACGCCCACGGCCGGGTCCTTCATTCGCGTGGGCTACAAGAACGACCCCGACGACCCGCCCCCGGGCGACGCGAATACCAACAACGAGGTGGAGGACCCGCAGGGCGCCTGCATGAAGGACAACGTCCAGGGCATCAAGGCCAAGAGCGAAGGCAACATGACCTTCGAGTCCGCGGACTGTTGCAGCATCGTGCACGGCGACGACTTCTGCCGCGTGGACGGCGACGAGCGCTACATCATCAAGGGCAGCACCGAGGAGATGGTCGGCGGATTCGCCAGCACCATGGTGGGCGGCAACGAGTTCACCGGCGTGCTGGGCGCCTCAGACGACGTCACCATCGGCTTCAAGGTGGGCCTGGCCCTGGCCGGGGCCTTCGAGCTCGAATCCATCGTCAAGGGCGAGGTGGGCCTGGGCTGGAAGTGGACCATCCACGAAATGGAAGAAAAATTCGTGGCCAAGAAGGACACCTTCGAAGGCTTCAAGGAGCACTGCACCGGCGTGGTCAACCACCTCATCGCGGACCACAACAAGCTCGTGGGCTCGGTGAACAAGCTGAACGGTTTGACGGAGAGCCTGTCCGGCGACGTCATCTCCTGCTACGGGCAGCACATGCGGATGGCCGGGGCGATCCAGCAGCTGGCGGGCGAGCACGACGAGATGGCCATGACAAAGATGGAAACCTTTGTCGAGGAAACGGGCATCAAGGCAGAGGTGACCATCGTCACTGGCTCGGCCATCAAGACGGCAGGCGACGAGGTCAAGCTCCTGGGCATCCAGGAAAAGATCTAGGGGCAGGCCGTGAAAATCTTCAAGGAACGGCGGCACGCCCTGTTCAACCGCCCGGTTGAGATCGCAGGGAAACATTACCTGAGCCTCGGAGTCATGCTCTACTTCGACCTCACCGCGCCGGAGGAGCTGCACACCGAGCAGGAGCTGTGGAAGGAGCTGGTGGCCCTGCTGGGGCCGGAGCTGATCCTGGACCAGGGCTGGCCCAAGCCCCATGCGGAAGTGCTCTGCGCGGGCCATGCCTGCGCGCCCGGCGGCAAGCCCACCCCGGCCGTGAAGGTACGCCTGCGCTGCGGGCCCGTGGATAAGACCCTGAACGTCTTTGGCGACAGGTACTGGGAGCGCGGCAAGGACGGTGTGCTGCGCCTCACCGAGGCCAAGCCCTTTGTGGTCATGCCGCTTGGCTGGAAACAAGCCTTCGGCGGAGCGGACTACCCGGACAACCCCCTGGGCAAGGGCATCGCCCCGGTCACACGGCCGGACGGCACGCAGGCCGTCCCCCTGCCCAACGTGGAAGGAACCACGCTCATCGGCGCGCCGGAAGACAGGCCCGCGCCCGCCTCCTTCGGCCCCGTGGACCTGATGTGGCCCATGCGCGCCAAGAAGAACGGCACCTACGACGACGCCTGGGTCAAGACCCGCTGGCCCGCCCTGCCCGACGACATGAACTACGAGTTCTTCTGCATGGCCCCGGAGGACCAGTACCTGCCCGGCCATTTCGACGGCCACGAGGTCATCGAGGTGGAGGGCATGCACAAGGACATGCAGCGCATCTCCTCGCGCCTGCCGCGTTACCGCGTGCGCGCCTTCGTCACCCGGCGCGACAAGAAAGAGCCGGAGAACCTGGCCAAGGCCAGCTTCGACGAGGTGGGTCTCAAGCCGGAGACCCTCTGGCTCTTCCCGGAGCTCCTGCGCGGCGTCATCCTGTGGCGCGGCATGGCTCCCTGCGCGGACGACGAGTATTCGGACCTGGGCAGGCTCTTCGTGGCCGACGAGCCCAGGGATTCCGAGCCCAAACCCATCGAGCACTACCGCGACATCCAGCTCAAGAAGGCCGATCTTTCCGTGCCCTTCGACCCGGCCATGCAGCAGGAGTACCAGCGCAAGATGGCGGCCGGGGCCAAACGCGTGCTGAACCTGCCCAAGGAACTCAAGGAAGGCATGGCGCGCCGCCAGGGCCAGGCGCCTGTCCAGGCCATGGAACCCGCGGACGTGGCCCGCGTGCTGGGCGCAAACCTGACGAAGATCCGCTCCACCATCGATTCGGTGGAGACCTCCATCACCAAGGTGCATGAACGCTTTGGCCACCTTGTGCCTGCCGATTTGGGGGCCTTTGCCCGCGCCCGCGCCCAGGCCGACAAGATGGAGACCCAGCTGAACGCCATGCTGGAGCGCGCCGCAGCCATGGAGCAGCGCAAGGCCGCCATGCTGGACCAGGCCAGGGAGATCCTGAAGCGCCCCCAACTAGCCTACATGGCAGGGGAAAAAGGCAAGGCCGACCTGGAGAAGCTGCTGGACGGGCCACAGGAGCCGCCTTTCCATGCGCGCGGCTTCCCGCTGCTCACGGGCTGGCGCATCGGGCTCGACATCGACCAGGAGCGCATGCGCGAACTTGCCGCCCTCGGCATTGAGCGCGGCACGACGAAGCGGCGCTGGCTGGCCTGGAATCCGGAAGCCCGGGAAGAACGCGCCGCGGACTGGGGCGTGAAGCCCGCACCGGGGCAGGAGACGTTCCGGATTCCCGCCGGACTCGTCATGCCGGGTTTTGCAGGCCCCAAGCTGGACCGCCTGCTTGTGCGGACAGGCAGCCTGGACGACGCGGCCTCGGACCAGCTCGTGCTGGGCTCCCGCGCGGAGCCCCTTTTCCTGGAAGCCGCCGCCGAGCAGGGCGTGCTGGCCATTGTGGCCGATGAGCTTTCCGCCGCCTTCATCGAGCAGGAGGCCGGGGACTTCGCCCATGTGGCCGTGTGCGCCGCGCCGGGCGCGCCCCTGCCCAAGGCCGGAGCCGAGGCCGTGAAAAACGGCGCGCTGGCCGTGGTGCTCTGGCCGGAGGCCGGACCCTGGAAGGGCAAGGAGAGGGAATTCGAGGCCGCCCTGCCGGGCTGCCGCTTCGCCCGCCTGCCCGAGGCCAAGGACGTTTTCCACGCGCACAAGAAGGGCCAGGACGTGCGCCAGGCCATTGTGGAGCAATTGCCGCCGGACAAGGCCCAGGAGCACAGCCTCATCTTCGACGCACCCGGCGCGCCCAAGAAGCCCGGGGCCAAGAAACTGGAGGACATCCTCTCCGCCGCGTCCATCGCCGACCTGATCAAGGACGGGGTGGGCGAGGTGCGCGCGGGCAAGGAGGCGGTCTTCAAGGAACGCATCAATACCATGACCGCCAAGGCCGAGGAGGCCAAGCAGCGCATCACCATGTTCGGGGCCGATGTGCCGGAGCCCCCGCCGGCCAGCGGGCCGCGCCCCATGGCCGAGGAGCTGAACGCGCGCGCGGACCAGGTGGCCGCCATCCGCGACAAGATGAAGAACATGGATTCCCTGCCGCCGGACAAGGAGGCTGAGTTCAACCGCGTCATCGGCCGCATGCGCGAGCTGGGCCCCCAGCTGGACGCCCAGAAGGCCGAGCAACTGGGACGGCTGCGCGCCTTCGAGCCCACGCCGGAAATGGCCCAGTCCTTCGCCAAGGCCGGAATGGACGTGAACAAGCTGAGGCCCCAGCCGCCGGAACTGGTGCTGGCCGCGGCCAAGGGCCAGGGCAAGGCCGATGTCACCGGCGCGACCATCAAGGACCTGGACTTCTCCGGCCAGGATCTGTCCGGGCTCGACCTGTCCAAGGCGCGCATCAGCAAATGCCTGTTCAAGGGCACGAAGCTGACCGGCGCGCGCTTCGACCAGACCATGCTCAAGGGCTGCGACTTCACCGGGGCGGACCTATCCGAGACCGTACTCGACCGCGCCGTGATTCAGGAATGTGTTCTGGACAAGGCCTCCCTGCGCGGGGCCAAGGGCGAGATGCTGGTCATCCAGAAGTCCAGCCTCAAGGAGACCGACCTCTCGGACTGCGAGCTTGTCCAGGCCGTGGTGCAGCAGAGCGCCCTCACCGGGCTTGTGCTCAAAAACGCCACCTTGCGGCTGTCCATCTTCTCCGAGGGCGATGCCACGGGCCTGATGGCCGACGGCGCGCGCTTCGAGAAGTGCGTGTTCAAGCAGGTGAAGCTCGACCGCGCCAGCTTCCGGGGCATCACCACCGACGCCCTGCTGCTGCACACCTGCGCGGGCGAGAAGACCGCCTTCGCCAACTCCGAGCTGTTCAAGTTCCGCATCTCCCACGATTCCGGCTTCCCGGGCCTGAACCTGCGCGGCGTGACCTGGAAGCAGGGCTACTGCAAGAAGGCCGACCTCGCCGGCGCGGACTTCCAGGGCTCGGAGCTTGAGCGCACCATCTTCGACTCCTGCAGGCTCACCAGCGCCAATTTGGCCAAGGTGCGGCTCAAGCGCTGCCGCTTCCTGAAAACCGACCTGGAGGCCGCCGTGCTGCACTTCGCGGACCTGTTCATGGCCTCGCTGCGCAAGTCGCGGGTGGTGCAGGCCGACATGCGCGGGGCCAACTGCTACGCCGTGGACTTCTTCAAGACCGTGTTCGGCGAAACCCGCATGGAGGGCGCGAACCTCACGCGCAGCCTCATCGACGGCCACGAGGACGCCATGCGCGCAGAGGGGCTCATCATATGACCGCCGCACCCGAAGAACTGAAGCGCATGACAATCCAGGAAGTCCAGGAGGCCATCCGGGCCAACAAGACCATCGAGAGTGCCGACCTCGCCGGCGCGGACATGACCGGTCTGAACCTCAACCTGGCCCGCTTCCACGGCTGCAGGCTCGACCGGGCCGACTTCTCCGGCCAGAAGCTCGAGAAGACCGCCTTCCGCGACTGCAGCCTCAAGGGGGCGCTGTTCACGGGCTGCACCTTCACGGACATGCTGCTGCGCAAGCTGGACTTCTCCCGGGCCGTGTTCGCCAAGGCCTTTTTCCTGCGCTGCCACCTGTCCGGCTCCAGCCTCGCCGGGGCGGATTTCGAGGACGCACGCATCCACTGGACCTTCCTGGACAAGACCGACCTGACCGGCGCGCGCTTCCACGGGGCGGAGTTCCTCAAGTCCGTGTGCCTGGAGGCCCAGTGCGCCGGGGCGGACTTCGAGGGCGCGCGGCTTGAGCGCGTGACCTTCCGCAAGGCCAAGATGGAAGGCTGCCGCTTACGCGGGGCGGAGTTCGACCACGTGAATCTCTCGGCCGCCAAGCTCAATGGCCACAACTTCAGCGGACAGAAATTCCGCTCCGTGAACTTCGCCGGGGCCGAACTGGCCGGGGCGGACTTCACGGACGCCGACGTGTCCACCTGCGTGTTCCAGGGGGCCGTGCTCACCGGGGCGGTATTCGAGCGCGTCATCGCCCAGAAATGCATGTTCGCCGGAGCCAAGCTGGACACGGCACAAGGCCGCGAGGGCGATTTCGCCCTGTCCTACTTCGGCGAGGCGGACATGACCCGCTCGGACTTCCGGCAGGCCAAGTTCCAGGGCGCGCGCTTCGAAAAGGCCAAGATCCTGGAGGCCGCCTTCATGGACAGCGACTGCTACAACTGCGACATGAGCCATGCGGACCTCTCCGGCTCCAACTTCAGCCGGGCCAACCTGTTTCTGGCCTGCATGCATGGCGTGAAGGACAAGGAAACGCGCTTCGAAGGCGCGAACAAAGCCTGGCTGCGCGGCCCGGACGCCGACATGGCCAAGGCCGAGAGCTTCAAGGCACCGGAATAGTCCGTACGCGGACAAGGAGACAGATATGGGCAGAGTCATCGAGCTTCAGAGGGAAGACACCCGCCAACGCGAAACGGCCACCCCGGCCCAGTCGGGCGTGCAACTGGCCCCCTGCCGCCTGCTGGCCGCGGGCGAGGGCTTCGCCGTGGCCGAGACGCCCCAGGGCGCGCTTTCGTGCCGCTTGGCCGCCAGCTGCCTGCTGCGGCCGGAGCCGGGCGACCTGGCCCTGGTTGCCTTGCCAGGCGACCTGCCGCATGAGGGCAAGGGCGTGGCCTACATCCTGGCCGTGCTGGAGCGCGAGGAAGCGGCAAATCCGGCCCGGCTCGACCTGCCGTCCGGCGCGCTCATCTCCGCGCCCGGCGGGCAGGTGCAGATCGAGGCGGCCCAGGGCATCAGCCTGTCCACCCCGGCGGAGCTTTCGGCCTCGGCCGGGAGCATGAGCTTCGCGGCCGGGGGCGTGCGCTGGCTGGCCGATGCCTTCTCCTTTGTGGGCAAAAGCCTGGAATTCATCACCCAGCGCTTCACCGAAACCACGGCCGAGCGCGACACCCAGGCCGGCACCTGGACCCAGCGCCTGGGCGACAGCTTCCGCCACGTGGAGGAGCTGGACGAGACCCAGGCGGGCATGGTGCGCACCCTGGCCAAGGACACGGCCCTTCTGCACGGCCGCGTGACCTATGTGCAGGCCGAGGAGTTCGTGAAGGCCGACGGCCAGGAAGTGCACCTGGGCTAGGCCCGGCGTGCGGCAAAGGAGGAAACGCGTATGTTCCAGCTGAACATGGGCTGCGGCATGGACCTCGGCTTCCCGGACGTCTGCCTGACGCCGGTGGTGGTGCCTGTGCCCGTGCCCTATCCGGACATGGCCTTTTCCGTCACCTCGGCCCCGGCGGCCTACAACATCCTCATCGACTGCATGCCCGCCCTGAACCAGCTCTCCGAGGGACTGGTGAGCGTGGGCGACCAGCCGGGCGTGCTGCTCGGCGTGGTGTCGCACCTGGAGGCGGGCGAGGCCGAGTACCTGCTCGGCTGCTTCACCATCTTCGTGGACGGCCCCCCGGCCCAGCGGCTCACGTCCGTCACCGGGCAGAACGCCCTGGGACTTCTGCCCAACGCGCCGGGCATGAGCATCGTGCCCAGCCAGTTCACGGTGCTCACCCTGGGCTAAAGGGCGCACCGCGCAGCCTGCGCCCACGCGCAAACAGGCCCCTGCGAGAACTCTCGCGGGGGCTTTTTGCCGCCCTTTCACGACTGGACGCGGCCCCGCCCCCTGGGGCATAGCTGGGGGGCGATCCACCCGAATCCACCGACCCCGACCAACGCTGACCGACACCGACCAACACTGAGGAGACCCGCGTGCGCATCCTGCATCTGGCCGACCTGCACCTGGGCAAGCTGGTCCACGAGGCCCCCATGACCGACGACCAGGCCCACGTGCTGCAGCAGGTCCTGGCCATGGTCCGCGACGAGGCCGTGGACGTGGTGGCCATTAGCGGCGACGTGTACGACCGGGCCATTCCGCCCGTGGCCGCCACCCAGCTCATGGACGAGTTCCTGTCCACCCTGGTGCTGGAACAGGGCGTAAAGGTCATCCTCACCCCCGGCAACCACGACAGCGCCGAGCGCCTGTCCTTCGGCAGCAGGCTCTTGAGCGCCCGCGGCCTGCACATCGCCCCCGGCCTGCCGGGCCAACCCGGTGAGATCATTCCGCTGGTCTTGGCGGACGCCCACGGCCCGGTGACCTTCATCCCCCTGCCCTACATCACCCCGCTCATGCTCAAGGAGCGCGAGGACGACCTGGCCAGCGGCGATTTTGACGAGGCCATGGCCCGCGTCATGGCCTCCCTGCCTTCGATTTCCGGCCGCAGCGTGTGCCTGGCCCACTGCTTCACCCTGGGCGGCAGCGCCTCGGAGTCCGAGCGCCCCCTGTCCATCGGCGGCTCCTGCCTGGTGGACCCCGCGCACTTCGCGCCCTTCAGCCTCACGCTTTTGGGGCACCTGCACCGGCCGCAGAAGGTGGCCGAGCGCGCCTTCTACGCGGGCAGCCCGCTCAAGTACTCCTTTTCCGAGGCCGACCACCAGAAGAGCGCCGCCCTGTACGAGCTGGACGCGGACGGCGGCTTCACGCGCACCCTGCTGCCGCTCATCCCCAAACGCGAGCTGCGCAAGATCTCCGGCGAGCTGGACGCGCTCCTGGCGGCCGCCGAGGCCGATGCGGGCCGCGAGGACTATTTGTGGATCGAGATGACGGACCGGGGCGCGCTGTTCGACTACGCGGCCAAGCTGCGCCAGGCCTACCCCAACGTGCTCTCCATAACCCGGGCGCAGTATGGCAAAGAGGGCGGCGAGGCCGAAGGCGGCATCAGCGTGCGCGGCAAGACCGAGTGGGAGATCACCACGGCCTTTTTCCGCCACGTGAGCGGCCAGGATCTGGATGAGGACGAGGCCGACGCCCTGCGCGCCGTGGTGGAGGAAATGCTGCGGGCCGAAGCCCTGGGCGAGACGGACGCGTCGGAAATGCCGGGCGCACCCGAAAAGCCGGAGGCATCCGGCCAGCCGGGCGCAGCGGCACCAGCCGCCGCAGGGGAGGCCGGGGTATGAAGCCGCTCGTCCTGACCCTCAAGGCCTTTGGTCCCTTTGCCGGAGAGCAGCGCGTGGACTTCACCCGCACGGGCACCAATCCCTTCCTGCTCATCAACGGCCCCACCGGCGCGGGCAAGACCTCGCTCTTGGACGGCCTGTGCTTCGCCCTGTACGGCAAGGCCAGCGGCGAGGCGCGGGAAAAGCAGAACGACAAGTTCCTGCGCTCCCAGCTGGCCAGGCCGGAGGACGAATGCTCGGTGAGCCTGAGCTTCCAGGTGGGCGAGCGGCGCTTCGTCATCGAGCGCAAGCCCACCCAGGACGTGCACTCGCGCGGGAAGAGCGTGGAGCGCAAGCACCGCGTGGAGTTCTGGGAGCAGGACGCCGAGGGCGTGGTCCTGGGCGAGCGCCTGTCCAAGGTGGGCGAGGTGGACCAGCGCGTGGAAGAGCTGGTGGGCTTCACCTGCGAGCAGTTCCGCCAGGTGATGGTGCTGCCCCAGGGCGAGTTCCGCCGCCTGCTGCTGGCTAAGAGCGATGAGAAGGAGAAGATCCTGCAGAAGCTCTTCGGCGCGGGCAAGTACAAGCTGGTGGAGGAAGCGCTGAAGCGCCGCCGCAGCGAGCTGGAGCGCCTGCTGACCGAGCTGCGCACGGGCATGGAGGCCCTGCTTGCGGCCAAGGGGGCCACGGGCGTGGAGGAACTGGAAACGCGTCTGGCCAGTCTGGCCGGGCAAAAGCAGGAACGCGAGGCCGAGCTGACCGCCGCGCGCCTGCGCCTGGCCGAGGCCCAGGCCACCGTGGCCCAGGCCCAGGCCGTGGAAAAGGACTTTCTGGAGCGTGAGCAGGCCGCCCAGGCCCTGGAACGCCTGCAGGCCATGCTGCCGGGCATGGAGGAGCAGGAGCGCTGGGCGGAACGCGCCCTCAAGGCCCTGGAGCACGCGGACCTGGAAGCGGCCATCGTTCAGGGCGAGGCCGACGGAAAAGCGCGCGAGGCCGCGCTGCGCCAGCTCGGCGCGGACATCGAAAGCCTCTCCGAGCGGCGTGAGGCGGCCCTGGCGGCCTTGGCCCAGGCTCAGGCAGAGCGCCAGAAGACCCCGCAGCGCGCGGCCGAGCAGGAACGCCTGGGCGCGCAGCTGAAGCTTTTGCAGGAGCGCGACGCCGCGCGGCAGCAGGTGCGGCAGGCGCAGGCGCGTGAGGCCGCGGCCCGCGCGGGCGCGCAGCAGGCGGCGAAGCTCGCCGCCCAGGCGGACGAGCGGCTGGCGGCCCTGACCACGGAAATCGAGGCCCTGTCGTTGCAGGCTGGCGATGCCGCCCGCCTGGACCTGGACATTTCGCGCCTGGTCGGCCTTGTGGAGCAGCGTGGGCAGTTGGAAAAGCTGCTGGGCCAGCAGCAGGCCGCACGCACGGCCCTGGTCGCTGCGCAAGAGCGCCTTGCCCTTTGCGAAGGCGAACTGGCCCAGGCCAAGCACCAGCGGCAGGAGGCCCAGCAGGCCCTGCTGGCCGGGCAGGCCGCCCATCTGGCCGCCACCCTGGCCAAGGGCCAGCCCTGCCCGGTGTGCGGCGCCACGGACCACCCCCAGCCCGCGCCCCAGGCCGCAGGCCAGCTCACGGAACGCGATTTGGCCGAGGCCGAGAGCCGGGTGCTGGCCCGGGAACAAACCCTGGCAACGGCGCAGAAGCAGGCCGAGGCCGCGCGCACCGCCCTGGCCGGGCTGGACAGCGGCCTGGCGCACCTGCGAGAGGCCCTGGGCGCGGAGGCGGACACCCCGGCGGCGATGCTGGCGCAACGCCTTGCCGCCGCCCAGGCGAGCAAGGCCCGCGCCGCCGAGCAGGCCGGTCGCCTGCAGCAGTGCAGGCAGCAGCGCGACGCCCTGGCCGCCTCGCGGCAGGAGCAGCACACCCGGCAAGCGGCCTCAGAGCAGGAGCTGAACGCCGCCGCCGCGGCCCTGGCCAGCGCCACGGCCCTGCTGGAACGCGCCCAGGCCGGCGCGGGCGAGGCCGACGCGGTCCAGGTGCAGCACCGGCTGGCCGAGCTGGCGCGGCTCATCCCCGCTGTGGAGCAGGCCTACCAGGCCACGCAAAAGGCCCTGGACGAGCTGGACGCCGGGCTGCGCACGCGCCAGGGCGAACAGGCGGCCCTGGTCCAGGCGGCCCAGGAGGCTGCGGCCAAGCTTTCCGAACAGCGCGCGACCTTTGAGCGCAGGCTGCTCACCGACGGATTCCTGACCATGCAGGAATACCACGAGGCCAGGCTGCCCCGGCCAAGGGCCGAGGCCCTGCGCCAGGAGGCGGCGAAGTACCGCGAGGCCCTGGCCGCAGGTCGGGACCGCCACGCCAGGGCCCAGACCGCCTGCGCGGGCAAGGACCGGCCGGACATGGCCGCCCTGGACGCGGCGCAGAACGCCGCCGCCGGGGTGGTGGACCGCCTGAACCACGAACTGGGGGAGCTGGGCACCCAGCGCGAGGGCATCCTGGAGGCCTTGAACGCCATTGGCGAAAAAGCCGGGCGCACGCGCGAGCTGGAGGCCCAGTATCGCGTGGCCGGGCGTCTGGCCGAGCTGGCGGGCGGGCAAAACCAGTACCGCATGACCCTGCAGCGCTACGTGCTGGCGGCCCTGTTCGAGGAAGTGGCCCGTGCGGCCAGCGAGCGCCTCTCGCGCATGAGCAGGGGCCGCTACCACCTGGTGCGGGCCGACGTGGCCCGCGACGGCAGAAGCACCGGCGGCCTGGACCTGGACGTCACCGACGCCCACACCGGGGAAACGCGGCCCGCCTCCACCCTGTCCGGCGGGGAATCCTTCCTGGCGTCGCTCGCCCTGGCCCTGGGCCTGTCCGACGTGGTCATGGCCCAGCAGGGCGGCAGGCGGCTGGACTGCATCTTCATCGACGAGGGCTTCGGCAGCCTGGACGGCGAGACCCTGGAATACGCGCTGAACACCCTCATGGAGCTGCACAGCGCGGGCAGGCTCATCGGCATCATCTCCCACGTGGCCGAGCTGAAGGAACGCATCGACGCGCGCATAGACGTGCTGCCCGGGAAGAGCGGCAGCAGCATCAAGCAGGTGAACTGCTAGGCGGAAGAACGCCCGCCGCTACTTCCTGGGGGCCACCGTGGCGTCCACGTCCAGGAAGGTGGACACCACCTTGGCAAAGCCCTCGGGCGCTTCCAGGATCAGACCATGGCTGGCGTTCTTGAACTGCACCAGCCACGCGCCGGGAATGGCCGCGGCAATGGCCTTGGAGCTGTCCGCGCCCACCACCGGGTCCGCCGTGCCCACCAGCAACAGCACCTGGTTGGAGATGGCGGGCAGGCGGTCCATGGGGGTCTTCCAGTCGGCGCTCATGGCCAGCTGGCGCAGCACGATGGGATCGGTGAAGGCCCGGGCGCTCAAGCCCTTGGCCACGGGGCCGCCGTCCGTGGTGGTGGCGTGGATGATGGCCTTGCCGAACCTATCGGGGTAGCTCAGCAGCAGTTGCTGGGTGATGGTGCTGCCCATGGAGAAGCCCAGCACGTCGGCCTTCTTCACCCCCAGCGCGTCCAGAAGCCCCACCACGTCCGAGGCCAGAAGCTTGTAGCTGAAGGGCGTGGCGTCGGCCGTGCTGCGGCCCATGCCCCGGTTGTCCAAAAGGATGAGCTGGCGCCGCGCCCCCAGGGTCTCCAGCACGGACTGCGGCCAGCGGTCCATGGTCATGTTCAGCCCGGGGATGAGCACCAGGGGCTCGCCCGCGCCCAGGAGCTTGTAGGCGATGTCCACGCCGTTCACCCGCGCCTGGCGGATGACGTTGCCATGGGCGTCTGCGCCCACTTCCTTGCCCACGGGCGCAATGCCGCCGGCCAGGGCCCCGGAAGCGAAAATCAGCAGCAGCAACAGGGGCAGCAGGGCCCAGGGGGACTTTCTCATCAGGGATGCTCCTTGCGTTTCCGCCTCGCGGCGGCGGTGCATGGCCACTACGGCCGTCGGGCGTGCGGGGGTGCTTCCAGACATAGCGGAGCGGGCAATCCCGCGCAACACTTCTGCATCATCCAGGGCATCGGTAATCGGCCTGCCCACTTCCCGCACGGCGCACCCTCCGCCCGCCCCGCTGCCCGCGTTTTTCCCGGCCCTGCCTCTTTTCAAGCAGCGCGTTGGGTGCCACAGTGCCGACCAACCCCCCACTGAAAGTCTGGAGCCACCCATGCGAAAATACGCCGCGCCCCTTTTGCTGCGAAATGCCTTCCGTCCGCTGCTTGCCTGTTTCCTGGCATTCATTCTGGCCGCCTGCGCCGCAGCGCACCAGCCACTTGACCTGACCATTGCCCATGTGAACGACACGCACTCCGCCCTGGAGCCCGCTGAGGAGAACCTGACCCTGGACGTGGATGGCCAACGGCAGATCGTGCGCACGCGGCTGGGCGGCATGCCGCGTCTCAAGACCGCCCTCGACGCCATCCGCGCGGGCGGAGGCAATATCATGGTTCTGCACGCGGGCGACGCCGTGCAGGGCACCCTCTATTTCAACGTCTTCGAAGGCGCGGCGGAGTTCGACTTTCTGAACCGCCTGGGCCTGGACGCCATGTGCCTGGGCAACCACGAGTTCGACCGCGGCCCGGCGCATCTGGGGCGCATGCTGGCCCTGGCGCGCTTCCCGGTGCTCTCGGCCAACATCGACGCCGCCCAGGAGCCTTCCCTTGCCGGGCGCATCGGCGCATACGCCATCCGCGAATACACGACGACGCAGGGCGTGGAACGCGTGGGCATCATCGGCTCCACCACCACGGCCACGCCGCTCATGACCAAGGACGTGGGCCGCGTACGCTTCCTGGACCCGGCCCCGGCCATCCGCGCCGCCGTGGCCGAACTTACGGCCAAGGGCGTGAACAAGATCGTGCTGCTTTCCCACAACGGCTACGACGTGGACCAGCAGTTGGCGCGCACCGTGCCCGGCCTGGACGTCATCGTGGGCGGGCACACCCACACCCTGCTGGGCGACCGCGAGGCCCTGGCAAACCTGGGCCTCAAGCCCGCCGGATCGTACCCCACCGTGGTGCTGGGGCCGGGGGGCGACACCGTCCTCGTGGTCCAGGCCTGGAAATGGGGCGAGGTGCTGGGCGCGCTTTCCGTAAACTTCGACGCCGCGGGCCGCGTGGTGGGCCACAGCGCCACGCCCAAGCTCCTCGTCTCGGAGCCCTTCCGCGTGGGACCCTTCACCATTGATCCCGCCTCGCAGGATGGCCGGGCCATCCGCGCCGCGGTGGAGGCCTCCGGCGCGGCCTGCATCGCCCAGGGCGACCCGGAGTTCCTGGCGCGGCTCGCGCCCTATGCGGAGAAGATCGCCGCGTTCCAGAACGCGCCCATCGGTGGAACAGGCGGCGCCGTCCTGCGGGTGGACCTGCTGCGCGGCACGGGCACCGACCCCGGCCCGCTGGTGGCCGACGCCTACCTGGCCAAGGTGCCCGGCGCGCAGATCGCCTTTGTGGGCGCGGGCGGCATTCGCCGGAACATGCTGGCCGGGCCGGTCACCCTGGGCCAGGTCATGGGCGTGCTGCCCTTTGGCAACACGCTGGTGGCCATGGACCTGACCGGCGCGCAGATCAAGGACGCGCTGGAAGACGCCGTGGAGTTCCGCGTGTCCACCCGCCCGCCGGAGAACAACGACTACAACAAGATCGTTGTGGTCCACACCGCGGGCCTGAGCTACGTCATCCGGCCCCTTGAACCCAAGGGCAGCCGCATCGCCGCCCTGCTGCTGCGCACGGCGGACGGCAGGACAACGCCGCTCGACCCTGCCGCCACCTACCGCCTGGTGACCAACAGCTTCCTGGCGGGCGGCGGCGACGGCCTGGCCACCCTCAAGAACGCCACGCTGAACCGCGTGGACACCGGGTACCTGGAGCACGACGCTCTGGCCGAGCATTTGGCTGCGCTGGGGGCCAAGGGCGCCATCGCGCCCCCGGCAGGGCCGCGCGTGGTCATCGAGCTGCCGCAGGGCGCAAAGACCGTCAGCCCGCGCTCCGCCCTGGAGCCGCGCCGGGTTCCTTCCCGGCTTGCCTTGGCGGCCTAGGCCCGCTGTCGTTGTTCCCGCCGGAATGCCTGGCAATCTTTGCCGTTGACAGCCGCGCCTGCCGAAGATAATCGCACTAAATAGGTAGTGTTTGACGCGCCAAACAAAGGAGAAAGCGTCATGAGCAAAGAAAAGACCTTGGGTCTCGGCACCCGCGCCCTGCACGCGGGCCAGGGCGACGACCCCACCACCCACGCCTGCGCGGTGCCCATCTACGCCACCGCGTCCTACAACTTCACCAGCACCGACCACGCGGCCGACCTCTTCGCCTTGAAGGAGTTCGGCAACATATACTCGCGCCTGATGAACCCCACCAACGACGTGCTGGAAAAGCGCCTGGCGGCCCTGGACGGCGGCGTGGGCGCCCTGTGCTTCGCCAGCGGGCAGGCGGCCATCACCGGGGCCGTGCTCACCCTGGCCCATGCCGGGCAGAATTTCATCGCCTCCAAGAGCCTGTACGGCGGCACCACCACCCTGTTCACCCAGACCTTCAAGAAGTTCGGGGTGGAGGTGCGCTTTTTCGATCCCGCCAAGCCGGAGGAGATCAGGAAGCTGGCCGACGCCAACACCCGCTGCGTGTACCTGGAGAGCGTGGGCAACCCGAAGAACGACGTGCCCGACTTCCGGGCCGTGGCCGACGCGGCCCATGCCCTCGGCGTGCCCGTGGTCGTGGACAACACCGTGACCACGCCCATGCTGCTGCGTCCGCTGGAGCACGGGGCGGACATCGTGGTCTACTCCACCACGAAGTTCATCGGCGGCCACGGCGTGCACGTGGGCGGCGCGGTGGTGGACGGCGGCAGCTTCGACTGGGCGGCGGACCCCGCACGCTGGCCGGACTTCGCCGCGCCCGACCCGGCCTACCACGGCCTGGTCTTCACCGAGGCCCTGAAGCCTCTGGGCAACCTGGCGTACATCATCCACATGCGCACCCACTGGCTGCGCGACACCGGGGCCTGCATGAGCCCCTTCGCGGCCTTCCTGTTCCTCCTGGGACTGGAGACCCTGCACCTGCGCATGCCCCGCCACTGCGAGAACGCCCTGGCCGTGGCCAAATGGCTGGAGGCCCACCCGGCCGTGGCCTGGGTGAACTATCCCGGCCTGCCCAGCCACCCGGACCACAAGAACGCCCAGAAGTACCTGACCGCCGGGGCCGGAGCCATCATGGGCTTCGGCATAAAGGGCGGCAAGGAGTCCGGACGCGTGTTCGTGGACAACGTGCGCCTGGCCAAGCACCTGGCCAACATCGGCGATGCCAAGACCCTGGTCATCCAGCCCGCCACCACCACGCACCAGCAGCTCTCGGACGAGGAGCAGCTGGCCGCCGGGGTCACGCCGGAGTTCATCCGCTTAAGCGTGGGCCTGGAGGACGTGGCGGACATCATGGCCGACCTGGACCAGGCCCTGCGCAAGGCCGTGGATTGCGGCGGAGCCTGTAAATGAGCGATCCGGTCTTCGCCTCCAGCGACGGCGCGCGCGGCGTGGGCGAGCTGCCCTTTGCGCGCATCCTGACCCTGCCCGGGCCGCTGCCCTTGCGCCTGGGCGGGGAGCTGCCCGAAGTGCGCGTGTGCTACGAGACCTACGGCACCTTGAACGAAGCCCGCGACAACGCGGTGTACATCTGCCACGCCCTTTCCGGCGATTCCCACGTGGCCAGACACGGTGAAGGCGACGCGCCCGGCTGGTGGGACATCGCCGTGGGGCCGGGCAAGGCCGTGGACACGGACCGCTTCTTCGTCATCTGCGCCAACGTGCTGGGCGGCTGCCGGGGCACCACCGGGCCGTCGAGCATCGACCCCAGGACCGGCCGTCCCTACGGCGGCGACTTCCCGCGCATCGCCATCGCGGACATGGTGGAAGTGCAGAAGCGCCTGCTGGACGAACTGGGCATCGCGCGCCTGCACGCGGTCATCGGCGGGTCCATGGGCGGCATGATGGCCCTCACCTGGGCCACCCTGCACCCCGAACGCGTGGGCTCGGCCATATTGCTCGCCACCACCCACTGCCTGTCCAGCCAGGCCCTGTCCTTCGACATCGTGGGCCGCAACGCCATCTTCAAGGACCCGCACTACAACAACGGCCAGTACTACGACCAGGAGCTGCGCCCGGACGACGGCCTGGCCATCGCGCGGATGATCGGCCACGTGACCTACCTGTCCGACCGCACCATGTCGCGCAAGTTCGACCCGGACCGCGAGCACCCGCGCGAGGTGGCCTACGCCTATGAAAAAGAGTTCAGCGTCGGCAGCTATCTGGCGTACCAGGGCGGCCGCTTTGTGGAACGCTTCGACGCCAACAGCTACGTGACCCTTTCCCTGGCCATGGACCAGTTCAACCTCGGGCGCGACCACGGCAGCCTGGAGGCGGCCATGGCGCGCATAAAAAGTCCGGTGCTCATCGCCAGCTTCCGCACGGACTGGCTGTTCCCCCCGGCCCACAGCCGCCGCATGGTGGACGCGCTGCTCGCCCAGGGCAAGAGCGTCAGCGCCATGGAGGTGGACAGCGACTGCGGCCACGACGCCTTTCTGCTGGAGAACGACCTGCACGTGTACGGGCCGCTCATGGCGGGCTTTTTGGACAAGGGCTGCGGCTGCGTGTGCCCCGCCGGCCAGGACGAGCCCCAGTGCGGCCCGGCGGAAACCAACGTGCGCAGCATCTTTTTCCAGAACCGCCTGGACCTGACGCGCATCTCGGAGCTCATCGAACCCGGCGCCAGCGTGCTGGACCTGGGCTGCGGCTCGGGCCAGCTGCTCGCGCAGTTGCGCGGGCGCGGCAGCGGGGCCCTGCTTGGGCTTGAGCTGAATCCGCAAGCCATCGTGGACTGCGTGGGCCAGGGCCTGTGCGTTGTCCAGCGCGACCTGGACCAGGGTTTGAAGGCCTTTGCCGACGGCCAGTTCGACGTGGTGGTTTTGAGCCAGACCCTGCAGGCCATGCGCCGGCCGGACAAGGTTCTCATGGAGATGCTGCGCGTGGGCAAGACCGGCATCGTGAGCTTCCCCAACTTCGCCCACGCCGAGGCCGTGCGCCAGCTTCAGGAGAACGGCACCTCGCCCGTCACCGAGGGCCTGCCCTTCCCCTGGTGGTCCTCGCCGTCCATCCGCTTCTTCAGCATCAAGGACTTCGAGGCCCTGTGCGAGCAGCTGGGCATCCGCCTGCTCTCGCGCATCGCCATCGATTCCGCCACGGGCGAACAGCTGGAGGCGGACTACAACACCCGCGCGGACATGGCCATCTGCCTGCTGAGCGGCCCCGCGGCCACCTAGGAGCCACGCCATGCAACTGACCCAACGCTGCCAGTACGCCCTGCGCGCCCTGTTCCAGCTGGCCCGCCAGGCCGAGGCCAGCCCGGCCGATCCCGTGCTCTCGGCCGGAGACATCGCCCAGGCCCAGGCCATCCCCAAGCGCTTCCTGGACGGCATCCTGCTGGAGCTGCGCCAGGCGGGCTTCGTGGAGTCGCGCCGGGGCAAGGCCGGGGGCTTCTGCCTGGCCAGGCCGGGCGCGGAGATCACCGTGGGCCAGGTCATCCGCCTGTACAACGGAGCCATGTCGCCCGTGGATTGCCGGGCCGACACCCCGCAGCCCTGCCCACTCAAGGGCGCCTGCGTGTTCATGAGCGTGTGGGACCAGGCCCGCGCCGCCCTTGAGGGCGTGTACGACTCCGTCACCCTGGCGGAGCTGGTGGAGCGCGAACGGCGCATGTTCCCACCCGCGGCGGGTTGAGTTCCTGACCCGCAGCCGCCCGCGGTTGCCACTCATACGTAGTTCTGCTACTCTGTTTGTTGGTCCCCCGCTTCCAATGGCCAAGGCCCACCTGCGCCTTTTGGAGACAATGCCGTGACACTGCGCCAGAACGAGGAAGACGCCACCACCCGCGAAGCTCTGGCCAAAGAGAACGATGCCCTGCGCGCAGAGCTGGCGCACACCAGGGCCCTGCTCGCCGCGAGCGAGACCCGCACCTTGGGCCTGCTGGAGAACGCGCCCCTGGCCTACCATTCCCTGGACGCCGAAGGCCGCCTGCGCGCCATGAGCCAAGGCTGGCTGGATCTCTTCGGCTACACCAGGGCGGAAGTCCTGGGCCGGAGTTTCAGCAGCTTCATCGAGCCGTGCAACCACGAGTTCCTGCTGGCCAACTTCATGGCCATGAAAGAGACCGGCCGTTCCACGGGCTTCGAGTGCACGGCCTGGCGCAAGGACGGCACCCCCTTCACCCTGAACATCGACGGCATGGCCGAGCGCGGGCCTGACGGCAGCTTCCGCTGCACCCACTGCCTCCTGCGCGACATCTCCACCCAGAAGGCCGCCCAGGCCGTGCTGGAGCAGCGCGAGAGCTTCTACCGCTCCGTGTTCGACTCCGCGGCCCTGCCCATCGCCATCGCCCGCGACCTGCGCCTGCTCTACGCCAACCCGTACATGGCCACGGCCCTGGGGTACGAGTCGCGCATGCAGCTCTTCGGCAGATACATCCCGGAGTTCGTGGCCCCGCATCATGTGGAGGAATTCGCCGAGCGCGCCAGAAGGCGCGAGGAAGGCCAGGGCGCCGCCAGCCAGTACGAGATCGATGTCATCGACCGCTTCGGCCGCATCATCCCCACCCACGCCACGGTGTCCACCATCAACCTGCCCGACGGCCCGGCCACCATCGGCTTCTTCCAGGACATCTCCGAGCAGAAGCGCATCGCCGACTCCCTGAAGCAGAGCGAGGCGCGCTTCCGCACGCTTTTCGACCAGGTGCCGGCCATCGCCGTGCAGGGCTACGACCAGGACCGCACGGTCATCTACTGGAACGCCGCCAGCGAGGCCCTGTACGGCTACAAGGCCGAAGAAGCCCTGGGCCGCAAGCTCGAGGACCTCATCATCCCCGAGCCCATGCGCCCGGCCGTCATCGAGCACGTACGCGCCTGGGTGGAGGACGGCGTACCCATCCCCTCGGCCGAGCTGGAGCTCATGCGCAAGGACGGCGCGCCCGTGCCCGTGTTCTCCTGCCACGTGATGCAGGGCCTGGGCGACAACCGCAAGGAACTGTACTGCCTGGACGTGGACCTGACCGAGCTGCACGCGGCCAAGGGCGAGTTGACCCGCGCCCGCGACGCGGCCGAGACCGCCAACAAGGCCAAGAGCGAATTCTTGGCCAACATGAGCCACGAGATACGCACGCCCATGAACGGCGTGCTCGGCATGCTGCAGCTGCTCATGAGCGGCAACCTGGCCGGGGAGCAGCGCGAGTTCGTGGAGCTGGCCTACCAGTCCTCGCGCCGGCTGCTGGACCTCTTGAACGACATCCTGGACTTCTCCCGCGTGGAGTCGGGCAAGCTGCCGCTGGTGCACGCGCCCCTGAAGCTCCAGGAACTCGGACAGTCCGTGCTGCGCGTGTTCGCCCTGAACGCCGAGCGGCGCGGCATAACGCTCACCCTGCGCGTGGATGAATCGGCCGCGCGGCCATTTTTGGGCGACGAGGCCCGCCTGCGCCAGGTCCTGTTCAACCTGGTGGGCAACGCCGTGAAGTTCACGCGCGAGGGCGGCGTGGACCTGGAAATCTGGGCCCGGCCCGACCCGGCAGAACCGGGCCTGCAGCGCGTCTATCTCTGTGTCAGCGACACCGGCCCCGGCATCCCGGAGGACAAGATCCCCCACGTGTTCGAGCGCTTCACCCAGACGGACAGCTCCTACACCCGCAAGCACGAGGGCGCGGGCCTGGGCCTGGCCATCGTGAAGCGCATGGTGGAGCTCATGGGCGGGCATATCGTGGTGGACAGCGAACTCGGCCAGGGCGCCAGCATCTGCGTGTTCCTGCCCATGGCTCCGGCTGTCGCGGGCTCCTCTCCGCGCACGGTGCTGCTCCAGGGCGCCCCCGCTGCCGCCCCTGCCGTGGCCCTGGCCATCCTGATGGCCGAGGACGACCGCATCAGCCAGATGTACATGCGCCAGCAGCTGGCCCGGCTGGGACACCAGATCACCATCGTCTCCAACGGCGTGGAGGCCATAGAAACCGCCAAAAACCGCAGCTTCGACTGCATCCTCATGGACGTGCAGATGCCTGAGCTGGACGGCCTGGAGGCCACCAGGGCCATCCGCCAGTTCGACAGCGCGGCCGGACGCCCGCCCGCCTACATCATCGCCATGACCGCCTACGCCCTGACCGGCGACCGCGAGAAGTTCCTCGCCGCGGGCATGGACGACTACATCAGCAAGCCCGTGCAGACCCCGGAACTGGAACGCGCCCTGGTGGCCGCGCAGGAGCGCAAGGCGAAAGGCGAGTAGGCAAGACTGCCGGGGCCTGCCCCGTACGCCGCCAAAAAGCACCCGCTCCACGGGCACCAGGCCTTCTGGACTCCCTTTGCCGCCTCTTGCCCGCCCCTAGAGCCGGGCGCTACACCCGGCGGAGCAAGACCTCACAAATGGTTGATCTACTCAACCATTCTGCCAACCCGTAAGAACGCCCGTCCGCAATGACGCATGAAACGCCCCTGCTCTGACACCTCCGCAAACGAAATGGCCTGGGCCGAGTTCCACTCGGCCCAGGCCATTTCGTTTGCCCAGCGGGTCCAGGGGGTGCATACCCCCTGGCCGCCGGAGGCTCTTTCCCTAGCCTACCCGCACTTGGTATATCCGCAGCTCTTGCAGCAGTTGCAGCCTTCTTCAAAGGTCAGCACCTCGCCGCATTCGGGGCAGGTGTCCTTGGTCAGCCCGTTGGCGTGGCTGCTGGCGTGCTTCTCGCCGCTCATGTAGCGGTTCTCCAGCACCCAGGCCACGGCGTCGGGGATGGACTGCAGCAGGATCTTCTTCTGGAACTTCGGGTGTTCGCCGCCGATGCCCTTGAGCTGCTCGACTATGTCGCGCACCTCCACGCCGCTGCGCAGGGCGAGGGAGACCAGGCGTCCGATGGCCTCGGCCTTGGCCGTGATGGACTTGCCGGACTTGCCGATGGTGGCGAAGACCTCGAAGGGCTTGCCGTCCTGCTCGTTGATGGTGAGGTAGAGGGCGCCCAGGCCGGTGTCGACCTTCTGGGTGAAGCCGTAGACGATGTCCGGGCGCTTGCGCACCACGGTCTTGGGCTTGCCGGTCTCGTCCAGACCGTCCTTCTTCTCCTGGCCGTCGCCGGTGCAGAGCACCTGGCTGGCCTTGCAGCCGTCGCGGTACACGGTCACGCCCTTGCAGCCGTACTCGTAGGCCTTCCAGTAGATGTCCCAGATGTCTTCCTGCGTGGCGGAATTGGGCAGGTTCACGGTCTTGGACACGGCGTTGTCGGTGTACTTCTGGAAGGCGGCCTGCATCTTCAGGTGCCAGATGGGCTCGATGTCCATGGCGGTGACGAAGATGCGGCGGATGTTCTCGGGCAGGTAGTCCATGTTCTGGATGGTGCCGACCTTGGCGACCTCTTCCATGAGCTTGGGGCTGAAGGCCTCGGCCTTTTTCACGGCCTCTTCGAAGTAGGGGTTCACCTCCACAAGCTTGTCGCCGTCCATGACGTTGCGCACGAAGCTGAGAGCGAAGAGCGGCTCGATGCCGGAAGAGCAGCCCGCCAGGATGGACAGGGTGCCCGTGGGCGCGATGGTGGTGGTGGTGGCGTTGCGGTAGGGGCCCTGCTTCTTGGCGGCGAAGGTGCTGCCCTCGTAGGCGGGGAAGGCGCCGCGCTCGTCGGCCAGGGCCTTGCTGGCCAGCTTGCTCTCGTCCTGGATGAAGGCCATGAGGCGCTCGGCCAGGGTCACGCCGTCCTGGGAGTTGTAGGGCACGTCCAGCTGGTACAAGAGGTCGGCAAAGCCCATGAGGCCCAGGCCGATCTTGCGGTTGGTGCGCACCATGTCGGTGATCTGCGGCAGCGGGTACACGCTGGCCTCGATGACGTTGTCGAGGAAGCGCACGCTCTGGTGGATGACGGTGCGCAGCCCGTTCCAGTCGATGCGGTCCGGGGCGTTCTCGTCAAAGAACAGCGCCAGGTTGATGGAGCCCAGGTTGCAGGCCTCGTAGGGAAGCAGGGGCTGCTCGCCGCAGGGGTTGGTGGCTTCGATCTCGCCCAGCTGCGGGGTGGGATTGTCGCGGTTGATGCGGTCGAGGAAGACCATGCCCGGATCGCCGGACTCCCAGGCCTTTTGCACCAGCATGGCGAAGACCTCGCGCGCCTTCAGGCGCTCGCGCACTTCCTTGGTGTTCGGGGCGACGAGGTCGTATTCCTCGTCCTTGTCCACGGCCTTCATGAAGGCTTCGGTGAGGCCCACGGAGAGGTTGAAGTTGTTCAGCTCGCCCTCGCGCTCCTTGGCCTTGATGAAGCGCAGGATGTCCGGGTGGTCCACGCGCAGGATGCCCATGTTGGCGCCGCGGCGGGTGCCGCCCTGCTTGATCTGCTCCGTGGCGGTGTTGAAGATGCGCAGGAAGGACAGCGGGCCGGAGGCCACGCCGCCGGTGCTGCCCACGCGGGAATCCGTGGGGCGCAGGCGCGAGAAGGAGAAGCCCGTGCCGCCGCCGGACTTGTGGATGAGCGCCGCGTGCTTCACGGCGTCGAAAATTTCCTCGATGCTGTCGCCCACGGGCAGCACGAAGCAGGCGGCCAGCTGGCCCAGGTCCGTGCCCGCGTTCATCAGGGTGGGCGAATTGGGCAGGAACTTGAAGCTGGTCAGCAGGTCGTAATATTCCCGCGCCCGCGCGGCCATCTTGGCCTTGCCGCCCTTGAAGTTCCCCTCCTGCTCGGCGATCTTGGCCGCCACGCGCCAAAAGAGCTCGGTGGGCAGCTCGTAGGGCTTGCCGTCCGGACCTTTGCGCAGGTACCGGCGCGCAAGCACCACCTTGGCGTTGTCGTTCAGGATGACTTCAGGCAAATCGGCGGGCATGGGGATTTGGGTCATTGAGGCTTCCTTACGCGTTTTTTTGGGGTTCGCGATTTCGTACTTTTGATATATTCAGGAAAATCCGGCGAGTGCCGATCGTGACTGCGTAGTATCAACATTCTCTAGAAATATCCAGGCTCCGGCGAGCAAGGCGGCGCAATGGGTAGTCTCGAAAACCCGCCCAGGTCAAGGGCTCCCGGGCAGCATTTTTCTGCGCAATCAGGAAATATTCTCTGGAGTGGCCTCGAACCCCAGGGCGCGGATGACGCTGTTCGACACCAGCATGCCCGAACGCGTAAGGCGCAGGCGGCCATGCGCAAGCAGCACCAGCCCGGCCCGGCCCAGCTGGTCCAGCAGCGCTGCGTGGGTGGTACGCAAATCATTCCCGGTGGCGGCTGCGTAGATCGCAAGGTCCAGGCCGTCGGCCGTGCGCAGGGCCAGCATGAGCCCCTCGCAGGCGCGGATGTCCGGGCTCAGCGTCTCGCGGTTGGCCTGCCCGGCGCGCCCTGAAAGCGTCAGCGCCTCCCATTCTTCCAGGCTGGCCGGGTTGGCCCAGCGCGCCCGGCCACCTTCCACGGCCATGGTGGACACGGCCGCAGGTCCGAAGGCCAGCACATCCTCGCCACGCCAGCAGGACATGTTGTGTCGGCAGCGGTGGCTCTGCCCGCCGGAGAGCCTGGCGAAGTTGGAAATCTCGTAGTGCTCGTACCCGGCGCCCTCCAGCAGCTCGGACCCGCGCAGGAACATCTCGGCCTGCTGGTCCTCGTCCGGCAGCGCGGCCAGGGTGGCGGCATCCCCGGCCAGGGGCGTGCCGGGCTCCACGGTCAGGCCGTAGCAGGACAGATGCTCCGGGCCCAGGGCCACGGCCTGGCGCAGGGTGGCAAGCCAATCTTCCACGCCCTGCCCCGGCAGGCCGAAGATCAGGTCCAGGCCGATGTTGCCGAAGCCCGCCGCACGGGCGGCCGCAAAGGCCGCGCGGGCCTGCTCCGCGTCGTGGGCGCGGCCCAGGCGGAGAAGCGCCGCATCGTCCAGGCTCTGCACGCCCAGGCTCAGGCGGTTCACGCCAAGCTCCCGCGCGGCGCGCAAAAGTCCCGGCGTGGCCGAATCCGGGTTGGCCTCCAGGGTGATCTCCGCATCCGGCTCCAGGTCGAAACGCTGGCGCAGGGCGGCAAAGATGCGCGCCAAGGCGTCCGCGCCCAGCAGACTCGGCGTGCCGCCGCCGAAGAACAGCGTGGGCGCGCAGACGCGGCCAAAGGCCTGGGCCTGGGCGTCCATCTCGGCCTCAAGGGCGGCAAGGTAGCGGGAGAGGGCCTGCGCCTCCGGCCCCTGGGAGCCAGTGGGAGCAGAGAAGAAGGCGCAGTAACGGCACTTGGCCCTGCAGAAGGGCGCGTGCACGTACAGGGAGGCCCGGGCGCTCATATGGAGAAGCTAGCGCGTGTAGCGGCGCGCGCCCAGGAAGCGTTTGGCCCAGTAGCCGTCGTGCATGTTCGCTTCGGAAATGCCCCGGCCGGGCCTGGGGCTGTGCACGAACACGTCGTCTTCCATGTAGATGCCCACATGCCAGCGGCCGCGGCGGTTGATCTTGTAGAACACCAGGTCGCCGGCGCGCAGTTCGCTGGTGCTGATGCGGATGCCCGCGTGGTACTGCTCCTGGGCGGTGCGCGGCAGATTCACGCCGTGCTGGCGGAAGGTCCACTGGGTGAAGCCGGAGCAGTCGAAGCCGGTGACGGGCGAGGTGCCCGCGCGGCGGTAGCGGCGGCCCTTCTGGGTCAGGCCCGTGCGCACGATGTCGAGGCCCAGCGACGGCGGCAGCTTGGCCAGGCGTTCCAGGCGGGCTTCCACTTCCAGGTCGTCCAGGGTGGGAAATTCGGGAATGTCCGTGGCCTTGGGCGGGGCCTCGGCCAGGCCGGGCAGGCGCAGATTGCCGGGGCGGCCCGGAGGGGTCAGGGGCACGCGGCCGGGCAGGGGGCCGGGCAGTTCGCGCGGGGGCGTCACCTGATAGCGTTCGGAGCCGGGCAGATTCTGCTCGGCCAGCAGGTCGGAATTCTCGGCGCGGATGGGGTCGGGGTCGCCGGAGGCCGAGGCGGAACGCACGGGCAGCGACGACAAGGGCGCGCAGGCGGCGATGACGAACACGCCAGCCAGCAGGGCCAAGACGCGAAGGGCCCGGAAGGTCCAGGCCGGAGATCTTTTGCAGCGGGCGGCTTGCCCGCGTGGCGATACGGTCACGATCAGATGCTGCTCCTTGGGGGCCGAAGCGCCCGCAAGCCTGCCCGCGGAAATTGCCGGGGGGCGCGGGACGGGCCGTGTAACTGGGTCCGGGCCGCGTGCCCACCAGGATGCGGCGGGGAGGAAAGAAGGCGGCGCCGGAGCGCGGTTCAGGGAGCTATAGACCGATTTCCCTGCCCGAGCCAAGGGAAAAAGCACACCCGGATCCGCGTGCGGGCGTTTGCCCGCCGGCCTCGCACCCTGCGCCTCCGGGCCTTGACGCCGCCTGGGGCGCGGGCTATCGGAAAGCAGGAAAGCGCTGGGCCACGGCAGATTTCTGCCCGCATCGGCAAGCGACGATAGACGGCGGCAAGGTGCCGCGAAGGGGCCCGCATGGGCACGGAGAGCTACACGCATCGGGATTTGGCCCAGGCGCTCGGGGTGTCGGAAACGACCATCAAGAGCTACCGCAGCAAATTCCCCACCTTCCTGCCCGTGGCGCGGGAAGGAAAGCCCGTGCGCCTGCATCCGGAAGCCCTGGACGTGTGCCTGCGCATCCGCGACCTCTTTGCGCAAGGCTTGTCGATCCTGCAGACATCTCAGGCCTTGAGTGCTGAATTCAAAGAGTATCCGCTTAATCGTCGCTTATCGATAGCACAAAACAAGCCCGCTGCGGCCGCCACACACACGGCAGCCCCGGTCCAGGACTCCGCCCTGGCCGAGGGCCTGGCAACGCGCCTGGCCGAACTGGCCCAGGCCCAGGACCACGCGCGCCAACGCGTGGAGCAGCTGGAGGCCGAGGTGCGCAACCTGGCCACCCTGGAAGCCGCGTCCAAGGCCCTGGTGGCCGAGCTGCTGGCCGAGCTGCGCGCGGCCAAGGCCCAGCAGCCGCCCGCCTCGCCACTTGTCTCCGCGCCCGCGCCCAGGGCCGAGGCCTCCATCGCCCCGCCCGCGCAAGCGCCCGGACAGGAAATGTCCGACGCCCCCCTCGCAGGGCCGGCCTCGCAACCCGAGGACACCGTGCTCACGGCGCGCAAGATCGTTACCGTGCATGGACCGGACGGCCCGCTGGCCTCCTACGCCCTGGGGCGCGAACCCAAGCCCGGGCCGCTCTTCCCGGATCCGCAGACGCCCGAGGCGGCCTTCCTGGACCTGCCCGCCGTCATCCGCTCCGACCGGGGAGACTTCCTCGGCCTGCCCGGCGGCCAAAGCGTGCGCCGCCTCGTGGATGTACTCTCGCCCGAGGGCGCGCCGCCCGCTTCCTGGTTCCAGGAATCGCCGGAGGCCTGGACCTGCGCCATCCCCCTGGGCCGCGCCCAGAACCGCGAGATCCTCTTCGAGCGTACCACCACCCCGCGCGGCAACCTCGTGGGGCACATCCGGCGCATGCGCATCAACGAGATTGAGGCCACCCCCATCCAATTGCAGGAAATTTTCCGCCAGCTGCGCGACCAGATGGCGTAATCCCCCACACCACCCACTCATACAGGAGCTCCACATGAAGCGCGTCTGCGTCTTTCTGGGTTCGAACCCCGGCAACAAGCCCGACTATCTGAAAGCCGCCCAGGACATGGGCGCGGAACTGGCCCGGCGCGGCATCACCTGCGTGTACGGCGGGTCCAACGTGGGCCTCATGGGCGCCCTGGCCGACGCCGCCCTGGCCGCCGGGGGCGAGGTCATCGGCGTCATCCCCACGGCCCTGCAAAAGAAGGAAATCGCCCACACCGGCCTCACCGAGCAGCACATCGTGGGCTCCATGCACGAGCGCAAGGCGCTCATGGCCGAGCTCTCCGACGCCTTCATCGCCCTGCCCGGCGGCATGGGCACCCTGGAGGAACTGTGCGAGATGCTCACCTGGGCGCAGCTGGGCTTTCACAAAAAGCCCTGCGGCCTGCTGGACGTGGACGGCTACTACACCAGCCTGTGCGCCTTCCTGGACAACGCCGTGACCCAGGGCTTCATCCAGCCCCTGCACCGCACCATGCTGCTCTCCGCGCCCACGCCCGGCGCGCTGCTCGACCAGTTCGGCAGCTATGTCGCGCCCGTGGTCAACAAGTGGATCGAGCGCCCGCAGGCGTTGTAGCGAGAGAAAGATGCCTCCGGCGGCTGGGGGGAATGATTCCCCCCAGACCCCCTCATGGCAAGCGAAGCGGCCGGGTTCGAACAGACGTTCGAGCCCGGCCGCTTCGCTTGCAGGGGTGCCCAACTGAGATGTCGGACTGGTGCACCGGCACACTCTCTTTCAGGCCCCCGCCCATGCCGCTCCCGCCGGAAACACTTCCGCCGGTTTGGCGGTCCGGCTTTTGCGGACCGCCCAACCCGCGGCCCCGGGCGTCCAGAGGGCCGTTCGCCCTCTGGCGGGGTCAAGGGGCAGCGCCCCGTGCTTGTGTTGGAGAGTC
>CAYUOW010000006.1:0-55649 GCA_964446455.1 uncultured Desulfocurvus sp.
GTTCTGCACGCCCACGGTGTGCTGGGTCCAGCCCAGGGCGTACATGATGGTGCCGGCTTTGTCGGCCTTGCCCGTGGCGGCGAAGCTCTCGTACACCTTGACCAGGTTCTCCTTGCTGACGCCGGTGACCTGGGAGACGAGGTCGAGGTTGTAGCGCTCGTAGTGGTTCTTGAGCACGTTGATGACGCAGCGGGGGTGCTGGAAGGTCTTGTCGCGCTTGACCAGGCCCTTCTCGTCCTTCTCAAAGGCCCACTGGCTCTTGTCGTATTTCTTCTTGGCCGGGTCGAAGCCTGCGAAGAGGCCGTCCTTGAAGGAGTACTTCTCGCCCACCAGGAAGCTCGCGTTGGTGTACTCGTTCACGTACTCGGCGAAGTACAGCTTCTTTTCCAGGATGTACCGGCACATGCCGCCCATGAAGGCGATGTCCGTGCCGGAACGCAGGGGCACGTGGTAGCTGCTGCGGGCGGAAGTGCGCGAGAACTTGGGGTCCACGTGGATGACCGTGGCGCCCTTTTCCTTGGCCTTCAAAACCCAGCGGAAAGAGATGGGATGGTGTTCAGCGGCATTGCTGCCGATGATCAGGATGGCATCGGCGTTGCCGATGTCCGTGTAGTGATTCGTCATCGCGCCGCGTCCAACCGACTCTGCCAGAGCCGGTACAGTGGGGCTGTGTCAGACTCGGGCCTGGTGGTCCATGTGGACGATACCCAGGCTGCGCAGAGATTGGTGAGCGACGGAGCACTCTTCGTTGGACATCTGGGAGGAGCCCAGGGAGAAGACGGTCTCGAGGCGGTTGACCTCGACGCCGTCGGCGTTCTTCAGGGTGAAGTCCTTATCGCGCTGGTCCTTCACCTTGCGCGCGATCTTTTCAAGCATCCAGTCCCAGTCCTTCTCCACCCACTTGGCGCTGCCGGGAGCGCGGTACATGGGCTTGGTCAGGCGCTCGGAGCTGGTGTGCAGGCTCTTCAGGGCCGCACCCTTGGCGCACAGGCCGCCCGCGCTGATGGGGTAGTCCGGATCGCCTTCCACGTTGATGATCTTGCCGTCCTTCACGTGCACCAGGGTGTTGCACCCGCAGGAGCAGAAGGGGCAGATGGAGATGACCTCTTTGGCCCCCTCGATCTTCAGGCCCGCCGCATAGGCCCGGGCGGGCTTGAGGTCGAGGCCCAGCTGCCCCAGGGCCAGGCCGACTGCGCCCGCCCCGGTGGCTTTCAGAAACGTTCGCCGTGAGATGCCCATACGCATCCTCCTCCGTTGATATGCTGCCCGGTGCCAGGCCGCCTGGCGCTCCGGTGTTGATCCAGTGTTCCGCGGCCGATTTTCTATGCCTGATTAGACATAGTCGTTTGGGCCGGTCAACGAAAAATGAAGAAAAAACTCATAAAATCAATATGTTATATTTAGCATATTCGAGGTTTGGCACCGTTCGGGGGCGGGGTCAGCCCGGTCAAAACCTCTGGCGGGTCGCCCGGCAGGGGGGCTTGCGGGCTGTCTTGGGGGAAGGGTTGGACGGCGAAGGGCAGCAGGAGCTTGGCCGCCTCCTGGGAGGCTTTTTCCACGGCGGCGAACCAGGTTTCGAAGGCCGCCACCAGGGCCCGGGCCGCATCGGTCAGGCGCAGGCCCTCGCATTTCGCGCCGCGGTTCTCCAGCAGCTTCACGCCCAGGGCGCGCTCGCTTTGCTGCAGCTTGCCCCAGGCTGCGCGGTAGCTCATGCCCATGTGCTCGGCCGCGCGCTTGATGGACCCCAGGCGCTCCACGTTCATGAGCAGCTGGGCCCGGCCCATGCCGAAGTACAGCTCCTCGCCGTGTTCCAGCCACAGGTGCAGGCGGATGACCGGCGCGGCCATGGCGGCCCCGTCCGCAGATCCGGATCGGGCGCTGCCGTCCGCGTCCCCGGGCTGCTCCGTCGTATCATCCCAGCGTGTCATGAATATCGGCCCCTCATGCGCTGCGCCGCCTGGCGCGCAGCATTTGCGTCGTTATGTCAACGCTGACATAAGCGTATGCATGAGGGCCGCTCCAGGTGTCGAGAACGGCACTCTGGCGCATGGTCTGGCACTTGGGCGGCGGGTGGCAGGCTCCCTTGTGTTTTTGCCGCGGGCCTTGTGCTCAACCCGTGGCGGGGATATGGAATAGTTATCACATAGGCGCAGCGCGGAAAATGCCAGCCGGTCCATTTGGCGTCGGGGTTGGCCAAATGTCCCCTGCGGGGCGGTTTTCATGGTTCTTCGGCGCTTGGGCGCGCTCCTTTTCCTCTTTGCCGCCGGCAGCGAATTGCTGTTCTTCTGGTGGCTGACCCAAGACTCCGAAGCGCACCTGCGCGGCGGGCTGCTGGCGGGCATCGGGCTGGGCGGGCTCCTGGTCCTCCAGCTCGCCGGGATTTTCTGTCTGCTGCGCCGCGCGGGGCAGGACATCCAGGCCCGGGAGGAGGCCCTGCGCCAAAGCGAGGAAGTGGCCCGCAAGCTTTCCCGCGCGGTGGAACAGAGCCCGGCCACGGTGCTCATCACCGGCCTGGACGGCAGCATCGAGTACGTGAACCCCAAGTTCACCGAGACCACGGGCTACGCGCCGGAGGAGGCCCTGGGCCAGAACCCGCGCATCCTCAAGTCCGGCACCATGCCTCCGGAAGGCTACCGCAGCATGTGGGAGGACATCAGCGCCGGGCGCGAATGGCGCGGGGAGTTCAAGAACCGCCGCAAGGACGGGGCCGAATACTGGGAGTCCGCGTCCATCTCGGCCATCCGCGACGCTTCCGGGGCCATCACCCACTATCTGGCCGTGAAGGAGGACATCACCGAGCGCAAGGCGGTGGAGGAATCCCTGCGCTTGAGCGAGGCCCGCTTCCGCAAGCTGTTCAACTCCTCCACCGTGCCCATGGCCTACCTCACCGGCGAGGGCGTGTTCCAGGACCTGAACGACCGTTTCCTGCGCACCTTCGGCTACGCCAAGGAGCAGATCCCCACCATCGAGGAATGGTCCAAACTGGCCCACCCGGACCCGGAATACCGCGAGCGGGCCCGGCTCATGTGGTACGGCGCCGTGGCCAGGGCCATGGAGACCGGCAGCGACGTGGAGGCCCAGGAATACCGCATGACCTGCCGCGACGGGCAGGAGCGCACCGTCATCGCCTCGGGCATCCTGCTGGACGGCGGCGTGCTGGTGACCTTCTTCGACGTCACCGAGCGCAAGCGGGCCGAGGACGAGGCCCACGAACTGGCCGACCGTCTGCAGAAGATCGCCAGCCGCGTGCCGGGCATGGTCTTCCAGTATCTGCTCCGGCCCGACGGCTCCTCCTGCTTCCCCTACGTCAGCGAGGGCGTGCGCGAGATCTACGGGCTGGATCCCGCAGCCCTGCGCGAAAGCGCGGCTGCCGTGAACCGGGTGCTGCACCCCGATGACGCCGCCCGGGTGGATGCCTCCATCCTGGAGAGCGCCCGGAGCCTGAAGCCCTGGCAGTTGGAGTACCGCGTGCGTTTCGATGGCGGCGAGGTGCGCTGGCTCTCGGGCAACGCCGTGCCCCAGCGCGAGGCCGACGGCGGCACTCTTTGGCACGGTTTCGTGTCCGACATCACCGAGCGCCGCGAGGCCCTGGAAGCCCTGAACCAGAGCGAGCAGGCCCTGCGCGAGCTGTACGCCAACGCGCCGGTGGGCATTTTCCGCTCCACGCCGGAGGGGCGCTACCTGGAGGTGAACCCCTACTACGCGCGCATGTACGGCTATGCCAGCCCGGAAGACATGGTGCGAAGCGTCACCTCCATCGCCACCCAGGTGTACAGGGACCCGCGGGACCGCGAGCGCCTGCTGGCCGAGCTGGCCGAAAAGGGCGAGGTGCTGAACTACGAGGTGGAGCGCAAGACCGCGCAGGGCGAGTCGCGCTGGGTGTCGCTCAGCATCCGCGCCGTGCGCGGGGCTGATGGCCGCGTGGACCACATGGACGGCTTCTGCTCGGACATCACCGACCAGAAGCTGGCCCAGCAGGCCGTGGCCGAGAGCGAGAGCCGCTTCCGCATGCTGTTCGAGAATTCGCCCGTGGCCTACCAGTCCCTGGACGAGCAGGGCCGCTACCTTGATGTCAACGACGAGCTGTGCGCCCTGCTGGGTGAGAAGCGCGAGGAGCTGCTGGGCCGCAGCTTCGGCGAGTTCTGGGCGCCGGAGCAGCGCGCGGAGTTCCCGGCGCGCTTCGCGGCGCTGCTGGCGCGCGGCCACAGCTCCGGCGAACTGCGCCTGACGCGCAAGGACGGGCGCGTCCTTGTGGTGATGCTGGAGGGCCGCGTGCAGCGCGACCGGGCCGGGCATTTCCTGCGCACCCACTGCGTGCTGTACAACATCACCGAGCGCACGGAGATGGAGGCCGCCCTGCGCGAGGCCACGGAGCGCCACCAGCGCATCGCCGACACCGTGCCCCTGGTGCTGTACGACTTTGTGCAGGATGAGAACGGAGAGAGCTGGTACCAGTACTTGAGCCCGCGCTTCAGCGAGATTTTCGAGGTGGCCCCGGACACGGTGCTGGGCAGCCGCCAGGGCATCGTGCCCCTGGTGCACCCGGAGGACCGCGAGCGCCTGCTGGCCGTGGACCGCATGGCCACCGTGGCCGGTGGCATCTTCAACGCCGAGGTGCGCGTCCTTACGCCCACCGGCCGGGTGAAGTGGGTGCATCTCATGTCGCGCCCGCGCAAGCTGGCAGGCTCCCCGCTCACGGTCTGGAGCGGCTTCATGCTCGACATCACCCTGCGCAAGCAGATGGAGGAGCGCGTGCGCGAGGCGGGCAGGCAGCTGGAGATCACCACCGCCAGGGCCGAGGCCCTGGCCGCCCAGGCCGAGGCCGCCAGCCGCGCCAAGGGCGAGTTTCTGGCCAACATGAGCCACGAGATACGCACGCCCATGAACGCGGTCATCGGCATGGCCCACCTGGCGCTGACCACGGAGCTTTCGCCCAAGCAGCGCGACTACCTGACCAAGATCGACCGGGCCGCCCGCTCGCTTCTGGGCATCCTGAACGACATCCTGGACTTCTCCAAGGTGGAGGCGGGCATGCTCAGCACCGAGTCCGTGGACTTCGACCTGGACCTGGTGCTGGACGACCTTTCGGGCATGCTGGCCGTGAAGGCCCACGAAAAGGGCCTGGAGCTTCTGGTCGACGTGGCCGGGGACGTGCCCCGCCGCCTCATGGGCGACCCGTTGCGCCTGGGCCAGGTGCTGGTGAACCTCACGGGCAACGCGGTGAAGTTCACCGAGTCCGGCGAGGTGCGCATCGCCGTGGCCTCGCTGCCCGCGTCTCTGCCCGGGCAGGCGCGCCTGGCCTTTTCCGTGCGCGATACGGGCATCGGCATGACCCCGGAGCAGCAGGCCGACCTTTTCCTGCCCTTTACCCAGGCCGACGCCTCCACCACGCGGCGCTTCGGCGGCACCGGGCTCGGACTGTCCATCTCCCAGCGCCTGGTGCAGCTCATGGGCGGCGAGATCACCGTGGCCAGCACGCCGGGCCGGGGCAGCGAGTTTCGCTTTGAACTCTCCCTGCCCCTGGCGGCGGAGCAGGAGCGCGGGCCGGTCCCGGAATCCCTGGCCGGCCGGCGCGTGCTGGTGGCCGACGACAGCCGCGCCGCCAGGGAGATCCTGGCCACGGCCCTGGCCCGCCTGGGCATGTTGCCGGAACAGGCCGCGGACGGAACCGAAGCCCTGGCCCTGCTGGCCCAGGCGGTTCAGGAAGGACGGCCCTTTGAGCTGGCCATCCTGGATTGGCGCATGCCCGACCCGGATGGGGCCGAGGTCGCCCGGCGCATCAGCCAGGATGCCACGCTTTCGCCCAAGCCCGCCGTGGTCATGCTCACCGCCCACGACCGCGAGGCCCTGGCCCGCCTGCCGGAAAGCGGTCTGGTGGCAGCCCTGCTCATGAAGCCGGTGAGCCCGTCGCTCCTGCTCAACACCCTGGCTGAAATATTCGGCGGCAAGGCCGTCAGCACGGTCCGCCCCACCCCGGGCCAGGACGAGGCTGCGCGGCGGTCCTTGGCGGGTCTTCGCGTGCTGCTGGTGGAAGACAACGAGATAAACCAGCAGGTGGCCCAGGGCATGCTGGAGCGCGTGGGCGTGGGAGTGATTGTGGCGGGCGACGGCGAAACCGCCCTGGCCCTCTTGGCCGTGGAGTCCTTTGATGCCGTGCTCATGGACATCCAGATGCCGGGCATGGACGGCTACGAGACCACCCGGCGCATCCGCGAGACCGAGGCCCTGCGCGGGCTGCCGGTCATCGCCATGACGGCCCACGCCATGGCCTCGGATCGGGAGCGCGCCCTGGCCGCAGGCATGAACGATCACGTGACCAAGCCCATCTCGCCCGGCGCGCTGTACGAGGCGCTCATGCGCCATGCACGGCGGTCCGTGCCGGGCATGGGGGAACACCCTGCTCCGGAAGTCGGGCGTGCCGCTCCCGGCGGCTTGCCGGAGCTGGACGTGGCCGACGGCCTGGAACGCCTGGGCGGCGACCCGGCCCTGTACCGCGAGCTTTTGGAGCAGTTCGCCGAAGGTTACACCGGCCAGGCGGCGAACATCTGCCGGACCATCGAGGGCGGGGACATGGCCGGGGCCAGGCAGATGGCCCACAGTCTGCGGGGTGTGGCCGGAAATCTCGGGGCGGTGGGGGTAAGCGCCGCCGCCGCCACGCTGGAGCGCGCCCTGGCCGAAGGCGCGGCCATGGTTCCGCTGCTCGCCCTGTGCGGGCAGTTGGAGCAGGCCCATGCCGCGCTTTTGGCGGCCCTGCCCGGAGTCGAACTCTCGCGGCCCGTGGCCGTTTTTTCGCCCGGTGTGGAGCGCGGCGCCGCACCCCGGAAGTTAGGCCCGCCTGAAGGCGTGGAACCTGACGGCGACGGCGGCTAAAGACGAGGCAGGATGGTTGGACTTCAGGAAGGCGAAGGCTGCGCGGCCAGCCCGGCCACCAGGTGGCGGATGTCCTGCGGGCTGATGGGCTTGGACAGGAAGGCCAGCGGGGCCAGGGCCATGGCCCGGTCGCGCGTGGCCGCATCGGTGTAGGCGCTGGTGAAGACCACCGGCGGCCCGTGGCGTTCCCGCAAGGCCTGGGCCGTGGCGATGCCGTCCAGCTTGCCCTCCAGGTGGATGTCCAGCAGCACCAGGTCCGGCTTCAGCCGTTCCGACGCCTCCAGGGCTTCTTCGCCGCTGGCCACGCAGGCCGCCACCTGGTAGCCCAGGCCGCGCAGCATGCTGGCCAGGGCGAGGGAGATGATGCGCTCATCCTCCACCACCAGCACGCTCAAGCTGTGGGCCGCGTCCAGCTCCGTCACGCGGTCTCCTCCGGCATTTCCAGCCGGAAGGTGGTGCCGCCCGCGTCGCTGCGGGCGCTGACCGCGGCGCCCAGCTGGTCCGACAGGCTGGATACCAGGGTCATGCCCAGGGTCGGCGTGGCGGTGATGTCGAAGCCCGGCGGCAGGCCCGGTCCGTTGTCCTCCACCTCAAGGGCCAGCAGGCCCGGCTCTCGCCGCAGGCTCACGCGCAGGAAGCCCTCGTCCCGGACGGAAAGCCCGGGCCGGAAGGCGTGCTTCACGGCGTTCATCACCAGTTCGTTCAGAATGAGCCCGCAGGGAATGGAGCGCGTCACCGGCAGCTGGATGTCGTCCACCAGGCATTCCAGCCGGACGGGGATGTCCGCTCCGGCCAGCACGCGTTCCACCAGGCGCGGCACGTACTCGCGCATGTCGACGCTGGCGAAGTCCTCGGTTCCGTAAAGTTCCTCGTGCACCAGGGCCATGGCCTGGATGCGCTTCTGGCTCTCGGCGAACAGCTCGCGGTCTTGGGGCAGGCTCACGTATTCCATCTGCAAAAAGAGCAGGCTGGAGATGATCTGCAGGTTGTTCTTCACCCGGTGGTGAATCTCCTTGAGCAGGATCTCCTTTTCCGCCAGGGAGCGCTGGATGGCGTCCATGGCCTTTTTGCGCAGGGTGATGTCCATGCCGTAGATGTTCACGTACCCGTCGGGCAGGATGGGCCGGGCGGCGAAGGCGTAGACGCGGCCTTCGGCCTCGGCCTCGAAGTACTGCACCTCTCCGGTGGAAAGAGCTGCCCGGGTGATGGAAAGATAGGGTTCCGGCATGGGCAGGCCGGGGTCTGCGCCCGCGGAGGCCAGGAAACCCTGGCTGGCCTGGTTGGCGAAGCGCAGCTGGCCCCCCGCGCCCACGCGCAGCACCGGGTTGGGGTTTTCCTCCGGGAAGCGCGCCTGGCTCTTGGCCTCTTGGTCGGCCATGCAGGCCTGGGCGTAGAAGCTGGCGAGATTTTCCTGCATGCGGTTCACCGCCAGGCACAGGATGTCCAGCTCGTCGCCCGCCCACTTCTTGTCCAGGCGCAGTTCGCGGAACTCCAGAGTCGCCTGGCTGACGCGCTGGGTTTGGAAGTGCTGGGCCGCCACGGAAAGATGGCGCGAGATCATGCCCCGCGTGAGCAGGAACATGGCCAGGCAGAGCACCGTGCCCATGCCGGTGCTGAAGGCCAGGGAGATGTAGGCCGCGCCGAGGGCCCGCTCATGGGCCTGGGCCAGGTCGGCCTGGAGCACCAGTTGGCCCAGCTGCACGGTGCGGCCCTCGTGCTGGCGCGTCAGTGGGGCGGTGCGCTTCAGCACGTCCTTGTCCAGGGGGGTGCCGCGTTCGGCCACGACGCGGTCCTGGTCGACCACGGCGGCATAGCTGATGCCCGGCAGGTTGACGATGCCCTCGAGGTGCAGCGCCACCTGCTCGTTGTTGATGTCCCAGAGGCTGCTGGCCAGGGGGCGCGCTTCGGTGTTGACGATGCGGTCCAGCTGCTGGTCGGCCCCGGACAGGACCTGCCGGTATTCCCACCAGGCGCGCAGTCCGGCCAGGGCGAGGATGAGCGCGAGTGAAAGCAGCAGCAGCCGCCGCAACAGGCGCATGGAAAGCGGTGCGGTGACGGTGAATTCTGTCATGGACCGTTCCCGGCCAGGCCGGCCCTGGTCAGGCGCTGCAGGGTGCCGTCGCGGCGCATGCCCCGCAGGGCTTCGGTGAGCCTGGGCACCAGGGCGGCGTGACGCACGTTCAGGTACAGGTACATGGGCTCCACGGCCAGGGGTGGGGCCAGGGCGTGCAGGCCCTGGTAGCCGTGGGCGCGGATGATCTCGCGGCCGGCATGCAGGCCGCCCACCACCACCTCGGCGCGCCCCTTGTCCAGCAGGGCGAAAAGCGCCTCTTCGTCGCGCACGCTCTTGAGGTTCGCGGTTCCGGAGAGGTTCTTTTCCGCGATCTTCCAGCCCGCCACGATGGCCACCTGGCGCTGGCGCAGGTCGTTCCAGCCGGAAACCTTGAGCCCCGGCGCGCGGGTGAAGGCCGTGAACACGAATTCGCTCACCGGCTCGGGCACCATGACCAGGTTCGGGTAGGATTTTTCCAGTCCGGCCACGCGCACGTAGTTGCCGTCGTCGATGCCCTGGTTGGCGTTTTGCAGGCAGCGCTCCGAGGGCAGCATCACGAGTCTCACCGTGATGCCGATGCGCTTGAAGGCCTCGGCCACGATGCGGTCCTCGAAGCCGGTGCCGTCGGCCCGGGCATGGGGCGGGGCTCCGTCGGTGTTCAAGACAAGGGGTCCGGCCTGGGCGGGGCGAGCGGCAAGGGCCATCGCTATGTAGAGGAGGGCTGCGGCGAAACGCGCAAAAGTGGAGCCCAGGGTGTGCATGATTAACCCATAGACACAATTCGTACCGCAGGGCAAGCCCCGCTTTGGATGGACAGCGCCGGAGCTAGCCGAAATGTCTTGAATAGTCGGTCTGGGCCTGCTCGTAGTCGCCCACGCGGCCGATGTCCATCCAGTACTCGCGCACGGGGAAGGCCAGGGTGCGGGCCTTTTCGGCCATGAGCGCCTCGAAGAGCGCGGGCATGTCGTAGGGTTGCCCCTTGGGGATGCGCGCCAGGGCCTGGGGCGAAAGGGCGTAGATGCCGGCGTTGACGAACACCGTCTGCGTGGGCTTTTCCTCGATGCGCACCAGATCGTTGCCGTCCACGTGCACCACGCCGTAGGGAATCTGCGAGGTGTAGGGCCGCACGCACATGGTGGCCACGCCCTGCTGGGCGGCGTGGAAGTCCAGCAGGTGGGCGAAGTTCACCTTGGTCAAAAGGTCGCCGTTCATGACCAGGAAGGGCTCGGTCATCTCGGGCAGCAGGGTCAGCGCCCCGGCGGTGCCCAGGGGCTGGTCCTCGCGCAGGTAGCTGATGGACACCCCGAAGCGCGAGCCGTCGCCGAAGTGCTCCACGACCTTCTCGGCCATGTAGTTGATGGAGATGTAGAAGGTGCGGAAGCCCTGGGACACGAAGTTCTCCAGGATGATCTCCAGGATGGGCTTGTCGCCGATGCGCAAGAGCGGCTTGGGGCACAGGTCCGTCAGCGGGCGCAGGCGCTGGCCCCGGCCCCCGGCCATGAGCACCACGGCGTTGGGCAGGGTCTCCTTGGAGAGCATGTCCATCATGGATTCCAGGCCCACGAGGCGGCCCTTTTCGTCCACGATGGGGATGTGGCGCAGCACCTTGGCCTGCATGATGGACAGCAGGGTCTCGCGGTCGGCCTCGGGCGGGGCCGTGGTGGGCGTGCGGAACATGATCTCGGACACGGGATTGGTGAGGGGCGTGCCCGCCAGGATGGCCCGGCGCACGTCGCCGTCGGTGACGGTGCCCACGAGCCGTCCGGCCTCGTCCACCACCAGGGCGATCTGCAAACGCGCGCTCTCGATGATGCGCACGGCGTCGATGGCCGGGGTGCCGGGCGCAACCAGCGCCGACTTCCACTTGTCCTTGGGCATGTCGTCCTCCGCGCGCGGGCGCTAGTAGGTCATCTTCTTCTGCACAAGGGCCGGGCCGAGGTCCAGCGTGGCCAGTGCCTCGGCGATGCGCGGCCCGGCGTTGCCGGAGCCGTACGGATTGGTCACGCTGGCGCAGTGGGCGCGGTAGCCGTCGTCGTAAATGCCCTTCAGGCAGGCGGCGTAGATCTGGTCCTGGTCGTACTGGGTGTCGATGACGTTGTCGGCGCGCAGGCGGCCCTGCTGGCGGCTGCCGATGTTCACCACCGGGCAGCCGAAGATGGCCGTCTCCTTGATGCCGCTGGAGGAATTGCCCGCGTACACGCCCCGGCCGGCCTTGCCGCACAGGTTGAGCACGCCGTGGTAGTTCCTGCGGCCCAGGCTCTTGTGTACCTGGATGTTCGGCAGCTTCTCGGCCGCGACCTTCTCCAGCTCCGCGATGATGGCTTTGCCGCCCGCGTCGTTGTTGGGATAGGTGAGGATGACCTGCACGCCTTCCGCGGCCAGCCTGCGCATGGCGATGAGGGCCGGGCGCACCTGGGCCGCGGCGTCCTCGAACTCCGTGGTGACCGAGTGCTGGGTGAACACCAGCACGGGCTTGGCAAGGTCCAGGCCGTAGCGCTCGGCCAGCTCTTCCGGGCTGGCGTAGTTGCCCTGGGCGATGAGGTCGAGCGCGGGGAAGCCGACATTGAACACGCGCCAGGGCTCCTCGCCCAGTTTGCGCACGCGCTCGGCGGCCTCCTCGTTGGTGGTGAAGTGCAGGTGCGAGAGTTTGGTCATGGCGTGGCGCACGCTGTCGTCCAGGGCGCCGCCCTCGGTGATGTCGCCGCCCTCGATGTGCGCGGTGGGAATGCCCATCTGCGTGCCCGCCACCACCGCGGCCAGGCCCTCGAAGCGGTCGGCGTAGACCACGAAGAAGTCCGGCCGCAGTTCGTCCAGGGTCTCCGAAAGGCTGACGATGCCCGTGCCGATGGCCTGGGCCGTGGCGGCCAGGGTGTCGTGGCGCATGGTCATCTTCACTTCCGCGTGGATGGCGAAGCCGTCGCGCTCGATCTCGCTCTTGGTGGCCCCGAAGTCCTCGTCCAGGTGGGCGCCGCCCACGAAGAGATAGCCCTCAAGGTCGGGGTGGGCGTTGATGGCCTTGATGATGGGGTACTGCAGACCGTACTCGGCCCGGTTCCCGGTGAAGATGGCGATTTTGCGCTTCATGGATGTCCTATGTGTCGGCGCCGCACGACGCCGGTTTTTTCAAAAACAGTGGCGCAGGCCCTGGGCCAGATCTGTTTCCGGCCGCCAGCCCGTGAGCGCGGCCAAACGGCCGTTGTCCAGCACCAGGCTGGATGCCGCCGTGGCCGGGTCGGGCTCCCGTTCCTGCGGAAGGCGGGAAGTATGAAAAAGTTCCGCGCAAAGGTCAATGAGCCCGCCGATGCGCGTGCCCACGCCGGTGGACAGGTTGGCCGTGAGGCAGCCGCTACCGCCCGCTCCGGCCTTTTCCGCGCAGGCGGCCAGCCCCAGGCGGAGGAGCCCCTCGGCCGCGTCCGTCACGTACAGAAAATCGCGCACCGGGCTCTCGTCCCATACCTGCAGGGCCTCGCCGCGCCGCGCCTGGGCCAGGATGCGCCCGAGCACGGTGTTTTCGCCGCCGCCAGGGCCGTACAGGTTGGACAGCCGCGCAATGGCCCCGCGCAGCGCTCCTGTTTCGCAGGCCCGGCGGATGAGCGCCTCGGCTGCGATCTTGCCGCGCGCATACTCCGCCGTGGGCAGCAGGGGGTCGTCCTCGTGCGCCGGGCCGGGCAGCTTGTCTCCGTACACGATGCCTGTGGACGGGAACACGAAGGCGCAGCGCACGCCGGAAAGGGCGCCCAAGGCCTCGGCCACAAGGTCCACGTTGAGCTTTTGCGCCAGGGCCGGGTCCTTCTGGCAGGCTCCGGCATCGGCCAGGCCCGCCATGTGGAAGAAGGCTGAGGGGCCCGCAACGTCCGCAAGGAACGCCGCCGCCTCGCCAAGCGCACCGGTCGGATCGGACGCGCCCTTGTCGCTATGGGCGTAGCCTTGCGGCAGCGCCCCGGCATGGGGCCGGGTGTCGATGCCGAGCACCTGCGTGCCGGAATCCAGCAACAGGCGGACCACCTCGCGTCCGAGGAACCCGAGGGCTCCAAAGACCACGGCGCGGCCAAAGGCGGCGTTTCTCGGCGGGGTGGGGCAGTCCGGCAACCTGTTCCGTTCCTAGATGTTGTAGATGTCGGCCTTGTAGGCCTTGCGGTTTTCCGGGTCGGCGAACCATTTGGCCGTTTCGGCCAGGCCCCGGTCGAAGCCGTCCAGCCCACCGTAGGCCGGGGTCCAGCCACAGAGCTTGGCGGCCTTCTCGTTGCCCGCGAACAGGCGCTCCACCTCGCTCTTCTCGGGGCGCAGGCGCGCCTCGTCGCACTCGATCTCGATCTCGGCCCCCATGACATGGGCGATGCGCTTGGCCGTGTCGCCGATGCTGACCTCGAAGCTGCTGCCCACGTTGATGACCTCGCCGATGGCGGCGTCGCTTGCGGCCACGGCCATGAAGCCGCGCGCGGTGTCGGTCACGAAGTTGAAGTCGCGCGTGGGAGTCAGCGCGCCCAGCTTGATGCGGCGCTTGCCCGCGGCGATCTGCGTGATGATGGTGGGGATGACGGCGCGGGCGCTCTGCCTGGGGCCATAGGTGTTGAAGGGCCGGATGACGGCCACGGGCGTGTTGAACGCGGCGTGGAAGGACAGGGCGATCTGGTCCGCCCCGATCTTGGTGGCCGAATAGGGCGACTGGCCCTGCAGGGGGTGCTCCTCGGTGATGGGCACGAAGCGCGCCGTGCCGTAGACCTCGCTGGTCGAGGTGTGGACCACCTTCTGCACGCCCAGGTCGCGTGCGGCCTGCACGATGTTCAGTGTGCCGGTGACGTTGGTCTGCACGTAGGTGTCGGGCGAGTGGTAGGAATAGGGGATGGCGATGAGGGCCGCCAGGTGCAGCACCACGTCGCAGCCGCGCATGGCCGTGCGCACGCCGTTGCCGTCGCGCACGTCGCCCTGGAACACGTCCAGACTCTTTTTCAGCTCCGGCTCGAAGCTGTCCAGCCAGCCCCAGGAGGAGAAGGCGTTGTAGTGCACAAAGGCGCGCACATCAAAGCCCTGGCGGACGAGCATCTCGGTGAGGTGCGAGCCGATGAAGCCGCCCGCGCCGGTGACGAGGATCTTCTTGCCCTTGAGGTCCATGCTATTTCCTCCCGCCCTCGACCATGCTCCAGTCGATCTGCGTGTTCACGTCGATGTCGCAGGCGGCCGTGCGGCCCAAAAGCCCTTCGAAGTGCTCGGCCAAAATTTTGCCGGTGCCCGGGCGCTTGACCCACAGATTGGCCTTGCTGAAGGCCTCGCCCTTCTTGATGGCCCCGATGGTGACGCAACTGGCATACGCGAAGTCGATGGTCACCTGTTCCTCGGGCAGCACGCCCTTCTTCCCACCGCGCGCCTTCTGGATGATGGCGCTGCCGATGATGAGCTCTTGCATCTCTTTGGGGTCCATGGACAGGAACACGTCCGGGCCGGGCCAGGCTTTGTCCGAGGTGAAGTGGCGCTCCAGCATGCACGCGCCCAGGGCCGCCGCGCCCAAACACGGGTAGATTGTCAGGGTGTGGTCCGACAGGCCCACCACGGCGTCCGGGAAGGCCTCCATGAGCTCCACCATGGCGCCCAGGCGCACTTTCTCCGGCGGGGTGGGATACATGCTGGTGGTGTGCATGAGGCCGAACGGGACCCCACGCTTTCTCAAAATATCTACGCTCTTGGCCACGCTCTCCATGCTGTTCATGCCGGTGGACAGAATGACCGGCTTGCCGAAGCTGGCGATGTGGTCCACCAGCGGGTAGTTGTTGCACTCGCCGGAGCCGATCTTGTAGCCCGGCACGCCCATGCCTTCCAAACGGTCGGCCGCGGCGCGGGAAAAGGGCGTGGACAGGTAGATCATGCCGAGGGACTGCACCAGGTCCATGAGCCTGCGCTCATCCGCTTCCGAGAGCTGGCAGCGGTCCATGATCTCATAAATCGAGACGTCGGCGTTGCCCGGAATGACGGCCTTGGCCTGCGGGCTCATCTCGTCCTCCACCACGTGGCACTGGAACTTCACGCACTCGCAGCCAACTGCGTGGGCGTCGCGCACCATGCGTTCGGCCTTGGCGTAGTCGCCCTCGTGGTTGATGCCGATTTCGGCGATGACGAGGGGGGCGTGGTCCGGTCCTATCTTGCGTCCGGCCAGGGTGATTTCAGGCATTGCTGGCTCCTTTTCATGACTCGCGTCAGCGTGGGCGGACGATAGAGAAAAGGGCGCGAAGAATCAAGGCGAGGGGCTGGCGGGCGAGACGAGCGAGGCAAGGGGCGCTGCCCCTTGACCCCGCCAGAGGGCACGAGGCCCTCTGGACTCCCTTTGCCAAGCGAGATGCCCCGGACGCGCTTTGCGCGTCCGGGGCATCTCGCTTGGAGAGGATTCGATGGGAACTGCCACGGCACCCCCATGAAAAGTCTTTGGAAAGGGGGGCCGGGGGGAGAACCTTTCTTCAGAAAGGGTTCCCCCCGGGGAATCTCCTGCCTTCCCCTACCCGTCGCCCCTTATGATGCGCCGCACCGTGCCGTCCAGCCCGGCCCTGTAGGCGATGCCCCGCCAGCGCAAGGTGTTGGTGCCCCAGGTGGCCAGGTAGCAGGGCAGGCTGAGGGCCTGCATGGCCAAAAAGCCAAGGGCCATGCGCCAGGCGGGCGGCCTTGCTTGCGCCAGCCCGCCGAAGGCCACGCCCAGGGCGGCCAGGCCCGCGAAATACAGCCAGCCGGTCCAGCCTCCGGTGGCCGCGTCGAGCACGGCCCAGCCCGCCGCAAAGGCGAGGCCGAGGATTCCCAGGCTCACGGCCGCCCAGGTCAGCGGCATGCAGAACTTGAGGTACAGAAGCTGCCGGAACCACCACGACCACCACGCGCTCAGGGTCTGCCCGGCCAGGGGCGTGAGCAGGGAGGCCTCGGGCACGGCCAGGGCGCGCACGCCGCGGGATTGCAGGTGCGGGCCCATGGTGAAGTCGTCCACGATGCCCCGGGCCCAGACGGCGTCCACGCCGTGGGCGAAGAACTCGCTGCGGCGGATGGCCGTGGCCCCGCCCCAGGGCTGGCAGAGGAGGGGCAGGCTTTGCAGCAGGTGGATGCCCAGGGCGGAGAAGAAGTGGCACAGGGTGGCCAGGCGGCAGTCGCCCGGCACCACGCGGTGGTAGGCCGTGGTCAGGACGCAGCGGCCCGCCAGGATGGGCGCGGTGAGCCGGGCGAGGAAATCCGGCGCTGCCTCGTGGGTGCTGTCGCAGAAGACGAGTATCTCCGGTGCCTCGCCCGCCGCGCCACACGCCGCGCCACACGCCGCGTCGATGCCCGCCAGCAGGCTGTGGTTCTTCTGGCAGCAGGTGCTGGCCGGTCCGGCCACGGTGAGGTGGACGCGGGGATTGCCAGGCATGAGCCCCTGCACCAGGGCCACGGCCGGGTCGTCCTCGTCGCGCACCACGAAATAGGTGTCGCAGGGCGTGCCGGGCTGGTCCAGGAGCGAGGCCAGGCAGCGCGCCATGCCCGGCGTATTGCCCGTGAGCGGCACGATCATGGCTAGCCGTGGTGGTGTAGCCGGGGCCGCCAGAACCGGCAGCCGGCGTTTCTCCACCCAGGTGCGGCGCGCGGCGCGGATGGCGGGCGCCGCGAGGAGATACAGCAGAAGCAGCACCGCAAGGTGCAGCGCCATGCCCAGGTGCGCCGCCAGGGTCAGCATGCTGTGTCCCCCTGGGGTGCTTGGCTGCGACAGCAGCGCCAGAGGTGGAACAGCAGCAGGGCCAGCGCCAGCAGTTGGCCCGGCAGGGCCAGTCCGGCCAGGCGTCCAGTCAAGGCCAGGGCCGCCGCCCCGGCCGCTGAGAGCAGCAGCAGCGCCACGGCCCGCAGGGAGAAAAGTCTTAAGGACCGCTGGCAGGCGCCCACCGTCAGCACGGCAACGAAACCCTTGGTGCCGACGATGGCCCACACGGCGCCGTCCAGGGGTGCGGCCGGCATGAGGAGCAGGCAGAGGGCCGCGTTCACGGCCAGCCCGGCCAGGAAGAACCAGAGCACCAGCATCTGCCTGCCCATGCTGAGGAGCAGGTAGTAGGCCAGATTGTGCACGAAGGCGAAGAGCACGCACAGGCAGAGCAGGGGCTGCACCCGCGCGGCCTCGGCGTATTGCCCGCCGTAGAGCAGCCCGATGATCAGCTCGCTGCCGACGGTCAGCACGAACATCACCGGCAGGGCCAGGGCCGCCAGCTGGGCCGCGTGGGTCCGGGCCTTCCGGGCAAAGGCCTCCTGGTCCTTGACCCAGAGCCTGGCGAACACCGGGAACAGCACATTGCCCAAGAGCAGGCCCGAGGCCAGCACGGAGATGCCGTCCACGATCTGCCACGTGGCGCTGTATTGGGCCACGGCCTGCGCGCCGCCAAAGCGTTGCAGGAAGAAGATGTTCAGCTTGTTGTACAAAATGGCCGTCAGGGCCATGAGGGTGAAGGGCAGGGTGTTGCGCCAGGTCTGCCGCAGGGTGCTCCACAAGGGCGCGGCGGCAGAGCGCCAGCTGCGGACCAGCATCTTGAAGGCCCCGGCCAGGGAGGCCAGGCTCTCCACCGGCTTGAACAGCATGGCGGCCAGGGCTCCGGCCCCGGAGAACAGGGCGAGAAGCCCGGCGCCATAGCCCAGAAGCGCGGCCGCGCCGCGCAGCCGCCCCTCCACGTCCTGCCGCCCGAGGGACTGGCAGACCACGTAATAGGAGTTCACCAGGGCGTCGAGGCCGAAGGACAGGCCGATGACGAGCACCAGCGTAAGGAGCCCGGGCGGGTAGCCCTGCCACAGGCAGAACCCGGTCATCAGCAGGCTGCAGGCGAGCAGCAGCGCGCACTTCAGCATCGTGATCTGCCGGAACACGGCGCTGGGCGGCGCGCCGCGTTTTGAAAGCAGGAGCAGGAAGTGCTGGTTGATGCCGAACTCGGAGCAGAACAGCAGGATCTGGCCCAGGCTCATGGCCAGCATGATGTTGCCGTAAATGTCCACCGAGTGCCGGGCCATGAGCAGTAGGAACACCGCCTGAACTCCGTCGCGCAGCCACTGGGCGGCCAGGAGGTAGGCGAACTGCTTGAGGCTCTTGCCGCCGCGCTCGGTGCTCATGGGGTCCCCTGCGTGTCCGGGGCGCCTGGGCGGGCCAGCAGGGCGTCCACCGCACGCAGCACCAGCTCCGGGGTGATCTCGCGCATGCAGGCGTTGTCCCGGCAGGGGTACTCGAAGCCCAGGTGAAGGCAGGGCGCGCAAGCGCGGGGCGAGACCACCGGGGCCAGCAGGCCGGGCCGGGCCGCCGCGCCCCAGCGCGCCTCGTCCACCGGGCCGGTTATGGAGACCAGCGGCGCGCCCACGGCGGCGGCGAGATGCATGATGCCGGTGTTCACGCTCACCACCACGGCGGCGTGTTTGAGCAGCAGGGCCGTGGGGCCCACGCGCACCCCGGCGAGGTTCAGCACGCGCTGCGGGTCCAGGCCCCGCGCGAGTTCCTCGTTGCCCTGGCGGTCGGCCGGGCCGCCGGAAAGCAGCACCAGCAGCCCGCGTTCAAGCAGCGCCTGCGCCAGGGTCCGCCAGTGCTCCAGCGGCCACTGCTTCATGTGCGAGCGGTAGCCGCCGGGGAACAGGTGCAGCACGGCATAGGGCCGCGCAGGAAGCCCGCCGCCGGGCAGCAGCTGGGTCGCACCCGCCGGAGGCTCCAGCATGGGCACGGCCTCTCCGGCCACGCCGAGCAGGGCGGTGAGCTTCCGGAAATTGTCCAGCTCGTGGCAGTCCTGGGAATGCCGGGCCACGGCGTCGTATCCGTGGTGGCGGTGCTGGCCCGGGCTCTGGAATCCGGCCTTGAAGCGGGCCTTGGCCGCAAGGGAGAGCAGCGCGCCAAGCCTTGGCCATTGGCTCGCGTCCAGCCAGGCGTCGAAGGGCCTGTCGTCGAAGGACGGGTGCCTGCGCACCTCGGCCACGGCTTTCAGCGGGTTCTTCACCGGCAGCACAACGATTTTGGCTACGCCAGGCACCATCCTCGCCGCGTCCAGGTTGCCCCGGCTGCAGAAGAGCGTCAGCCGCGCTTGTGGATGCTGGCGGAGGAGATCGGCCAGGGGGCCGGAAAACAGGATCAGGTCGCCGATGCAGCCCAGGCAGAGGGCGCCCACGCTGCGCAGTTCGCGGGGCGGGGCCTTTTTGCGGCGGCACAGCCCGGCAACGCGCACCAGCGGGATGCCCAGGCCGCGGTCCAGGGCGCGCAGGAGCAGGTTGCCGCGCTCACCGGCCACGGCGCTCTCCCGGCGTTTGGAGCCGAAGCGGCAGGGGGCCTTCCGGTGCGCTCACCGCTGTTCCTTTACGCCGAATTTGTTGGTGCGGAGGCGCTCGAGCGGGGTGAAGAGCGGGCTCTTGCGCACCCCCGCCCGGTGCAGGGCGAAGGCCAGCGAGGTGCCGAGCACGCCCAGGCCGTAGCGCACGGAGTTCCGGAAGCTGATGGACGAGGAGTCGGCGGCGTAGCGCGTGGGGCAGGTGATCTCCCCCACGCGGAAGCCGGAGAAGATGACCTGCGACAGCAGCTGGTTGTCAAAGATGAAGTTGTCGCTGTTGGCGGCGTAGGGAATGGCGCCGAGCACCTCGCGGGAATAGGCCCGGTAGCCGGTGTGGTACTCGGAAAGCTTGTGCCCCGCCAACAGATTCTGCACCAGGGTCAGCACGCGGTTGCTCACGTACTTGTACAGCGGCATGCCGCCCAGAAGCGCCCCGTTGGACAGGATGCGCGAGCCCAGCATGCAGTCGAACACGCCCCAGGCGATGGGCGAGACCATGGCCTCCACCAGGAGCGGGGTATACTGGTAGTCCGGGTGCAGCATGATGACGATGTCCGCGCCGAGGGACAGGGCGGTGTCGTAGCAGGTTTTCTGGTTGCCGCCGTAGCCCCGGTTTCTTTCATGCCGGATGGTGCGGATGCCCAGGGCCTGGGCCGCGGCCACGGTATCGTCGCGGCTGGCGTCGTCCACCAGCAGCACCTCGTCCACCACGTCATGCGGGATCTCTGCGTAGGTCTTGGCCACGGTCTGGGCCGCGTTGTACGCGGGCATGACGAGGACGATGCGCTTGCCGTTGATCATGGAACCTCTCGCCGTTTGTTTCTTGTACGGGCTTTCCGTTAGCGCACGTGGAAATATTTCTCAACGTTGAGGGCCGGCGGAGGGCAGGGCTCGTTGACGAGCCCGAGGCCTTCGCCGGGGGCCAGGGGGGCCAGGGTGCGGCCGTCAGGCAGGAGGATGAAGGCCCGCAGCTGAAGGCTCCCGGCCGGCAGGGCCGCGTCGGGGATGAACAGGGCGAAGCTGCCGTCAGCCTCCGCCTGCCCCACGGCGGCGATGCGTTCCGGCAGGGCGAGGAGCACCAGCTGGCCGGGAGGTCCGGTCACGTTGCCCGTGGCCAGGAAGCCGCACACGCGGCCGGAAATGCCCGCTTCCGGCCGGAGGGCGAAGCTGCCGGCGTCGGCCCCGGCCACCTGATAGGCGGACAGGGGGCGCAGTTCCCGGTAGGGGCCCACGCGCCGCTCCAGCAGAAGCGGCAGCTTCAGGGCCACGTAGGCGGGATCCGGGAATACGGCCTCAAGCCTTTCCGGCCGGGTGAGGTGGAAGAGTTCGGCGCGGGCCTCGGCCAGGAGCGGGGCGCGGTTGTGCAGCACCACGGCGCACAGGACGGAGCCGAGCAGAAACAGGCCCAGGCAGGCCGCCAGGATTTTGCGTGTCCAAGGGGCGGGCGGATTCCGCCGCCAGCGCAGGCTGTGCAGGGCGGCCACGGCCATCCACAGGGGCGTGCTGAAGCTCGCGTAGCGGCTTTCCAGGGCGTGCCCAAGGCCAAAGCCGCTGCGGCCCAGGGCCGTGGCCCCGGCGGAGAGCAGCGAGAAGGCGGCCACGGCAAGCCAGGGAGCAAGGCGCACCAGCTCCGCCCGGTTCTTCAGCGCGGGGCGCGCGGCCAGCCACAGCAGCCACAAGCCGGCGGCTCCGGCCAGCAGGGCCAGGGGCAACAGGTTCTTGTCGCCCACCAGGGCGCCGCCCAGGTAGGCCAGAAAATAGCCGAGGGTCTGCAGCGGCCGGGTGAAGGCGGCCAGGGGCGACGGGTGGTGCGCCGGAGCACTGTAGCCGTGGAAGTACAGCGCCCATGCGGCCGCTCCGGCCAGCAGGAACACGGCGGTCTTGGCCGCGCGGCCCTCTTGCGCCCGCAGGGCCACCACGGGCGCGAGGCAGAGCCAGAAGAACAGGCCGTTGACGAAGCAGAAGGAAGGGATGACGCCGACCAGGACCATGCCGCACAAACGCCCCCAGGTGAGGGCCGGACCGGCGGCCAGGGCCGCGCCCGCCCACATGCCCAGGGGCGGCAGCAGCACGGAGCTGTTGATGCCCACGCTGAAGCTTTCCCACTGCAGGAGCGAGAACGAGAGCAGGCTCAAGGGCAGAAGCGGCGCGGGGAGCGCGTGCTCTTCGGCGGTGCGGGCATAGAGCCGCGCGGCGCAGAGCAGGCCAAGCCCGGCCAGGGCGATGTTCAGCAGGCATTCGGGCAGGCGGTTCAGCCCTGTTGCGGGCAAAAGCAGCAGGCCGAACAGCCGCGCGGCCAGGTTGCGCTGCTCGTTCTGCTGCACGACGAGATCCGCGAGGGAAAGGGTTCCGGCCTGCAGCTTTTCCAGCACGCCCACCCAGATGGTCCATTCGTCCCAGTTGAGCACGTCCACGGCCCAAAGCCAGACGCAAAGCGCCAGCAGCAGCGGCGGCGCAAGGGCGGCCAGGGGGGAGCGCAACAACTGGGCGGTTTTCAACCGGTCACCGTCCTTTGGAAGCACCAGCGAAAGGGACAGGAACAACGCGCGCGCCATTGCCTTCAATGCGCATCGCAGCTATGAAGGCCCGTACACCTGCGGCCCGGGGCATGCAGTCCGGCCGTTGAAAGGAACCAGCACATGGGTCGAACCAGTTCCATTGCGCCAATGGCCGTTGCCAAACTTCTGTGGAAGCATGCGCGCCATCCATGGATTGCACGACGGCTGGCCGCATTGCAAGCGGAGAAATGGCTCTTCAACGCCTTCGTCTCCGGCAACCCGGACGGCTCTGCCGGAACCATCCGCCAGTTCAGCCTGCGCATCACCGATGTGTGCAATCTGCGCTGCATCATGTGCGGCCAATGGGGCGAACAGGGCTTTCTGCTGGACAAAAAGCTCGACGATCTGAAGCGGGCGGAGGTTCCGCCCCGGCGCTACATAGAGCTCCTGGACGACTTGAAGCGGCACGGGCACTCGCCCGCCGTGTACATCTGGGGCGGCGAGCCCATGCTCTACCCCGGCACGCTGGACATCATCCGCCACGGTGCCGAGCTTCGGCTGCCCGTCTCCATCGCCACCAACGGAACGCGCATGGCCCACGCCGCGGAAACCTTCGCCACCGCACCCCTGTTTCTGCTTCAGGTGTCCATCGACGGCCACAACGCCGCGCTGCACAACGCCATCCGCCGCAGCCCAACCGGCAGCGACACCTTCGGCGAGATCATGAAGGGCCTGGACGCCGTGCATGCCGCACGTGAGAAGGCCGGACGCGGCCTGCCCATCATCGCCTCCCTCACCACCATCTCGCGGGAGAACCACGAGCATCTGGTGGACATCTACAAGGCCCTCTCGCCCCGCGTGGACCTGCTGGTGTTCTATCTTTCCTGGTGGATCGACGAGGACGCGGCGAACGCCCACGAGGCGGACTTCCAGCGCCGCTTCGGCCAGGCACCCACGCTGCACCGCGGCTGGATAGGCGGCTGGAAGCCCGAGGACTACGCGCTGATAGACGCGCAGCTGAAGGAGATACGCGCCCTGGGCGCGCGGCCCGGCACCCCGCCGGCCGTGGTCATCCCCAACATCGCCGGGGTGGACAATCTGCGCGAGTACTACACCGACCACGCCAGCACCTTCGGGTTCGAGCGCTGCATCTCCATCCGCCAGGCCGTGGAGATCGACTCCAACGGAGACATGTCGCCCTGCCGCGACTACCACGACTACGTGGTGGGCAACGTGAAGGAGCACACCGTGCCCGAGTTGTGGAACAACGAACGCTACAGGGCCTTCCGCAAGAGCATGGCGCAGGACGGCCTCATGCCCGCCTGCACGCGCTGCTGCGGGCTCATGGGCTACTAGCGGGGCCTTCCTGTGGCGCGCATCGTCTGGGGGCTCATGGGCGACTCGCGCGGGCACCTCACCCGCGCGCTCATCATGGCGGGCGAGCTCGCCGGGCACGAGCTGCTCTTCGTGGGCGGCGGCTGCGCCGAGGAACTGCGCGCCCTTGGCCACCGCGTGCACACCCTGCCCATGCCCGAGACCATCCTTGCAAACAACCGCGTGGACACCCCGGCCACCGCGGCGAACTTCCTCCGGCTCATGCTGGGCAAGGGCGCCGTGCTGCGCAGCCTGGCGCGTGAACTGGAGCGCTTCAAGCCGGATCTCGCCGTCACGGACTATGAATTCTATCTGCCGCGCGCAGCCCGCCTGCTTGGCCTGCCCTGCGTCGGCTTCGGGCACCAGCATGTGCTGACGCGCTGCGACGACACCTTGCCCCCGGGCAAGGCCGTGAGCCGCTTGACCACGACCGCGGCCATCCGGCTGCTGTTCAGCGTGCCCGAACGCTACCTCGTGACCTCCTTTTTCCCCGCCCGGCCAAAAGGGCCGGATACGCAGGTGCTGCCGGCCCTGTTGCGTCCGGACGTGCCAGGGCTTGCGCCCCAAACCGGTGAGCATGTGCTGGCGTACTTCCGCAGCGGCGTGGAGGCCGGGCTGCTTGAGGCCCTGGCGGCGACGGGACGCGAGGTGCGGCTGTACGGCCAGGGAGAGCGCCCGGGCGTGGGAAGGCTGCGCTTCCTGCCCGCCTCGCGGGAGCGGTTTTTGGAGGACTTGGCCGGGTGCGCGTATGCGGTTTCAAGCGGGGGGCACAACCTGCTGAGCGAGGCGCTGTGCCTGGGCAAGCCCGTGCTGGCCGTGCCCGCGGACATGTTCTACGAGCAGTTCGTCAACGCTTGGCACCTGCGGCGGCTGGGCTTTGGAGATTTCTATACCGGCCGGGGCGGCGCGGGGCAGGCTGTGGCGGGCTTCGAGGCGCGCCTTGGGGAATACGCGGCCAAGCTGGCCGGCAGGAGCTTTCTGGGCAACGCCGAGGCGGCCTCCGCCCTCGAAGGGATTATTGGGCAGGCGCAGGCCGGGCGGCGTCCTTCTTCGGCGGGCTCAAGGTTACCTGGACCTTGAAGCCGTCCTTGATCTTGTTGCCCGGATTGGGCACCACCAGTTCGAACAGGTAGTACGCCGGGGCCGCCAGGCTGGGGTCCAGGGCCGCCCAGGAGACGCGGGACAGGGAGGCCTCGAAGGATTCCCCCTTGCCGCCGTCCAGGGCGATGGTCGCGTTGGTGCTGTTCTGCAGGCGTCCAAGCTCGCTTTCATGCACCTGGCCGCGGATGATCATGGGGTCCATCGTGCCAAGGGTGCAGATGGTGCCGGTGATGGTGGCGCCCTTCTGCACAGAAGGCTCGATGGAAATGACGTTGCCGTCCTGGGGCGCGCGGACCACGACGTTCACGGGCTTGGAGCCGGACTGCAGCGGCTGGCCGAGCATCTTGGTCAGCACGGCGATGTCGTCCGCGGCGGTTCTCCTGGCGTCGGCCAGATTGGCGCGGGCAAGCTCCAACTGGCTTGCGGCCACGCGCTGCTGGTCCTGCAGGTCCGCCAGGGTGTTTCTGGCCGCCATGCCCAGGGCCTCCATCTGCCTCGTCTCATTGAGATTCCGCTCCAGCTGGGCCAGGCGAATCTCCTGCTGCGTGATGTTCGCCTCAAGGGTCCTGATGCTTGTGCCCTTGTTGAGCCGGGCGGCCAGGGCCGTGGCGTCGTTGATGGAAAGCTTGAGCCGGAACAGCGGATCGTCCTTCTTCACGGTCTGGCCGATGCTGACGTAAATCTCCTCGACCTCGCCGGGCATGCCCACGGGAACCGGCAGGCTCACGGCGCAGTACGAGCGGCCCTGGAGGATGAGGGGAAGCGTGGCCGGGTCCGCGGGCGGGGGCGCCACCACGGTCTGATGCTCCGGCCTTGGCGCGGTCCGCCAGAAGATGACCCCCACGGCGCAGAGCACCAGCAGGGTGACAAGGATTCCCGTCCTATTCCAGATTGCCATTGCTTACCCGCACATATTCTTGCAGCAGTACGCCGCTTTGCACACGAAGCTTGAGGCGCGCCAATGCGTATTCCTCCTGGGCCTTGATCTCCAGCATCTTTGCGTCGATGGCCGTGGCCTTGGCATCAAGCATGGACTCGTAGGTCGCGTTGCCCGCCTGATGGCTGATGGCCTTGCGCTGGGCCTCCAGTTCGCGGAGTTCCCGCGTGGTGGTGGCCAGGACCACACGCTCCCGGAGCAGGTCAAGATCCATCCCCGCCAGGGTCCAGGCCTCCTTGGCCGTTTTCGTCTGAATCGCGTTGGCGCCGATGAGCTTCTGCTTGTCCATCTCCGCCCGCTCCGTTCTGCGCATGGTTTCCCCCCAGGACCAGATGGGCACGGAGGCCGAGAAGGTCATGTAATAGGGCGCGGCGCTGTCCCTGGTGGCCGTGGGGTCCGGCGTGCGCAGGCCGAGGTTGAACTTGGGCAGGTGCTCGGCCTGGCTCAGGCGCACGTTGAAGTTCTGCAGCTTCTCCTTGACCTTCATGATCTTGAACTCGACATTGCGCTGCTCCACCTCGGTGAAGCTGGGCAGGGCCGGGCTGGCCTGGTCTCCGACGACTTGCGGCAAGGAGTGCGCCGTGTCGAAGGCGACCTTCTTCTCGTCCGGGATGCCCAGGAGCCGCTTGAGGCGGATGGTCTCCTGGGTGCGGAGATTGGTGTTGTGCCGCAGTTCCATTTGGGCCACGGAGTTTTTCAGCTCCACGAGGCGCTGGTCCAGGGTGGAGAGCGCCCCCTGGGCCGCCCTCTGGGCCGCATAGGTCCGGGCCTTCTGGGTAAGCTCGCTCATCTCCTGCCTGCAGAGGATGTATTTCTCTTGCGAGTCCAGCTTGATGTATTCCGTGCCGACCTGTTCCATGAGCGATTGGACGGCGAGAAGGTGCATCAGTTCGGCCAGGGTGATGGCCAGTTTGCTGGCGTCGTACCCGATGTAGGCCGAGATCGGGTCGTAGGAGCCGGTGTTGAAGCTCAGGTTCATGTACGACTTGGTCGTCTGCCCGTCCTGCGTGGAGCTCAAGGGCTTGTCGTAGGAGGCCGTCATGTTCAGCTTGGGGAACAGCTTGTACCAGGCATCCTTCTCGCCGAGCTTGCTGACCTCGACGTCCAGCTGGGTGTTCTTGAATTGCGGCGCTTCGAGAAGGGCCGCGCGGATGGCATCCGCGAACGTCATGGCGGGGTCCTGCTCGGGCAGCACGGGGGCGGGGCGCCACTCCTGGCTGGACGGGCTCGGCTCCTTGGCCTTCTGCTCTGCGGACATGACGCTGGCGGCGGGGCGGGGCGCGGGAGCCACAGGCGTGGCGGCAGGGGTTTGCGCGGGCGGAGAGGACGGCGGCGGAACCACGGCATAGCGCTGCTCCACGGCCGCCCGCTGCGACTCGGCCGCGGTGACGGCCGGGGCGAAGGCCAGGCCGGCAAGCAGCAGCCAGCAAAGCAGCGCCCGTGCGCCGTGCGTCATGGTTCCCTGCGCTTTCACAAACCGCATCCTTTTTGCCGAAAAGTTCATTCCTGCACCAGCCTGCCTTCCCGCATATGGAAGACCTGCGTGCACCGCCGGGCGACGGAGGCGTCATGCGTCACGATGAGCATCGTGGTGTCATGCTCCAGCACGATCTGGCGGAAATAATCGATGACCATGTCCCCGGTCTTCTGGTCCAGCTGCCCCGTGGGTTCGTCGGCCAGCAGCACGCTGGGCCTGTTGACCAGGGCCCGGGCGATGGCCACGCGTTGCTGCTCGCCGCCGGAAAGCTGGTTGGTCCTGTGCCGTATTCTGTGGCTCAGCCCCACCCTTTCCAGGGCGCTGGCCACGATTTCCTCGCGCGTTGCCTTGGGGCTGCGCGCATAAATGAGCGGGTATTCCAGGTTCTCGTACACGGTGGAGTGGTCGAACAGATTGCAGGACTGCAGGATGAAGCCCAGGCTCTCCCTGCGGGTGGCCGCCTGCTCGCTCCGGGAAAGTCCGAACATCTCCCGGCCGTTGAGCGTGTAGCTTCCCTTGGTGGGCGGCGCCAGCAGGCCCAGGATGTGCAGCATGGTCGACTTGCCGCAGCCGGAAGGACCCATGATGGCTGTCATTTCACCGGCGCGCAGCTCCAGGTTCACCCCGCGCAGCACATGGTACTCCCCTTCCACCAGGGCGTAGCTTTTTACCAGGCCGGAAACCTGGACGATGGAGGTGCTGCGTTTTGCGTCATTCATACCGTATCGCCGTCACTGCATCCATTCTGGCCGCGCGCAGGGCGGGATAGTATCCTGCCGCAACGCCTAGGCCAACGGAGAATGCAAGACTCATGCCCGAATATAGAAGGAAAATGCCCATTGGCGGCCGAGCTTCCAAATACATCGCCGCGACCTGAACGGCAACAAATCCCAGCACGACGCCGATAAGGGCCGCCCCAACGCTGAGGATGACGGATTCGCCGAGGAACTGGAGCATGATATCGGCCTCCTCCGCGCCCATGGCCTTCTTGAGGCCGATTTCCCGGGTGCGCGCGATGACGGAGCCCATCATGCCGTTCAGGATGCCGAAGCCGCCGAGGGTGAGCGTGGCGGCGATGGAGATGGCCACAAAGAGCTGGACCCACCAGATGATGGCGTTGACCCGTTCCAGCTGCTGCCAGGAGATCTCGATCTTGAGGTATCTCGCATCGACGAATCTCGTCAGCTGGGCGGGGAGGGCCGCGCTCACGGACCTCACGGCTTCCAGCGAGGCGCAGCGGATGATGAGCCGGTCGCCGCGCATGTCGCCGTTGCTGCGGTTCGTCACGGTGGACAGGGGCAGGAAGGCGGCCTTTTTCCGGTCGCCGATCTGCATGCCGCCCACCACGCCGATGATCTTGTACACGTCCGTGCGGATGGGCAGGTACTGGCCGATGGGCGTTTCCTGGCCGAACAGCGTGTTCGCCAGCTCCTCGCCGATGACGCAGACCCTCGCCTGCGACTCCACATCCTGCGCGCCGAACAGAACGCCCTGAACGGCCTTCAGGCTGCCCACGCGCCAGAATTGCTCATCGACCCCGGTGACGGGGATGCCCAGCGCCTTCATGCGCCAGAATAATGGCACATAGTCGATTTTCTCCGTGCTCAAACTGACGGAGTCCACGCCGGGGAGCTCGCGGACGCTCGAAACGGCATCTGGCTGGAAGGACATGGGCGGCAGGCTGGGGTCCTGTGCGCTGGTGAAGCTGGCCTTGATGAGGGTGGCGCCGCCCAGGAGGTCGAGGTCGCGGTTGATGTTGCTCTTCACCTCGTCGCCCAGGGTGAGGATGGCGATGAGGCTTGCGGTGCCGAGGGCCACGGCGACCAGCACTCCCAAATTCCTGCGCCGCTGGCGGAAGACCTGCCGCGTGCAGATTTGGAGAAGATCATAGGTCAAGATCAAGGCCGGCCCTCGTCACGCTATAGGGTTTTGAGCACTGCTCTTGTTTTTTTTGAGCAAATTCCGTGCCGATGAGATCGGCCGGAGGCGCCTAGAATTGCAGGCGCTGCTTGGCAGTGGCGAAGGCCTCAAGAACCTGGGTGATGTGCCGGTCCTCGTGGCTGCTGGTGAGGGCGAGGCGGATGATGCTGTAGCCCCGGGACACGGCCGGGTACACGGCGGAAACGGCGAAGACGCCCAGCTCGTCCAGCAGGGTCACAAAGGCGTGGGCCGCTTCATCGGAGCCGATGGACACGGAGATGATGGGGCTCTTGTCGTTGTTCACCGTGAAGCCGATGTCGCGCAGGCCTTTTCTGGTCGCCGCCGCGTTGGCCATGAGCCGGTTGATGCGCTCGGGCTCTTGCTGGAGGATCTCCAAGGCCTTGAGGGCTGCTGCGGCGCTGGCCGCGGGCAGCGCCGCGGAGAACAGCAGGGGGCGGCTGCGGTGCTTCAGGTAGTCCTTCATGTTCTTGTCGTCCGAGGCGATGAAGCCCCCGATTGAGGCGAAGGCCTTGCTGAAGGTGCCGCTGATGATGTCGATCTGGTCGGTGCAGCCCTGGGCATGGGCTGTTCCGCGCCCATCGCCCAGCACGCCGCAGCCGTGCGCGTCGTCCACGAAGATGATGAGATTCGGAGCGATGTCCTTGAGCTTGGCCAGGCGGGCCAGGGGGGCCACCTGCCCGGACATGCTGAACACTCCCTCGGTGATCAGGAAGATGCGCTTGCGGTGGGGGTTTTTGGAGAGCATCTCCAGCTTGGCCATGGCGCTGTGGAAGTCGTTGTGGGCGAAGGTGGAGATGCGGCAGCGGGTCATCTGGCAGCCTTCGATGATGCTCGCGTGGCATTCCTTGTCGCACAAGAGCACATCGCCGGGCTCGGCCAGGGCGCTGATGGCACCGATGTTGGCCATGAACCCCGTGGTGAAGACCAAGGCCCAGCTTTTGCCCAGGTGGGCGGCCACGCGGGCTTCGAGTTCCTCGTGCAGGGAGATGTTGCCGCACAGCACGCGCGAGCCGCCAGGCCCGGTGCCATAGCGCCGCATGGCCTCCGCCGCGGACTCGATGACCCGGGGATCACCGGCCAGCCCGAGGTAGTCGTTGGAGCCGACCATGACCATCCTGCGGCCGTTCACCACAACCTCAGGCCCCTCGGCTTTTTCTATCTGGCGATACAACGAGTAGACGCCGGCGCTGCGCACCATGCGGACCTGCTGGATCAGGGAATTATCGGAAGAGATGATTTTCATGCCACCCGCCAAAATTACGTATAGGCAATCGCTTGCCTGAAGAAACGTCTTATTGTCAACTTCACGACGAAATTACGGAGAGAGGTTGTCCTGCCACGTCGCTAGACCCGGGGCTCCTGTCCGTGGGCTTCGGCCTTCTTGCCGCCCGCGTAATGCTTGTTCACGAAATAGAGGGGGCGCCCCTTGGTTTCGTTGAAGATCCGCCCGACATACTCTCCCAACAGACCGATGGCGGTAAGCTGCATGCCGCCCAAGAGCAGGATCGTCGTCATTATGGTCGGGTAGCCCTGGACAGGCTCGCCGAAGAGAATGGTCTTGAGCACGATCCACCCGGCGAACAGGAAAGCCCAGAAAGCGATGAACAGTCCGAGATAGGTGGCCACCTTGAGCGGGCCGACGCTGAAGGAGGTGATGCCCTCCAGGGCGAAGTTCCACAATTTCCAGTAGGTGAACTTGGTGGCGCCCGCCTGCCGCGGTTCGCGCTGGTATTCCACCGCGCTCTGGGGATAGCCGATCCAGGCGAAGAGACCCTTCATGAACCTGTGGCGCTCGCGGAAGCGGCGCATGGCCCGCACGGCCCGTGCGCTCAGCAGGCGGTAGTCCCCGGCGTCGGCCGGGATGGGGAAGTCGCACAGCCGCTGGATGACGCGGTAGAAGCCAAAGGCCGTGGCCCGCTTGAGGCGGCTGTCGCCGAGGCGTTCCATGCGTCGGGCGTAGACGACGTCGAAGCCTTCGCGCCAGCGCGCGATGAGCGCGGGGATGAGCTCCGGCGGGTCCTGCAGGTCCGCGTCGATGAGCACCACGGCATCGGCGTCGGCATGGTCCAGGCCTGCGGAAATGGCGGCCTCCTTGCCGAAGTTCCTGCTCAGGTCGAGGATGCTTACGCGCGCGTCGCCTGCGCGCAGCCGCTGCAGCACCTCCAGGGAGTCGTCCGTGCTTCCGTCATTGACGTAGAGGATCTCCACCTCGGCATTGAGGCCGCGCAGGACGCCGCCAAGGCGTTCCTGGAAGGAGTCCAGCACGGCCTGCTCGTTGTGCACGGGAACGACGACACAGAGCGTGAACGGGCCGGAGCCATTCTGGTGATGCGTCATCTCTTCGCCCCCCCTGAAAAAACCCAATGGGAACTAATGGCATAGTTTACCACAAGAACCAAGAGCGTTGTGAGCACCTGCGCCAGCAGGTACTGCAGCCCCAGCCCGTGCACGAAGCCGAGCATCAGCAGGGCGTTCAGGGCAAAGCCGACGGCGGCCATGGCCAGAAAGCGCGGCAGCACGCGCCGGTGTGCGGAGGTGGCGCAAAAGGTTACGCGGTAGTTCAGCACGTAGCTGACCAGCGCCCCGCATCCGGCCCCCAGCGCCGAGGCCCGCACCGGATCGGCGGCCAGAAGCTGCACGCCGGAGAGCAGCACGGCATAGTGCGCCGCCGTGGCCGCACCGCCCACAAGGGAGAAGACCAGGAAGCGGAACACGCCCCGGGGTCCGTTGCGGCCTCCGGCCACGACGTCCGCGCAGGCGGCGGCCTCCCCGATATGGGGGCTTTGCAGGCGTCCGCTCATTGTCCGCCCGCGGCGTCGGCCTGCCGTATCTGGCGCATGTCGATGACAAAGAGGTCCGCGTTGATCTCCCGTCGCGCAAACGCGTCCGAGAGCGCGGCAAAGGGTTGCCCGGCCCTGGTCCGGATGAGGCTTCCGAAGGGCTCGAAAAGCGGCGTGCCGTTCATGAATTCCGGCGAGAAATGCCGCCTGTCGACCACGAGGAAGTCGACACGCTCCTCGGCGCAGAAGCGCCTGATCTCCCCAGGTTCGCTGGCGTAGTAAGCGCGCAGCATCTTGTTCAGCCGGGGGCCGAGGAGTTTCCAGTAGCCCGAGCTCCACGGGTGGGCCAGCTCGAAGGAGGCATAGACGTTGCGCTGGCCGAAGGTGAGCACGTTGTCCATCTGCGTGGGGAACCCGGCGAAAAGGGCGTCCGGCGGGGTGGTCTGCACGGCCTCATAAAGCGCGCGGTCCTCGGAGTAGTCGTAGAGCTCCCGCCCGTGCTGGCGTACCGCGCCCGCAAGAAGCGCCGCGACCAGGAGCGCGGCCACCGCCGGCCTGGGCCAGCGCCGGAGCGCGGGCAAGAGCAGCGGCGAGAGCAAGAGCGGCACGCCGAGGCAGTAAAGCAGATTGGTGGTGTACTCCAGGTAGCGCCCGGGGATGAACAGCTTGAGCAGCAGCGCCTGGGCCGCGAAGAACAGCAGCACCGAGGACAGGAGCAGGAACAGCGGCGCCGGGGCGGAGGCCCGCAGGGCGCGCCAGTCGAGCCGCCGGGCCCCCAGGGCCATGAGCGGCAGCAGGACGAGGGTGCAGAGCACCCCCGCCGCGGTTCCTCCGTCCGCAAAGGGGGCCAGCGCGCCCCAGGGCCGGGCCGTGAGTTCCCAGAACACCGAGGGCACGGGCAGGATGGCGAAACGCCCCTGGGGGCCGAATTCCGGGCGGCCCGCCATGTCCGCGGCCCAGGGCAGCGGCCCGAAGCCCGCCGTGTCGAGGCCGGACTGCCAGGCCACTGCCAGGCCCAGGGCTCCGGTCGCGGCCAGCAGGTCCTGGACCGAGCGCAGCAGGGGTTCGACACGCACGAGGCGCAGTTTCCAGGCCGCGAAATGCAGGCACGCGGCCCCAAGGCAGATGGGCAGGATGTACGGGATGAACAGGGCCTGGGCCCACAGGGAGATCAGGGCCAGCGGCCGGGAGCGCGCAAGCTGGGCATACAGGAACAGGGCCAGCAGCGGCGCGGCGAAGGCCCGGGCCAGGCCGCCGGAGATGTTCTCCAGAAACGCGGGCATGAGCCAGAACCCGGCCAGGGCCAGCCAGGCGAAGCCCTCGTCCTTCAGCCTGCGCGCCGTGAGGAAAACGAGCCCGCCGAGCAGGGTCAAAAGGGCCACGGCCAGCAGCTTGGAGAAGTACAGCGGGTCCATCGCCAGGGCCGCCAGGCGGTATGCGCCCTGCACGCCCCAGGGCACGTAGCGGCGCGCATAGTCGCCCAAGAGGTCCGGCGGATAGAGGGCGGGGTCCATCCAGCGCCGCATCCAGAACAGCTGCTGGCGCACGTCGTCGTTGACCACCAGGGGATTGGCGAGGCCCGGCCACTGGGCCGAAAGAGCCAGGAGCGCCGTGGACGCGAAGGCGCCCAGCGCGCCGGTTCCGTGCTCTGCGCGGGCCACGTTACACAACCTCCGGGGCGTTCTTGCGCAGCCAGAGCTGCAGCACCAGGAGCGTCCACAGCGGGCGCCGGTGGTCGGCCCGGCCGTCCATGTGCTCGCGCATCAGCCGCGCCACGGCCTCGGGCCGGAACAGACCCTGGGCGCGCAGGCGCCGCGGGTCCAGAAGCTCCTCGGCCACGGGCCGCAGCACGCCGCGCAGCCACTGCGCCACGGGGATGAGGAAGCCGCGCTTGGGGCGGTTCAGCACCTGCGGCGGCACCAGGCCTTGCGCGGCCTTGCGCAGCAGGTATTTCCCCGTGAGTCCGCGCAGCTTCATGTCCAGGGGCAGCCGCCAGACGAATTCCGCCAGGTCGCGGTCCAGGAAGGGCGCGCGCACCTCCAGCGAGTGCCGCATGGAGCAGCGGTCCACCTTCACCAGGATGTAGTCCGGCAAGTAGCCCCGGGCCACGGTTTCGAAGACGCGGCCCAGGTCGGTTCCTGCGCTGCTGGATTCGAACAGCGCGCATTCCGGCGCCAGCACCGCGTCCGGAGAAAGATCCAGGTTCGGGGCCGGTTCCATGACCTCGCCGAGCAGGGCCGGGGGAAAGGGCGTCAGCCAGCGCCTGGCCCGTTGCCAGGGCGGGGCCTGGGCCCCGTCGAGAAAGGCCAGGGCCGCGAGCCTGGGATTCACGTAGCCGGAGGACTGGGGCAGCAGCCGGGCAATGGGCCCGAGCAGCCGTGACGTCACGAAGGCGGGCAGCCTGTCGAGCAGCTGCGCCAGCCTGCTGGCATAGAAGACGTCATACCCGCCGAACAGCTCGTCGCCTCCGTCGCCGCCCAGGGCCACGGTGACGTGTTCCCGCGCAAGGGCGCACAGCAGGTGCGTGGGCACGATGGAGGGATCGCTCATGGGCTCGTCGAAGCCTTCCACGATGTCGGGCAGCAGCGCGCCGCACTCCCGCGCGCTCAGGATGCGCTCATGGTGCTCCGTGCCCAGCCGCTTGGCCACCAGCCGGGCGTAAGGGGATTCGTCGTAGCTGGCCTCGGTGAAGCCGATGCTGAAGGTGCGCACCCGGCTGGTGTGTCGGGCCGCCAGGGCCGCCACCAGGGAGGAGTCCAGGCCGCCGCTCAGGAAGATGCCCAGGGGCACTTCGCTTTCCAGTCGCCGGGCCACGGCGGCGTCCAGAAGCTCCTCCAGCCGCCGGGCGAGTTCGGGTTCCGGCCCGCTGGCCGGTTCCGGCGCGGGGAGCCGCCAGTAGGGCCTGGTGCGCAGCTCCGCGCCGCGCAGGGTCAGGCAGTGCGCCGGGGGAAGCTTGCGCACCTCGCGGAAGATGCTCTCCGGCGCGGGGCAGCACTCGAAGGTCAGGAAGCGGGCCAGGGCGGAGCGCTCCATGCCGAACCGCAGCAGGGGCAGCCGCCGCAACGCCTGGAGTTCCGAGGCGAAGGCGAAGACGCCGTTTTGCAGGGTGTAGAAGAAGGGTTTCTTGCCGTAGCGGTCGCGCGCCGCGAAAAGCGTCCGCTCGCGCCGATCCCAGAGGGCGAAGGCGAACATGCCTTCCAGCCGGTCCAGGCAGTCCTCTCCCCAGGCCAGGTAGGCGTTCAGCAGCACCTCGGTGTCCGAACTGGTGGTGAAGGCGAAGCCCAAGGCCTGCAGTTCCGCACGCAGGGGCCGGTAGTTGTAAATCTCGCCGTTGAAGACCACGCAGGCGCGGCCGCCCTCGTCCAGCATGGGCTGGGCCCCGGCCGCGAGGTCGATGACCGACAGCCTGCGGTGGCCCAGGGCCGCCGGGCCCTCCAGCCAGAAGCCTTCGCCGTCCGGTCCCCGATGGGCGAGGCAGCCGGTCATGGCCTCGAGCAGGGCGCGGCGCTGGCCGGGGTCGTCCGGCAGGGCTCCGCCGCCGATGAAGCCCGCTATGCCGCACATGGCCCGTCTCCTTGCCCGCCCTGGGCCTTTTCCCCGGCGATGAGCCCCAGCAGGGCCGCACCGCAGGCCGTGGGGTCGAACAGGCGCAGCGCCAGTTCCCTGCCCCGGGCGGCCATGCCCAGGGCCGCGTCCCGGTCGGCGGCCATGTGTGCGATGGCCTGGGCCAGGGCCGCCGGGTCGCCCTCGGGGACCAGCAGGCCGGTTTCGCCGTGGCGCACCAGGTCGGGGATGCTCGCCACATTCGTGGCCACCACGGGCAGGCGGTGCAGCAGCGCCTCCACGATGACCGTGGGCAGGCCGTCGGAGTCGCCGTTGGGCCTGCGGATGCTCGGCATGACGAGCATGTCCGCCGCGCGCAGCAGGCCGGAGATTTCCTCGTGGGGCACAAAGCCGGGGAACTGGACGAAATCGTTCAGTCCCAGCCGCTCCACGGCGGTCTTGAGCCGGGCGCGCCAGGGACCGTCCCCGGCCAGGGTCAGCCGGGCGTCGAGGCCTTCCGCGTGCAGCAGGGCCAACGCCTCGACGAGGTGCTGGAAGCCCTTGGTCTCCACGAAGCGGCCCGCGGCCAGCAGCTGGAGGGGCCGGCCCATGGGCACGGGAGCCTCGTCCGCCGGGGCCAGGGTGCGCGCGTTGTACACCAGGCGCACCGTGTCCGGGCTTCCGGGAACGAGAGCCCGCAGGTGCGGCAGGTTGTAGGCCGAGTCCACGCGGGCGAAGGCCGCCAAACGCAGCTTGTGGGCCAGGAGGCCGTCGGGCGGATGCACGTCGCCCGCGCGGGCGGAGAAGCTGAAGGGAATGCCGAGCAGGCTGGCCGCGCACCAGGCCGCCGTGGCCGAGCCATTGGCCCAGGCGGCGTGGACGTGCTCGATCCCGAGCTGGCGGAAGCGCTGCGCCAGGCGGAAGCCGCAGAACACGGCCAGCAGGTTCTCGCCGTATTTCTCAAGTCCGCCGCCGGGTGAAAGGAGCGTCAGGCCGACAAGGGACAGTGTGCGCCATGGCCGCTGCGCGAGGCTGGCCAGGAAGGCCAGCAGGATGTGCGGCAGGGCGGCCAGGCCCAGGCGTTCCACGGGCACGCCAGCGGGGAGCATGGCGTCCGCATTCTGTAATGGCCCGTACAGGCAGTGCACGGAGACGGGCAGTCCGGCCTGGTGCAGGGCCTGGACCTCGCTGACCACGAAGGTCTCCGAGGGCTTGGGGAACCAAAGGGTGACGTAGGCCGTGCGCGGCAGGCTCATGGCCGGGCCTCCCCCGGCAGGAGGCCGGACAGGGTGGCCCCGCGCACCTGGGCGTGTTCCCGCAACCAGAGCATGAAGGCGCGGATGCGCGCCACCAGGCGCTCCACAGCCGCCTCGTCCGGCAGATGGGGGGCCGCGCCGGGCTGAAGTTCCGACGAGTGCAGGAACAGGTGCACCACCCGGCCGCCGCGCAGCAGGTGCAGCCGCGTGCCGAGCTTCATGGAGGGCAGCGGATACCAGACGGGCTGCGGCCCGGAGGCGGCGACGCGCTGGAAGTTGCGCAGCAGCCATCTGCCAGCGCCGGGCCCGAGGCTTTGCGCAAGCCGCCAGGCGCCGGTGCGCAGGCCGGGCAGCGTCGCGGCCATGGTCAACGGGGCTTCCAGCACAAGCGTCCGACCGGCCTCGCCCTGCAGCAGGGGGTATGGGTCGGCGGGCGCGAGAAAGGCCTCGGGCTGCGCGGCGCACCAGCTCAGGGGCACGATGCTGGAATCCACGCGCAGGCCGTGGCCGGGCAAAAGATCGCGCACCTTGGGTCCCAGGTCGAAGCGGCCCATGCGGAAGGACACTGGCGCCCGGCCGGAGACGTCCTGGCAGGCCCGCACCAAGCTGTCCAGCTTGGCACCCAACAGCTCGCTGGGCATGTCCTCGGAGGGGGTCCAGGCCGTATTGCCGGGGTGCTCCAGGGGCGGCGTGTTCCAGGGGTGCAGGTGGCAGCCGATCTCCGCGCCCAGCTCGTCCTGCCAGCGGCGCACAAGGCGGGCGCAGGCGGGATCGTTCAGCACCGGCCAGGTGCACAGAAGAGTCAGCGGCAGGCCGAATTCGCGGGTGAGGAATTCCAGCCGCGCCAGGGCGGCCACGTTGGACACCCCGTTGCCAGTGGCGGCGTAGCGGCCGGAGAACAGCCCTTCCTCCTCCACGTCAACGCTGAACACCAGCATAATCTCCGGACGGGGAGTCATGGGCGGCCTCCGCACGTCGTGTTCCGACGGTTCCAGGCGGCAAGGAGCTCGTTTTCCGTGGCGCACAGCATGGCCTCCGGAGAGTGCTTGCGCACGGCCCTTTCCCGGCCGGCCGTGCCAAGGGCGGCACAGAGGGCCGGGTCGCCCAGCAGCCGCAGGAGGGCCTGGGCGAAGGCGACCGGGTTCTCCGGCTCCACCAGCAGGCCGGTGCCTTCATGCTCCACCAGCTCTGGAATGCCGCCGGTGCGTGCCGCCACCACGGGCAGGCCGGAGGCCATGGCCTCCAGGATTGCGTTGGGCGAGCCCTCACGCCGCGAAGCCAGGACGAAGATCTGCCCCTGCGCCAGATGCGGCCGCACGTCGGCGCAGCCGGAGACGATCTCCACGGCCTCGCGCAGGCCCAGCGCGTCCAGGCGCTCCCGGACCTGCGGCAAGAGCGGCCCCTCGCCCACCAGGGTCAGTTTCGCCTCGGGCAGCTGCGCGCGCACCAGGGCAAAGGCTTCCAGCAGCACCATGGGCGACTTGTCCGGCACCAGCCGGGCCACGCTGACCAGCCGCGGCGGTCCGGCAGGCGGCGGCGAAGCGGGGGTGAAGCGCTGCGTGTCCACGCAGTTGGGCACCACGCCTACCCGTTCGGCTGGGACCCAGTGATGCGCGATGGCCCGCTGGCGCAGGATCTCGGCGTTGCAGACGAGCCTGTCCGTGAGCCGCCAGAGCAGGCGCTCCCACTGGCCGGGCCGGAGTTCGCGGAAGCCTGCGGCGATGGCTGGCACGCCCGCCATGCGGCCGAAAAGCCGCCCCCAGATGTTGGGCACCACGGTGAGGGTGTACAGGATGTCCGGCCTGGAGCGGCCGATCTGCCGCGCCAGGGGGGGCAGGGCCAGGGGGCTGCCCGGCGGCCGCCGGCTGAGGCGCACCAGCGGCGCGCCCGTGGCCAGGGCCTCGGCCTCCATGTCCGACCCGGAGTTGAGCACCCAGAGCTCGGGGGTGAACAGCGTGCGGTTCAGCCCGCGCATGAGGTGCAGGGCATAGCGCTGCGTGCCGCCGAAATACAGGTCCTGCAGCAGCACGGCCAGCTTGAGGGGCCTGCCCGGACCGCCCGGCGCGCTCATAAAAGCCCCTCGGCGCGGCACCAGGCCAGGGTCTCCGCCGCGCCGGTTCTCAAATCCACGCGGGGGGCATAGCCCAGTTCGCGCCGGGCCTTGGCGCCGTCGAGCAGCCAGCCATCCTGCCGCGCCTCGCGGCACTTGTCAGGGGTGAGGTGGGAACTTGGCAGGCCCAGCGCGTTCAGCAGGGCGTTGCCCCAGGCGGCCAGGACAAGCAGCCCCTGCGGCACGCGCAGCGGCCGCACCCGGCGTCCCAGGGCCGCGCCGAAGGCCTCGGCGTAGTCCGCCCAGGTGCTTGGCGCGGGGCCGTCCAGGTGGAACACGCCGCTTTGGGCGCGGCCTTCGGCCAGGGCGTTGAGCAGTTGCTCCATGCCTGCCACGAGGTCGGCCACATGCACGATGCTGAAGGGCTGCCCGGCAGGGCCAGGCGCAATCAGCACACCCAGGGCCATGAGCCGGTACAGGGGCAGGAAGGCCTGGTCGCCCGGGCCGTAGACCATGGGCGGGCGGACCACGGCCGCGCGACGGCCCTTGGAGGCCAGGGCCAGGGCCGCGCGTTCGCCCAGGAGCTTGGACAGGCCGTATTGCGATACCGGGGCCGCGCGGTGGTTCTCGCCCAGGCCGGGCGGCAGGGCGCAGGGGCCGGCCGCGGCCTGGCTGGACACATGCAGGAGCACCTGGCGCTCCGGGCTGTGCCGCAGGCAGGCTGCGGCAAGGGATTTGGCGAGATCCTCGTTCGTCCGGCGGAAGCCCTTGGGGCTGAAGGCGGTCACCGTGCCCGCCAGGTGCGCCACGGCGTCGGCCCTGGACAGGGCTGCTGACAGAAACGCCTCGTCGTCGAGGCTGCCGCGCAGAATCTCCACACCGGGGCCGAGGCGCTCCAGACGCCGCACGCGGGCCGGATCGGCGCCTGGGCGCACCTGTGCGCGCACCACATGCCCCGCGCTTGCCAGCCTGGCCGCCAGCGCGTTGCCGATGAACCCGGTGCCCCCGGTGAGGAAGATTTCCACGCTCACTTCCCGACCGGCTAGAAGTCCTTGCGGTACAGCCGGTAGCGTTTGGAGATGCGCCCGCCGAAGTCCAGCAGCAGGGCGTTGATGCCCTCGTTATCCTCGAGGTTCCAGCTCATTTCAAGGGTCTCGTAGCGGGTTTTGGCCTCCGCCTTCTTCAGCACGTAGTCCAGGGCCACCAGGGGCACACCCATCTGGTGGTACTGCGGCTTGACCCCGAAGAGCAGGGCGCGCACGCCGCGTATTTCCGACTTGTAGAGCAGGTACTTGACCAGGCCGCCCACGCCCACCTTGCCGTTGAGGCGCTTGAGCAGGGGGTTCACGTCTGGAAGCAAGAGCCCCACGCCCGCGGGGTCGTCGCCCACGTACAGGAAGAAGGCCATGTCCTCGTCGAGGATGGGCAGCAGGGATTCGGCCATGGCCTCGATCTCGGCGTGGCTCATGGGCACGAAGCCCCAGTTGCGCGCCCAGGCCGCCTGGTACAGGCTGCTCATGAGCTCCACCTCGGACAGCAGGTTCTTCTTGTCCATGTGGCGCAGACGGACCTCGCCCTTGTCCACCAGCCTGCCGGAGATATCGAGCACCCACTGGGGCAGCTGGTGTCCCCGGCGGAACTCGAAGGCCAGGAGGTCCTTCTCCTTGGCCAGGCCCGCGCCCTCCACGAGCTCACAGTACCAGGGCGGGTTGTAGGTCATCATGATGGCCGGGGGCACGTCGAAGCCCTGCACCAGCATGCCGATCTCGTAGTTGGTGGAGGGGTTGAAGGGCCCCCGGAAATGCGTAAGCCCCTTGCCCATGCACCAGGCCTGGGCCTCCTCGAACAGTGCGCTGGCCGCCTCCTGGTCGTTCTCGCACTCGAAGAAACCCCAGGCCCCGGCCAATTCGTGGTGGTAGTCGATGAAGGCGGCGTCCATGATGGCGGCGATGCGGCCCACGGCCCGGCCCTCGCGTTCGGCCAGGAAGAGCTGGCGCTCGGCGCGCAACCAGAAGGGATGCTTCGTGTCGAGGAGTTTCTTGACCTCGCTGCGCAGGGGAGGCACCCAATGGGGATTTTGCCCCTGGACGGTCCAGGCCAGGCCGATGAACGTTTCCAGGTCTGCGGCGCCCTCCACGGGGCGGACGGTGACGTTAGCCATGCTGCCCCTCTGCCGCATGCGTGCGCGTCGCAACGGCCAGGCGGAAGCCGCAGGCGTTGGCGGTGCGGGCCGTCATGTGTCCCTGCGGGGTCTTGAGCCGGCAGGCCGCGCCGCCCTCGCCGTCCGGCGCAAGCTCCAGGGTCTCGACCTCGCGGGGTTCCAGGTGGTTGAAGCCCGTGCCCAGGCACTTGGCCGCAGCTTCCTTGAGGGACCAGAGCAGCGCCAGGGCCGCGGGTTCGTCCGGCACAAGGCGCAGGGCCCGCTCAAGCTCCGCGCGGGCAAAGATCCGGTCCTTCGGATAGGGGGGGCGGAAGTCCTCGGGTCCGGTTGCGTCGAGCCCCAGGCCCGCGGTGCGTCCCACCGCGGCCCACAGCCAGCCCGCGTGGCGCGAAAACGACACGTGGAAATCCTGTTCCTCTCCGCTGGGGGAAAGCAGCCTGGGCCTGCCCAGCGCGTCCCGGTCCAGGCGGAGGTCCGTCCGCTTGCCATCCAGGGCCTGGAGCAACCGCGCGGCTAATTTTGCGCGCAGGCCGGGAGCCTCCAAGGCCCCGGCAAGGAGCACCGGAGCTTCGCCGCAGCGCCACAGCAGGTCGGGGCTGGCGGTCATGCCTGTCCGGCGTCCCGCGCCGGGAGGGGTTCCAGGGCGCGCATCAGCAGGCCCTGCAGCAGCATCACCACCTGGCCGTCGGAATCGTAGGCGCAGCAGTCCCAGACCTGCAGGGCCAGGCCGTCTTCGCGCAGGCGGGCCTCCAGGGTAAGGGCCTCGCCGTGCCTGCACAGCCGGGCGAAGCGCATGGAGCCCAGCCCCACGGGCAGCCTGTCGGGCCCCTTGCCCAGCCCGCGCAGCAGCTTGTGCAGCAGCACCAGCTGCATCAGCGCCTCCATGGCGTAGGGGGCGGTGCGCAGGGGCGCGGAGGAGCCGGGCACGTCCTGGCCCAGCTGGTAATGCATGAGTCCCAGCACGCTGTCCGCCGTGGTGCCCGCCACGCTCTCGATGACCCGGTAGCGGCCGGTCTGGGCCGTGTGCGCGCCGTAGAGGCGCTGGGTTTCCTGCCTGTCCGCCCCGGTGCCGGGGTCCAGGGGCGCGCCGGGGTCAAAGCCCTCGGGCCTGGGCAGGGGCTGCCGCGCGGAGCCGAGGAGCACCCGGCCTTCGGCATGGGTGCTGAAGCGCCCCAGGCTCCGGCCGGAGGGCGAGATGTCTTCGCTCAGGAGCGCGGCGTCCACCAGCACAAGGCCGCCTTCCGTCTTGGCCGGACCGGCGTGCACCTGCACCTCCAGGCTCTGCCCGGGCTGGCAGGGCAGCATGTCCAGGAAACGCATGTCCGCAAGCCCCACGGGCTCCATGTACGGGAACAGGGCGCAGGCCGCCTCGCTGAAGATCTCGGCCATCATCACGGCGGAGAACAGCGGGTGCGGCAGCACCGGATAGGGCTTGTGGTCCGGCAGCCAGGGGTCGCGCGCATGGGAGACCGTCCGGCGGCAGAGGGCCTTGGGCGCGGCCAGGTCCGTGAGTTTCGCCTGGTCGAGCATGGGCAGGCCGCCCACGGGCAGAATGAGCCCCGCCTCGGCGTCGTCCACCGGGGTGCGCAGGGGCTCCACTGTGGCGGTCACCGGCATATGCCGGGCAATGAGCACCGAGGGGCCGCTGGCCTCAGGGCAGAGGATCTCGCGCGCGGCCACGGGCGCCAGTTCGTCGATGTGCACGTAGGCGTCGGCCAGGCCCTTGAGCTCCATCATCTCGCGGATGTCCTGGCTGTCGGCCATGCCGACTCCGGCCACGGGCGGCAGCCAGAGCACCTTGGGCGTGAAGGCCGCGCCCGCAAGGCCCGCCAGCAGGGAGGCCATGGCGCGGTTGGCGCAGCAGTAGTTGCCCTGGCCCACGTTGCCCTGCCAGGCCGCCACGGAGGAGAAGGCCACGCCCAGGCGCAGGCCGTGCGGCCCGGCCGCCTCCACGAGGTTCCGCAGGCCGCGGAGCTTCACCCCGCACACGGCCAGGAAGTCCTCCTCGCTCATCATGGACATGAATTTGTCGCGCAGCAGGCCTGCGCCGTGGATGACCCCGTCCACCCGGCCCAGGCGCGCGGCCACATCGGCCACCACCTTGTCCACCGAGGCGCGGTCGGCCACGTCGCAGGGCAGGTACTCGGCGCTGGCGCCAAGGTTTCGCAGCTGCGCCACGGCTCCGGCTTCTTCGTCCGGGCTGCGTCCCAGGAGCACCAGATGCGGACCCAGGGGCGCAAGGGCCATGAGCAGGCGGAAGGTGACGCCCTTGGCACCGGCCGAGGCCAGCACCACATCGCCCTGCTTGAGAGCCGGGCCCTGGGCGCAGGCTTCGGCCAGGGGCATGGGCAGGTACTGCGGCGTGCTGACGCCGGACTGCCGGACCACGCGCTCCACCGGCCCTGCGGTCGTCAGGGATTCGAGCACGGCCCGGGCCATGTCCATGTCCTCGGCCACGCGCAGGGCGCGCCAGGTCAGGGAACCGTATTCCTGGGCCAGGGTCAGCAGCATGCCGAGCACGCCCTCGAAAACCACGCGTCCGGGCGAGCCGTGGGGCGCGTCGCGCAGGGTCAGCACGCAGGCCTTGCGGGCCGGGCTGGCGATGAATTCCTTGAGCCGCCGGAAGCAGTCGAGCAGCAGGGGCTCGACGTCCGCTTCATTCACGCAGCCGTGTTCCAGGACCAGGACCAGGCAGGCCGGGCGGGCCGCATCGGCCGGGGCCTGGCTGAGGCCGCCCGTGACCGGGGCCAGGCCGCGGGCCGAGGACAGGGCCTTTCCTATGTCCTCAAGGATCTGGCCAGGGGCCGGGCCCAGCACCCAGGCCGGCTTGCCCGAGAGGTCGCCGAGGTCCACGTTCTGGCCGGCTGGCAGCAATTTTTCTCCAGCCTCGTAGCGGGCCACGGGCAGGGGGCCGCTGCGCGGAGCTTCGGCCGGGGTGCCGTTTTCCTGCGCAGGGGAGGAGGGAGCGGGGCTCTGGGCCGCGCCGCCAGCCAGCAGGATCTCGATATGCTCGGCCATCTGGCGCACGGTGTTCACGCCGATGAAGTCCTCGATGCGGAAGGCGAGGCCGAAGGCGCGCTCGGCCGTGTCCATGATGACGGGCAGGCGGCTGGAGCGGATGGCCAGGTCCTGGCGCAGGTCCATGTCCGGCTCGATCTCGCTGCGTTCGTAGCCCGTGGCGTCCATGATGATGCGAATGGTGCGTTCCAGCACGTCCGTCGTTTCCGGGTCGCCCGCGGAACCTGCCTGCCGGATGGCTTGGGCGGGCCGCGGCGCGCCGGGGGCGGTTTCCTGTCCGGCGCCCAGGCCCAGCTCGAAGCTGGCGGGCGGCTCGGGCGGGGTAAGCTCACCCCAGGCGTAGAGGCAGGCCAGGGCGGAGGCGAAGGCCTGGGCCTCGGCCCCGCGCGCGGCCGTGCGCAGGGTTTGGGCCTCATCGCAAATGCTGCGCACCAGGTCGCCCAGCACTGCGCCGGGCCCGACCTCCACAAAACGGCGGATGTCCAGCTCGCTCCACAGGAAGTAGACGTTCTGCATCCAGTGCACCGGGCTTTCCAGGTGCTGCACCATGATTTCGCGGATGGCCTCCGGCTCGGCCGGGAAAGGGCCCTTGAGCACGTTGGACAGGACCGGGATGGCCGGGCTCTTGAATTCCACCCCAGCCAGGAAGCCGGCGAACTCGTCGCGGATGACGCGCATGAGCGGCGAGTGGAAGGCCATGCTGACGTTCAGCAGGGTGGCCTGCCCGGCCTTGGCCTTGATCTCGTCCACCAGGGCCCGGACTGCGCTGGCCTCGCCCCCCACCACCACCTGGGTTGGGGTGTTGAAATTGGTGATGACCACGCCGGGATGCTTGGCCAGCTTCCACTGCAGGATGTCCACGGGCAGGCCGATGGCCGCCATGGCGCTGGGGGCTTCGGCCAGGCCGGCGGCCTTGGCCATGCAGCGGGCGCGCATGTCCACCACGCGGAAGGCGTCCTCCGGGGACAATACCCCGGCCACGGCCAGCGCGGTGTACTCGCCCAGGCTGTGACCGGCCACGGCCGCCGGGCGCACGCCCAGGGCCAGAAGCTGGCTGGCCAGGGCGTATTCGAAGGCGAACAGCGCGGGCTGCTGCCAGCGGGTGTCGCGCAGTTCCTCTTCCTCGGCCTCGAAAAGCAGCCGCTTCAGGTCGTAGTCCGCGCAGGCGGCCAGGCGCTCCAGCATCTGGGCGGCCACGGGGTGGGCGCGGGAGATGTCGGCGCCCATGCCCTTGTAGAACGTTCCCTGGCCGGAGAATATGAGCGCCAGGGGCTGGGCCGGGGCGTCCGCGGGCGAAAGGAAGATGCCCTTGCGGCCCAGGCGGGCAAGGGCCTCGGGGGGCAGGCCCTCGGCCACGGCGCTGCGGAGCGGCCCGGCCGCGGCGGCCGGATCGGTGAGGCCCAGGCGGTATTGACGGCCGTCCACGCTGGTGGTGAAGAAGCCGACGGCCGGTGCGGCGCGTTCTTCTTCCACGGGCAGCTCGAAGGGCAGGTCCGGCTCTCCGGCCGGGGCTTCCACCTGGACCACCACGCAGGCCCCGCCGAAGCCGAAGGCGTTGACCTGCATGCGCCGACCGCGCCGCTGCGGGCTCGGCCAGGGCTCGGCCTTCTGCAGCACGCGCAGGCCCGCGGTTTCCAGGCCCATGGCCGGGTCCGGGTTGGCGAAGTTGTTCGTGGGCGGGAACATGCCGCGGCGCATGGCCCCGATGCCCCGGATGAGGCTCGAGAGGCCCGAGGCCCCCAGGGTGTGGCCTACCTGCGACTTGAAGGACGAGATGACCGTGCTGCCCGGCTGCGCCTGCCTGGGGACCATGGCGGCCAGGGCCCGGGCCTCCTCGCGGTCGCCTTGGATGGTGCCGGTGCCGTGGCACTCCACCAGGTCCACCTCGTCCAGGCCGTAGCCCGCGTCGGCGTAGGAAGCTTCAAGGGCCATCATCTGCGATTCGGCCACGGATTCCACGATGCCCTGGTGGTTGGTGCAGGCGCCCACGCCGGTGATGAGCGCGTGGATGGTGGCGCCGCGTTCGCGGGCCAGGCTTTCGCGCTCCAGCACCACCACGGCCCCGCCCTCGCCCAGCACGAAGCCGTCGCGGTCGCGGTCGAAGGGGCGGCTGTGCTCGGCCGGAGTGCGCTGCTTGGCGTCCAGCCCGGCCAGGGCGCGCAGGGCGGAAAACTCCAGGTAGTGCACCGGGGTGAGGGGCTCCTCCCCGCCGCCGACCACGGCGGCGTCGATGACCCCGGCGCGCATGAGCAGCACGGCGTTGTACAGGGCGATGAGGCTGGAGGCGCAGGCCGCGCCCACGGAATAGCTGGGCCCGCCGAAGCCGAACTGGTTGCAGATGTGCCCCGAGGCTGTGCAGTTCAGCCGCCCGATGAGGGTGGTGTCGTCCACGGCCAGGCCTTCCTTGGCCAGCTCCCGCTCCACCGCGGCGCGCTGCTCGGGCGAAAGCTCCGCCGCGCGCCAGGCGATCTCGCCGATCTCGTTGGCGTAGGTGCTGAAGAGCTGCCCGCGCAGCGTTCCGGCAACCTCGGCCGAGTTCTGCGAAGTGAGTACTGCCACGCGCGAGCCAGGAATCAGGGACTGCGCCAGACCTGCGGCCTCGATGGCCCTGCGCGCCAGAAGCAGCGTCAGCTTGGTGGACATGGCCATGGTGCGGTAGTCCTGCGGCGACACGCCCAGGCGCTTGCGCGGCAGGTCCACCTGCATGAACGCGCCCACGTCGGTGTAGGTCATGCCCTGCTGGGCCTGGCCCGGGGTGAAGCGGCGCGAATGGTCCCAGCGGTCCTTGGGCACGGTGCCGATGCCGCTTTTCCCTGCCAGGGAGGCCTCGACCACGGTGTCCACGTCCTCGCCCAGAGAGTTTGCCAGGGCCATGCCGGTGATGGCCACGGCCTCGCGTCCGGCCGCCGGACCGGCGGAGGGGCTTGAAAGATGCGCATCGGGCGCGGGCGTTATGGCCTGGGCGGCGGCGGCGATGGTTCCGTGCACCTCGGCCAGGGTTTTGGTGCCATGCACGTTGGCGGCCACGGCTCCGCTCATGAACTGGCCCTCGGCGCTGCACTGCTCGGGCGGCAGCGGGGTTCCGCCGCGCCGGTTCAGGCCCTTGGCCGCCACCAGCAGGGAGCCCACGCTCAGCGTCTCCAGCTCCTTGCGGAAGGCCGCCTCGTCCAGGCCGCCCTTGGCGCGCTCCCGCTCCAGGGTGCAAATGGCCTGCACCTTGGGCGTGTTCAGCGCGCGCACGCGCAGGCCGACGCTCTCGCCGGTGATGCGCGTGGCCCCGAGTCCGGCGGCGAGGATTTCCTGCTGATAGATGGGGCTCAAGGCCCCGGTGGCGACGATCTCGCTGGTGGAGAGGTACACCGTGCCCATCTGCACGGCGTCCGCGCCGAGCAGGGCCGCGCGCAACGCGCTTGGGCCGCCGCATATGCCGCCAGCCAGCACGATGCGCGCCTCGTGGAACAGTTCCGGCTCGGCCCGGCGCAGCATGAGCGCCTCCTGGGCCAGCTCCAGCATGGTGCGGCGGCCCACGTGGCCGCCGGCCTCGCAGCCCTCGAGCACCACGAAGCGCACCCCGGCCTTCAGCGCCAGGCGCAAGAGCCCGATGTCCGCGGCGAGGTAGATGACCTCAAGCCCCTTCTTGCGCATGGCCCCGGCAAAGGCCGGGTCGCCCGCGGCAACGGCCACGAAGGGCGGCTTGTGCGCGGCGATCCAGGCCAGCTGTTCGTCGCGGTGGGGGTTTTCGCCCAGCACCAGGACGTTCAGGGCGTAGGGGCGGTCGCCCATGACTTCGCCCAGGCGGCCGAAGTCTTCGTCCAGCATGGCCGCGGTGCGCATGCCCACGGCCAGGGTGGGCAGGGCGCCGGCCTCGGCCACGGCCTTGGCGAAGTCCAGGGAGTCGCTGATCCAGGACATGCCGCCCTGGATGATGGGCAGTCCGGAGCCCAGTTCGCGCACCGCCGGGCCATTCAGGAAGCGCTTGCAGGCTTGCGGGGCGTCGGCCCACAGGCGCAGGGCCTCGGCCGTGAAGCGTCCCAGGGCCGGAATCGTGTCCTGGCCGAAGCGCTGCGCGAAGCCGCTGGCAAAGGGCGCATCGGTGCCGATGGGCGCCAGTTCGTCCGCGTTGAGCGCGCACTGTTCCAGGGGCTTGGCTTCCGCCGCGGACATGGCGATGGCCGCCGCGCCGGAAAGTTCGCGCAGGCGGCGCACGGCCCGGGAATTGCCTTTGTCGAAGAACCTCCACTGCAGCCCCGGTGCTGCCGGGACCAGGGAACTGGCTTCGGGCTTGAGGGCGGAGAGTTTCTCGCGCAGGGGAGCGGCGATGGAGATGTTCGAGGTGAGCCAGTGCGCCTGCTCCACCACGATGCCTGCGGCGCCTGTGGCCAGAAAGGCCGCGGCCGCCTCCGGGGTGGCCACGCCGCCCCAGAGCATGAGGGGCAGGCCGGTGTGCGCCAAGGTGGTCCGGGCGTTGTCGAACAGGACGCCGGCGCTTTCCGTGCTGCCGAGCCCGGCGGCCTCGCAGGGTTTGAGGGCCACGGCGGCGAGCCGGGAAGGGGCGCTGCCAAGAGCCAGGGCGCAGTCCAGGTCTCCGGTGACGAGGACGATGGGGCATTCGGGCGTTTGCGTGGCAAGGGCCTGGCGGAACTGGTCCAGGCCGATGCCGTCGATGGCCGGGTGGTACTCCACGAACACGGGCTGGTCCACGGCCTGGGGGGCGGCGCAGAAGGCCGCCGCGTCGAGGAGCGCTGGACCGGCGTGCGTCACGGCTTGCCCGCGGCAGTCGTGCAGGAATCCGGCCTGGGGGGGTAGGGGGCCAGGCAGCGTGCCGCTGCCGCCAGGGACAAGAAAGTAGAGCATTTTCAGCATCAGCAAGGTTCCTGTGGGGATCGCTGGTTCTGAACAGGCAGCTTCGCCTGCCCCAGGGGCTCTTCGTTCGCGGGGGCCGTGCGTCCGCAGGCAGGAGGGCGGACAGCCCCCTCGAAAAATGCGCTGCCCGCCGGGTGGACAGACCGGCGGGACAAACAGGGGACGGAGGCGCAGCATACCCCGGCTGGGCCATGGCGCATGTCGGTTACGTATACCATCCCGCCATGCGGGCGAGCAAGGCAAAAGATGCCGCGAATTGGCTGCCTGCGGGGGCGCGGGGTCCAGGATGAGGGCATGGCTGGGCGTCCGTTTCAGGCCGTGCCGGAAAAATCGAGCACCGCGGCCGGGGTTTTGAGCAGGATGTACATGTCGAGCCAGAAGGACCAGTTTTTGATGTAGTAGACGTCGTATTCCACCCGTTCGGCGTAGGTGAGCCTGCTGCGCCCGGAGATCTGCCACAGTCCGGTGAGGCCAGGGCGCACCTGGTTCACGAAGGAGAACCTGTCGCCATATTCCGGGATTTCCTCGGCCATGATGGGCCGCGGGCCGATCAGGCTCATCTCGCCGCGCAGCACGTTGATCAGCTGCGGCAGCTCGTCCAGGCTGGAGCGGCGCAGGAAACGCCCCACCCGGGTGACGCGCGGGTCCTGGGGCAGCTTCCGGTGCTCTTCCCAAAGCCTGCGCAGGTTTTCATCTTGGGCAAGAGCCTGCTGCAGGACGCAGTCGGAATGTGGGTACATCGTCCGAAACTTGTAGGCGAAAAAATCCTTGCCGTTCCTGCCCAGGCGCTTGTGGAGGTAGAAGAAAGAACCGGGCCGCTCAAGCCAGATGCAGAGCATGACCAGCAGGAACACGGGGAGCAGCAGGATGAGCAGCAGCGCGGAAACGGAGACGTCCGTGGCGGTCTTCAGAAGCAGGTGGCGGCGGTCCAGCAGGCGCTGCAGCACTTCCAGTCCCAGCATGTTGCCCATGTCCACGGTCCTGGCCCAGAGGTTTCCCAGGCTGAAGCTCTCGTGCAGGATGATGATGCGGCCGAAGACCTGTTCCGCCCGGGCCAGTATGGCGGTGATCTCCGGCCCCAGCTCCGCATGCGCCAGGAGCACGAACACCGCGTCCGGGTGCTTCTTGCGGACGGATTCCAGGCTGGCGGTGCCCGCGAGCACCGGGACCCCAAGGTCAAGTCCTCTCGCGGCGCGGGCCTCGTGGCAGATCACGGCCGTGGGGCGCAGGCAGGGGCTCAGGTTCTTGAAAACAGTGCGCACATGGCGGGGATCGTAGTCCTTGTAGCAGTAGAATACGGTCCGGTAGCCCCACCAGGAGTACCTGCTGCACCAGGCGCGGACGGCGATGCGCCCGGCCGGAACCGCCACGAGCAGCAGCAGCCCGCCGATGAGCAGGATGCCGCGCGAGTAGGTGTAGGGATTGCGCACCCAGAATGTGGCGGCAGTAAAGATGAGCACAAAGAGCAGGGTTCCCAGTGTGCACTTCTTCAGTTCGATGGGGGGCGGGATCATGATGTTGTATGAGCCCAGGAAGGCGTTGAGCACGATGTGGAAGAGAATGACGGGGAAGAGGTCCACATAGTCGCCTGCAGTGAACATGCCGCCCAGGGCATGCCGCAAGAGGACGCTGGCGGTCCAGATGCACGTGAGCAGGGCGAGGTCCGTCAGCACAAGAATGGCGGGCATGCACCAGGCCGGAACACCAGGGGCGGCCACGTACGCGTCGAGCGGTGCCTCCTGCGGCTGCTTGGGGAGGGTTGGGCCCTTGTGCGGGTGTGCGGAGGTTCTTGCCATTCTGCGGTCTGTAGCTTTCCTTGGGTGATTCTGTAACTGGAGTCTCCTGGTCCGGCACTGGGTGGCAGGGGGCAAGCTCCTCCAAAGTGTGCGAACTGATACCATTCATTTAAAACTGATGTCTATAGCTGCTTGCCGACATATGCATCGGCCGCGGGCCACCGCCATCGGCCCGGCTTGACGGCCCGGTGGTTTCACCGCATAGGGTGGAATCCTGATGGGTTGGTCGACAGTGTGCTTGCGCCCGCGTCTTTCTTTCGGCCAAGGCCGAGGTCCCCGGTGAGGCCAGGCGTCTGCCGGACCGCGCGCGAAGGCTCCTGTTCAGCGGTCGGGGAGGCGAATGACTCAAAGCTATTGGGCCTTGGTGCTCAACTACAACCACTGGCAGGACACGGTCCGCTGCGTCGAAAGCTTGCTGCGCTGCGTTGTGCGGCCGGAGCGCATCGTGATCTGCGACAACGGTTCTTCCGACGGTTCCCAGGAGTCTCTGGCCCAGTGGGCGGAGACACAGACCGCAGGCGGGCTGGTGCGGCTCACCCGCACCCAGGCCGAGAGCGCAGCGGAGTTGCCCCCCGGCCGGCTGGTGCTGGTGGAGAACGGGGCCAACCTCGGCTATGCAGGCGGCAACAACGTCGGTTTGCGGCTGGCGCTCGCCTCCGGCGTCCCCTTTGTCTGGCTGCTGAACAATGACACCACGGTTTTTCCCGAGGCACCCGGCGCGCTCTTGGAACGCATGGAGCACGACGGCCGCCTGGGCCTGTGCGGGGCGCTGACCCGTTACATGGACGAGCCGGAGATTGTGCAGTGCTATGGAGGCGGCTGGCACAACGCGGTGTGGGGGGTGGGCGGACTGCATGGCGACGGTGAGCGGCTGCCCCTGGGAGCCGCGCCGAAAGCGCCACCTGCGCGGCTGGATTATGTCAACGGCGCCAGCGTATTCGTGCGCCGCGAGTTCCTGCTCACCGTGGGGCTCATGGAAGAGGCCTATTTCCTTTACTGCGAGGAACTGGATTGGGCGGCGCGGTCGCGCGGGCGCTGGGTGCTTGGTTGGGAACCCCGGGCCCAGGTGCTGCACCGCGAAGGGCTGACAACCGGGGTATCGAACCGCAGGGGCCTGGGCCACGGGCTGCGGCGCGCGGCGACCCTGGCGCGCAGCAGGCTCCTGTTCGCCTGGAAATTCCACCCGCTGCTGCTGCCGACGGTCCTGGCTGGCCAGGCCCTGGCCATGCTGCGCAAGGTCGTGCGGCGGGGCTTTGGGTAGGCGATTCCTCCGGCCCGGTTGTCATGGTGCCGCAGGGCTGACCGGCCGCCGGTGCTGGCAGCGATCATGCTGCGATGCCCTGGCACACCAGTCCCGGACGGGCCAGGATGCAGTCTTGTCTGCAAGGTGCTGTTGAAAAACAGGGCCGGATGCTATACGTGATCGCTTGGAACGCACTATTTCCACGCGCTCAATGGAATCGGCTGTCGCACAAAGAATAGAGGCTGCCCGCCGCAATGAAGCTTGCCCTCCCGCTCCCATCAATCCTGCTGCTTCTTGTCAGCGTGCAGGCCGCATTGCTTGTGCCGTACGCCATACTGGTGCCCGGGGAGCGGACGAATCTGCTGACGCCAACGCTGGTTCTACTGCCGGCCCTGCTGCTTTTGCCGCGTTTTTTCAGGACCGAGCCCCTGCGCCGCTGGTTGCCTTGGCTCGTCCTCGGCGTGGGGCTGGTCGCTGTTTCCTGGACCAGTCCGGACCCCTTGCCCGCGCTCTTCCGCAGCTATGCCTTTTACGTCCCCACCGCCGCAGGGATACTGTGCGGCAGCCAACTCTTCCGATCCGAAGCCGAGCTTGGCCCGTTCTTCCTGGTTCAGACGCTCTGCTTCGCGCTGTTGGCCGGCGCGTGCCTGCTGTTCGGCACGCCGCCGTACTTTTTTGATTTCCACCAGCATGCGTTGACCGGAATGCTCGTCCTGCTGAGCGCCGGGCCCGTGCATCTGATGCTCACCCGCCCTGGCCTGCCGCGCTGGGGCGCGGCGTTGCTGCTGGCCTTGGGCTATCTGGTCTGCTTCCTGGCGGAGTCGCGCTTCCTGGTGCTGCTGCCCTTGGTGCTGGTTCCCCTGCTCCTGCTCCGGGGGCGGCTGCGCCTTGGCCTGGCTGTGCCAGCGCTGCTTGGCGCCGCGCTGCTCGCCGGGCTTTTTTTTCTCCTCTTTCCCCAGAAAGCTTTGCGCTACACGAACTACGAGTCGACCTTCTACCGCCTGGAAGGCATCCCGGCCAGCCTGGAGCTCATCCGGATGAAGCCCTGGACAGGCATAGGCATCCGCACGCCCAGGGCGGAACTGCTCACGGCCTATGAACCGAGCTTGGGCATGGTGGATAAGGAAGGCTTCCTGGAGGTGGTCAAGCGCAACGTCACGTCGGACAACCAGTATCTCTCGTTGCCTGTGGGCGTTGGGCTTCCCCTGGCCGTGCTGTATTTTTTCCTGGCGGGGAGGCTGCTGCTGCGCTTCTTCACAGGAAGGGGACGGTTCAGCCTGGAGAGCGCGGTGGGCAAGGCCCTGGCCTTTCCGCTGCTGGCCACGCTCATCCACATGTTTCTCTACGATGGGCTTTTTTACCCGCAGATATGCTGGTTCTTCCACTTGATGCTTGGGGCAGCGGGAAGCGCTGCGCGAGCGACAGAGGCCAAGCCCGGAAGCGAACGCTAGATTTTCAGAACAGCGGCCTTCCGGTCCCTGCCTAATACCCGATCCCCAACAGATTCCGCAGCTTTTTGAACCACCGCGCCACTGGCCTGCAGGAACGCAGGCGCTGGCCGAATCGGACGTTGCAGGCAAAATACAGGCGGGCGTACAGCAGCAGGTGCCATTTATCGAGGTGCTGCCGGACGTTGTCGCACAGCAACTGGGCCTGGGTCTCGGTTTTCGCCCATGTATCTGGAGATGCCTCGGCCAGACAGAACCGGATGCCTTGCTGCAGGAACGCGAGATTATAACGCGAGATGCCCATGGACAGGGCCCAGTGCGCGAAGCGTTTCCAGTCGCCGGCCGGATAGTCCAGGAGGTGCGCCGATTGTTCCGCAGGCGCGATGCTGAAGTACATCACCTCGTCGGAGCTCCGCACAATGTAGCACCGATCCGTATCTCCAGCGATCCGCCGGATGAAGTCTCCGCCGTCGATCGTATGCCGGAACGCGGGAACTTCGGCGCTGCCTGTGCTGACACATACGGGGTGCAAGTGCAGGCAGTGCATGAGAAAGCCCGCCCCGGGCACATCCCAATACAGAAAAGAAGCCGGCCGCCCAACGCCCTCAACGTTCCAGAACAGGGACCGGTCCCAGGGGTGCAGGTGCTCGTAAGCCAGCTTGACGAGTGTGCGGGACGTCAGACGGTCCGAAAATCCCCCTTCCGCGTCGCGCAACGCGTCCAGGGCGGGGAGGACGGTTTCCTGCAGCACGCGGGGCGCGGCCAGCAGCACAACCCGCCAACCTTCCTGGCTGCGGGCGCAGATGTTGTTCAGGGCGCCGTCCGCCCAGATCTGGTCCGCGGTGAGGAACAGGCAGGCCGCGCCGCGGTCATGGGCCCGTTGCAGGCCCAGCCTGTAGCACTCGGAAAAAAAGAGATAGGCGTCCGGGGCGTCCTTGGAGCGGTGCCCGGGGGTGATGATCTCCACCTGCGCGTACCGCTCCAGGCGGCGCAGTTGGGCTGAGCCCTGGAGAGAAGCCCGGTCCGCCTCCTTGGTGTAGATCAGGAAGACGATGCTGCCCAGTTTCGCGGCAGCGGGGAGGTTCCCCTGTGCGAGAAGGGACGGCAGGCTGTATTCCAAAAACGCGCGAACATACTCCTCTCCCCAGACGGGCAAGACGATGCAAAAGCAGGGGAGGGCGTTCTGTGCGGCCATTGCGCTATTTTTTGGTAAAGCGGCCAGAGCTGTCGATTTTCAGGTGCTTGGTGCGCGCCCCGAGCAGGTCGGAAGCCGCCTGAAAGGGCTGGTTGTGCTTCTTTTGCAGCACCACGCGCAGCCCCGCGACGATTCCGGTGAACTGGCGCTGGAAGTTGGCCAGGCCCTTGTTGTCCGGCGTCAGGAAGATCTTGTCCTGATTGAGCGTCCCTGCGGAGTCCTTGTCCAATCCCTGGAAGGGGTGCCCCAGGCTGACGAAGGCGTCGATGACCTTGTAGTCGTTGTAATGCGCGAGCTGCTGGAAGAACTTCACATTGTAGTTGAACAGACCGTGGTCGTGGAAGCCGGCCATCGGCAGGGCGTGATACATGTATCCGCCTTTTGCGGTCAGGTCATGCATGACCTTGAAGGCGTTGTACTGGTTGATGAGATGCTCTGTCGTTCCGGCATTGCAGACAAGGTCTCCGGACCCCAGGAGGCTCTCCGGCACGGAATCGAAGTTCAGATCGAAAAACGTGTATTCGCCTTCTCCGGCGACATCCAAGGCGACGTATTTCTTGTTGCAGCCGGTCCAGAAGTCCTTGGCCCAGCCGTTGGTGAAGGTCTTGATGACCCAGTCCAAGGGGATGGTTTTGCCGGGGTTTGTCTTCTGCAAGAAGTCTTGGATGACCTCGTGCCCCAGGGAGCAGGTGATCTCCTGCACGCCGAGGTCCACAACAGAGGCGATTTTCTCAAGTTTGAAGTTGTGGTGTTGCAAATACAGGATGTCGGTGATTCCAATCGCCATGCCAATCTCCCTTGTCGCAGCCTGTTGTGACGGGCGTGTTGCCGTGCTTCGCGTGCGCCGCTGTTATTTTCTTTTTTTTACGAGTGTCTCGTAGGCCTTTGGATCGGTGAGGGACCAATACCGCTTCTGGCCGGTCCGGGAAAGCTTGCCGACCTCACCGTCCACCGGGGGGACGAAGGGCGCGTCGAACTGCTTTCGCATGATGCACAGGATGCCGGAGTCCTGGCAGGCAAAGCCCGCAGGGTCGGGCGCGCCCTCCGCGTGGAGGACCTGCTCCAGGCTGTTTCCCCCCTGCGAAACGAAGAAGCGGGCGCTGGACAGCACGTCGTTGTGCATGGGTTCCACCACGTGGCTGGCGAACACCAGCATCTCCACGTACTCGTAGAAATTGCTTTTGCACAGCATCCAGAAGAACTTCGGCGTGTAGTTCACCAGCCCGTGCGTGAGAAAGCCCGTGTAGGGCAGCTCATGGTACATGTAGCCGCCAGGCTTCGTCAGGTCGTGGATCACTTTGAAGGCGTTCAGCTGGTTGGCCACATGCTCCGTCGTGCCGATGTTCGTCACGAGGTCGTAGGCATTCATACAGTCCCTGGGTGCGTCGTCGTAGTTCAGGTCCAGGACGATGGAGTCGCGGGCGGCTGTGATGTCGATGCTCTTGTACGACAACCCGAGGCCACGGTAGAGATCGCTGGCCAGGGCGCCATCGGCCAGCCTGTCGATGTCCTGCTCGGAAAACTGCTGGCGGCCCTTGGGAAAGCTGTGCGCGAAGTCGCGCAGGACGTTCTTGTGTTCCCTGCAGCTGATTTCCTGGGCGCCGATTTCGCAGATGTTTCGGGCCTGGCCGAAAAGCCGCTCGAAATGTTTCATCCACAGCAGAATGGTCAAAGGTCCCAGCATATGTTCCTCTGCGCCCAGCTGATGCCCTCACCGGCTGGGCGCCCACTTGTTCGTTGGCGGGTGCTATTGCCCCTTGCGGCTGGT
>CAYUOW010000007.1:0-4955 GCA_964446455.1 uncultured Desulfocurvus sp.
TCTTGGGCAGGTCCACGTCCACGCCCTGCGTCAGCATGGGCGCGGTGACCATGAAAATGATGAGCAGGACCAGCATCACGTCCACAAAGGGCGTGACGTTGATCTCGGCCATATAGCCGCGCGGGCCTTTGCCTACGCTTGCGCCCATGGCCGCCCCCTAGTGGTTCCGGGTGCCGGTGCCCGACGCCCCAGAAGCCCACGATACTTCGCGCTCGACGCGATTCAAAAACGCGCCGGCGAAATTCACCAGTTCGGTCTCCACTTCGCCCAGCATGGCCAGCAGGTAGTTGTAGGCGATGGTGGCGGGAATGGCGACCACCAGGCCGATGGCCGTGGTGACGAGGGCCTCGGAGATGCCCGGGGCCACGGTGGCCAAGGCGGCGGACTGCGAAAGGCCGATGGAGTGGAAGGCGTGCATGATGCCCCACACCGTGCCGAAGAGGCCGATGAACGGGGCCGCGTTGGCGCAGGTGGCCAGGAAGGAGAGGGAGCTCGACAGGCGCTTCATTTCCTCGGAAACGCCCTGGCGCAGCACGCGGCGCAGGGTGTCCTTCACCAGCATGCGCTTGCGGTCGCGCTCGATGTCGGCCTTCTCCAGCTTGCGGAACTCGCCCACAGCGAGCAGACCCACGCTGCTCAAGGGCGAGCCCTCGTCGCGGCTGATGGCCGACAGGCCCTCGGAGAGGTCGCTCGCATCGTTGAACAGGGCGTAGCCGCGGCTGACCTGTTTCTTGGTGCGGTTGTACAGGATGAGCTTGTGGAAGATGATGGTCCAGCTCCACAGGGACATCATGACGAGAAACACCAGGACGACCTGCACGCCCAGGGTGGCCCCCAGCATCATGCCCAAGAATCCGCTTTCAGGAATCATGCGTCTGTCTCCTCCAACTCTGCGCCGCCAGCCGGATGTGGCCGGGGCGTATTGCTAACGAAAAAAACTAGCGTCTGCCGCGGCAGCGCTCCACAATGGCCCAGGCGTTCATGGTGGCCTGGGCGATGTCTTCCTGGGTCAGGCCCGCGCCCATGCCCACCTTGTGGCGCAAATCGCGCGACACGAGGTCGCCGGGGGCGTGGGCGTCGTTGTCGATGACGAGCTTGGCTCCCAAGCGCTTGGCCAGGGCCGCCACATGGCCGTTTGCGTAGCTGTGCCCGCGCCGGGTGGTGATCTCCAGCGCGATGCCGCGCTCGGCCGCGAGCTTCACTTCCACTTCGGTGATGAGCCCCGGGTGCGCCAACACGTCTACACCGGCCTCGATGGCCGCCAGGTTGGTGCCCTGGGCCACGGGCTCCACCACGGTCTCGCCATGGCAGACCACGATCTGCGCCCCGGCCTCGCGCGCCATCTGGACGAAATCGGCCATGAGCGCGGGCGGCACGTGGGTCAGCTCCACCCCGGCCAGCACTTCCATGTCGAAGTAGTGGGCGTAGGAATCGGTCAACCGGCGCACGTTGTCCAGGATGAGGGAGATGTTGCTGGCGTCGGCGTGGTCGGTGATGGCGATGGCGCGGTACCCGGCCACCTTGGCCCGGCGGATGAGCTCGGCCGGGATCAGCTCGCCGTCGCTGAAGGTGGTGTGGGTATGCAGATCGATCATGGCGCCCTCACATCTTGTATTTAAGATCGTCGGGAGAAAGATTTTCCAGCTCGTCGGTCCACTTGTCGCGCTCCGCACCGGAGAACTCGGCCCGCGCGCTTTCCAGCGTGCGCGTACCCGCCTCGGCCAGCACGCTCTCGGCCACCAGGATGGGCACATTAAGCCGCGCGGCGAGCGCGATGGCGTCGGACGGGCGGCAGTCCACCCGCTTGGTTCCTTCCTTTCCGCCTTCGCCGGTCTTCAGCACCAGTTCGGCGTAGAACGTTCCCTCGCGCAGGCTCACGACCTCCACCGCGGCCAGCTTGCCGGAAAGGGCCTCGACCACGCGGCCGATGAGGTCGTGGGTCATGGGCCGGGGCGTCTCCACCGCGTTGATGGCGAGCGAGATGGCCATTGCCTCCACCGGACCGACCCAAATGGGCAAGGCCAAGTCGCGGGACTCATCCTTGAGGATGATCACCGGCGACTGGGCCTTCTCGTCCACGGCGAGGCCGAAAATCTTCATCTCTACCACGGCTGGCCCACCTTTTCCCCAACCAGGGAGTGGTTCTTGGCCTCCACGATGCGCGCGCGCACCATGAGGCCCGCCAACTCTCGCCCGGCGCCGCACTCGCCGGCCGCAGAATCATCCAGGCGGATGTTCACCACCCGCCCGGCCTCGTCGCGGCCGCGCCAGGAGGGCAGCCCCTCGTCCTGCCTGCGGCTCTTCGCTTCAAGCAAAACAGTGACTTCCAAACCCTCAAGGCTTTTTAGAGTTTCTTTAGTAATGCCATTTTGCAAAGACTGCAAGCGTAACAGACGCGCCTGGGCCACGCTCTCCTCGACCTTGGGCGTCATGCGCACGGCGGCCACCCCGGGCCGGTCGGAATAGCGGAACGAGAAGCTCGATTCAAAGCGCACGCGCTCCATCATTTCCAGCGTCTGCGCGAAGTCCTCCTCGGTCTCGCCGGGGAAGCCCACGATGAGGTCCGTGGTGAGCGCGATGTCCGGCCGCGCGGCGCGCAGGTCCGCCACGATCTGCAAATATTTCGCCCGGTCGTACTTGCGGCCCATGCGCTGCAGCACTGCGTCGCTGCCCGCCTGCAGGGGCAGGTGCAGGGCCGGGCACAGGTTTTTCAGCTCGCCAAAGGCGCGGATCACGGCCGGATCGATGTCCTTGGGGTGCGAGGTGGTGAAGCGCAGGCGCGCAAGGCCCGGGATGGCCGCCACCTGCCGCAGCAGTTCCGCGAAGCCCACGCCGTCGCCCGCGCCGTCATTCTTGCGCGAGGGGTCCAGGCCGAAGCTGTTCACGTTCTGGCCCAGCAGGGTTATCTCCCGTGCGCCCTGCTCCACCCTGGTGCGGCACTCGTCCAGCACGGCGGCGGCGGCGCGGGATTTCTGGCGGCCGCGCGTGTAGGGCACGATGCAGTAGGCGCAGAAGTTGTCGCAGCCCTGCATGATGTTCACAAAGGCCTGGGCCGGGCCCGCGTCGGGCTCGCCCTGGTCGGCGTCATAGGCCGGGCTCACGGCCGGGGCTCCGGCCTGGGGCTTCAGCACGTCCTCGCGCTCCGGGTAGGCGGAAAGGAAATCAAGCAGGGCGACGCGCGCCTTGGGATCTTCGGCCAGCTGCTCCAGGGCGTCGGGAGCCCCCGCGATGCCGTCGGACCCGAAGACCAGGCGCACAAAGGGGAAGCGGTCGAAGAAGCCCCGGCCGATCTGCTGGGCCACGCAGCCGCCCACAGCGGCCGTGAGGCCGGGCTTCCTGCGCTGGTAGGCCGCCAGACGGCCCAGCTCGCTGTAGACCTTCTGCTCCGGCTTGTCGCGCACGCTGCAGGTGTTGACCACGAAGAGCCAGGCGTCTTCCTCCGCCGCCTGGCGCCAGCCGCGCGCAACAAGGGCGCGGGCCAGCCAGTCGGAATCGCCCACGTTCATCTGGCAGCCGAAGGTGATGATATGAAAAGTCTTGTCCAAGGGAGCTCCGGAGTCGTTTCAATCGGGCGCGCAGCCCGTGCGGAAGCGGGCATAGACCCCTTCGCGCCCGAGGTCAACGCCCGGCGAAGCTGGTGCGTCCGGCCGGTTCCGAAGGCAGGACGCGCCGCGCCCCGGCTTGAAGCGGATCATTCCGGTCGAAGGGCTCGGCCAAATGGTCTGGCCGAATGGCCCTTCAATTTTGGCGTTTGCGCAAAAATGGCAGAAACATGGGTACGCGCCGGGCATAGTCGGCCCACACGGGTCCCAGGTCGCGCCGCAGCCTGCGTTCTTCCAGCACACTGCCGATGACCATGTACAGGCAGCCGAACAGGGCGAACACAAAACCGCCCAGGGTCTGGGAAGGCATGCAGGCCAGGAACAGGATGCCCCCCGCGTGCATGGGGTGGCGCACCACGGCGTAGGCGCCGGTGGCCTTGAAATCCTTGTGGATGTCGCGCTCGTCGGGTACGCGGCCGCGCAGCATGTCGGCCAGTTGCGGCAGGCCCAGCATCTTCAGGCCGGCGATGCTCACCGCCGCCCAGCCCAAAAGGCCCAGGCCCGCCAGCTGCAACGCATGCAGAATATACTTCGGCGCGCCTTCCAGGGCCCATAGCACCTGCGGCAGGTCCGGCTCCTTCACCAGCACCAGCCAGAAGGTCCACAGGCTGATGACCGTGTACACGAAGGGGTACAGGGCGTAGCGCGGTCCCAGGGCCACTTCCAGGGCCCCCTTGAGCCGGCGCGAGGCCATGACGCTGTGCAGCAGGCCCCACCCCGTCCACAGGCCGAAGGCATACGCAGCGTCGGCCATGGCCTCGGGAGGCAGCGGAGTGGCCGTCATGCGGCGTCCCCCTGCTCCGGCGGCAAGCCGGGCAGCCAGGCGTCCAGAAAGTTCAGCACCATGCGGGCGTTCTCCTCCACGGGTTTGAGGGCGTCGAGGATGCACTCGGCCTCAGGGTTCTCCTCGTACTGCACGTCGACCCCCACCACCTCGCCCAGGCCGGGCACGGGCAGGCCGGTGCGCCTGCGCTCCAGGGCCTTCTGGTACATGCCGGGAATGACATAGCCCTTGTGGTGCGCCTGCTGCACGGCGCGCATGGCCTCGCGGCGCATGGCCTCGGGCAGGGGGCAGCGCACCAGCACCTCGGCGAAGCGGGGAATCACCGACCGGGCCTCCTGGCGCATGGAAAGCCGGTGGGCCGTGGCGTCGATGATGACCCCGCGTCCCTGGGCGGCAAGCTCGGCGGCCTCGCGCACGATGAAGGCGTAGGCCTGGGCGCGCTCCACGGCCGTGTATTCGGGATGGGGGAAATAGGCCCGCCGCCGTTCGTCCATGGCCAGCAGGTCCACCTCCACGCCGCGGGCGGCAAGCTCCGCGCGCACGGCGCGGGCAATGGTGCTTTTGCCGCA
>CAYUOW010000007.1:5055-33983 GCA_964446455.1 uncultured Desulfocurvus sp.
GTGTCGCGCTCATGCCTGGCCTCCGTCACATTCTTCAAGGTACCGGTTCACGTTGCGCCAGTCGAAAACCTCGTCCTCCAGCACGCGGGTGAGGAAGCGCAGCAGGGCGCGGCGCACGGGCGCGGGATGGTTCGGATACCACTCCGGCGAGACGATGACCAGGCCACGGAACACGAAGAACGGGGCCAGGGCCCGCAGCAGGCCCTCGTCGCCGCTGACGGAAAGGTATTCCGCGAAGAGGGCGTCCCACAGCTCGGCGAAAGGACCGGAAAGACGCGCTTCCTCCGGATTCTGCAGCAGGCCGAAGAGCAGATAGTTGGCGGCGAGGGAAGCCACGTCGCTGGCGGGCTCGCCCCACTCGCCCCGGCTGCGGTCCAGCACGGAGAAATTTCCCTTTCCGTCCACCAAGATGTTCCAGGGGTGCACGTCGCCGTGGACCACCGAGAGCCGGTCGGCGAAGCCGCGCAAGCGCCAGCGCCAGTCGATGAGGCGCTTCTCCAGCCGCACGAAGTCCGCATCGGCCATGAACTCGCAGGGGTGCGGGAAGGCCTCGTCCACCAGGCCCATGATGCACTCGCTGGCGCCCAGCAGGTTGCGCACGTGGCGGTAGTACAGGTCCGGGTCGTCCTTCTTCCGCGCGTGGATCTCCGCCAGCCAGCGGGCAAGGCTTTTGGCCATGTCCAGGTCCGCCGGGCGGTAGTCGCCCGCGCCGATGCGCTCCAGGTCGAGGAAGTAGTCGTAGCCCTCGAGCTTCTCGTTCATGATGAAGAACTCGCGCGGCTCGGCCACGGGGATGAGGCGGTTCGCCGCGTCCACATAGCCCAGGCCCATGGGCCGCACGTGGCGCGGCAAGAGGCTTGAGGTCTCGAACTGGAACATGAGGATGGCGGCGCGGTCCCAGTAGAACTGGTGGCCGTACTTGTCGCCGCGCATGACGGACAGCACGCCTTCGCGCGGTTCGCCGTCCACGCTGAAGCGCACCAGCAGGGGCTTGCCGTAGCCGAAGCGCTTGATGCCCTGCTTGTCCAGGGTGCCGATGGCCCCCAGGTCCGTGAGGACCGCGCCAGGCCCGAAGGCCCGGCGCAGGTACTCGGAGACGCTTTCCGGCTTCAGGTCGATCATCTGACCCTCCCTACCGGTTGCCGCGCGCGGAACTGCGGGCGCGGTCGCTGTGCCGACCCGGCGGATGCCGGGCCTGATGGGCCGCAGGCTAGATGCTGCGGCCGAAGTGGCTCGCAAGGCTCTGGTTGAAGGCGTCCATGGTGAAGCTGTGCTCCTGGGTGCCCTTCTTGGCCACGCAGAAAGCCGCGCACACGCTGCCAAGCTCCGCTGCCTGGGGCAGGCTCTGGCCCAGGCACAGGCCCTTCAAAAGCCCGGCGCGGTAGGCGTCGCCCGCGCCCGTGGGATCCAGGGCCTTGTCCACCTTCACCGGGGCGACCTTGGTTTCCTTCGCCCCTTCAGCGATGATGCTGCCCTGGTCGCCCAGGGTGGTGACGAGCGCGCCGGTGCGCTTCAGAAGTTCCGCGCGGGAAAGGCCGGTGGCCTTCATCACCAGCTCCAGCTCGTAGTCGTTGGTGCACAGGGCGAAGGAGCCTTCGATGGCGCTCTGCATCTGCTCGCCGGAAAGGGCGGTGATCTGCTGGCCCGGATCGAAGATATAGGGGATGCCGGCCTTCTTGAAGTAGGCGGGCAGTTCGACCATGTCGCCCACATTGCCCGGGGAGATGATGGCCAGGACCGGGCCCTCGTGCTTGGCCGGGAATTTGTAGCCGCAGGGCTCGCGCATGGCGCCGGGGTTGAAGCCGGTGATCTGGTTGTCCGTCTCGTCGGTGGTGATGTACGCCCCGGCGGTGAACTGGCTCTCCACCTGGCGGATGCCCGCGAGGGAAAGGCCCAGGCCCTTCAAGCGCTCGGCGTAGGGGGCGAAGTCCTTGCCCGCGCAGCCCAGGATAAGCGGCTTTTCGCCGAGCAGCGCGAGGTTGTACGCGATGTTGCCCGCCGTGCCGCCGAAGTACTCGTTCAGGCCGTCCACCAGGAAGCACACGTTCAGGATGTGGATCTTGTCCGGCAGGATGTGGTCGGCGAACTTGCCGGGAAAGTTCATGATGCGGTCGAGGGCCAGGGAACCGGAAATGTAGAGCTGCATGAATCCTCCAGATGAGGCGGAACGGCGCCCGCCGGAATGTGTGCGTGTTCGCCGTCTAGGACGGGCGGGGCGCGGTCTCGTCCGCGATCCAGCGCAGAAAATCGGGGTTGCCGCCGGTGATGGGCAGAGCCACCACGCAGGGGCAGTCGTAGCTGTGGGCCTCGGTCAGGGCCTTGGTAAGGGCCGGGACCAGCGCCTCGGTGGTCTTGAGGATGAGCACCACCTCGTCGGCCTGCTCCAGCTTTCCCTGCCACCAGTACAGGGAGCGCATGCCCGGCAGGATATTGGCGCAGGCTGCCAGGCGGCCTTCCACGACGAGCCGCGCCAGGCTCTCGGCCTCGGCCAGGCTGGGCGCGGTGACGTAGACCAGCTGCGCGGCGTTGACCAAAGGCGGCCCCCTACTGGCAGAGAGGCTTGGAGCCGGGCTTGGCCGTGGCGAGGTACTCGGCCACGGTGGTCACTTCCTCGGTGCTGAGCTTGGCCCCGTTGCTCTTCATGCGCTCCACGGTCTGCAGCCAGACTTCCGGCTTGCGCTCGCCCAGCTTCTCGCAGATGCGCGCCGTGCTGTGGCAGGCGGAGCAGACCTTCGCCGCCAGCTTGCCCGCGCTGGCCTGGGCGTACACCAGAGACACGACCATGAGCAGGGAGTAGGAGCCGATGGCGAAGATGACGAGTTTTTTCAAGGCGCTGCCCTCGTTTTGATGCGTTCTGCCGGGCCCGGCGCGCGCCGCCCCCGCATCCCCGGTTTCAATCACACTTCACCGCATCTGGCAACACGAAATACGGGCGTTTCCCGATACTCCCCGGGTCCGGGCAGCCCCTCAGCCCGGCCTTGCCTCCCGCGGCGGCGGATGCTACCCACGCCTGAAATCGCGCTCCGGCGCGAGGCATTCCAAAGGAGCCCCGCAGCACATGTCCGCCACGCCAGCCAAGGCCATGGCCAAGCCGCCGAAAAAGCAGAGGGAACGCGCCCAGGCCGTGTTCGCCATCCTGGCCGCGCGCTACCCCGCGCCCGCGCCCATGCTGGACTTCAAGGACCCCTGGGGCCTGCTGGTGGCCACGGCCCTGGCCGCCCAGTGCACAGATGCCCGCGTGAACAAGGTGACGCCGGAATTTTTCCGCCGCTGGCCCACGATAGCCGACCTGGCCCAGGCCGACGTGCGGGAGATCGAGGAAGTGGTGCATTCCACGGGCTTCTACCGCAACAAGGCCAAGAACCTGCTGGCCGCGGCGCAGCGCATCATGACCGTGTACAATGGCGAGGTGCCGCGCACCATGGCCGAGCTCATCACCCTGGGCGGCGTGGCCAGAAAAACGGCCAACATCGTGCTCGGCAGCGCGTTTGGCATCAACGAGGGCATCGCCGTGGACACCCACGTGACGCGCCTGGCCTTCCGCCTGGGCTTCACCGAAAGCCGCGACCCGAAAATCATCGAGCGCGACCTGATGCCGCTGTTCGACCGCTCCCAGTGGGCGGACATCAACCACTATCTGGTGTTCTACGGCCGCGAGGTGTGCGACGCCCGCAAGCCCAAGTGTCCCGAATGCCCACTGGCCCAACTCTGCCCCCGCAAAGGACTCGCATGACCACCGACCTGACAAACAACCTGGCGAACCTCGGCCAGTTCACCATCCACGCCACCGACGGCCAGGCCCGGCGCGGCAGCCTCACCACGGCCCACGGCGTCATAGAGACGCCCATCTTCATGCCCGTGGGCACGCAGGGCAGCGTGAAGGCCCTTGCGCCCGATGACCTTGAAAACGCCGGCGCGCAGATCATCCTGGGCAACACCTACCACCTGTACCTGCGCCCGGGCGACGAACTCCTGGCCCGCAAGGGCGGCCTGCACCGCTTCGCCAACTGGACCAAGCCCATCCTGACGGACAGCGGCGGGTTCCAGGTCTTCAGCCTGAAGGAGATCCGCAAGCTCACCGAGGACGGCGTGGAGTTCCGCTCGCACCTGGACGGCAGCAAGCACTTCTTCTCGCCGGAAAAGGTCATGAGCATCCAGAACAACATCGGCTCGGACATCATGATGGTGCTGGACGAATGCGTGGCCTACGGCGCGGACTACGACTACACGGCCAAGAGCCTGGAGCTGACCACCCGCTGGGCCAGGCGCTGCCGCGAGGCGCACCCGAAACATGCGCGCGGGCAGCTGCTCTTCGGCATCAATCAGGGCGGGTTCTTCAAGGACCTGCGCGAGCGCAGCCTGGAGCAGCTGACGCAGATCGACTTCGACGGCTTCGCCATCGGCGGGCTTTCCGTGGGCGAAAGCATCCCGGAAATGTACGACATGCTGCAGCACATCGCGCCCATGATGCCCGCGGACAAGCCGCGCTACCTCATGGGCGTGGGCACGCCGCTGGACATTCTGGAAGGCATCGAGGCCGGGGTGGACATGTTCGACTGCGTGCTGCCCACGCGGAACGCGCGCAACGGCACACTCTACACCAGCCGGGGCAAGGTGAACATCCGCCGGGCCGAGTACCGCGAGGACGACAGCCCGCTCGATCCGGACTGCCAGTGCTACACCTGCCGCACCTTCAGCAAGGCCTACCTGCGCCACCTCTTCGTGGCCGGTGAGATCGTGAGCTACCGGCTGAACAGCCTGCACAACATCGCCTTCTTCCTCACCCTTGTCCGCCAGGCGCGGCAGGCCATCGAGGCAGGCACCTTCGCGGCGCTCAAGGCGCGCTACGTGGACGTGTTCGCCCCCGGCAACGGAGATGGCGCGAAATGATCCGCAAGGTCCTGGGCTTCCTGCTCAAGGTCTGGGGCCTGGTGTGCCTGCTGGTCCTGCTTGTCGGCGGGGGCGCCCTGCTCACGGCCGGGTGGTGGCTGCCCGTGGACGACGAGCTGAAGCCCGCGGACGCCCTGGTGCTCCTGGGCGGCGACCCGCGCCGGGCCGTGCACGCGGCGGACCTCTACCTCAAGGGCCTGGCCCCGGTCATCTACACCTGCCGGCCCCTGAACGAGTCACAGGAGCCTTTGTGCAGCCTTGGGCTCTTTTGCGAGCGGGAGGAGGACCGCACCCTGCAGGCCCTGCTGCTCAAGGGCGTGCCCAGGCAGTCCGTGGTCCTCTACGGGCAGGACACCATGAGCACGGTGAACGAGGGCGAGCTGCTCGCCAAACTGCTGGGGCCGGAGGTGAAGACCGTCATCGTGGTCACCTCGCCCCACCACTGCCGCCGGGCCAAGCTCATTTTGAGCCGCCTGCTGCCGGGGCGCGAGCTTCTCTTCTCGCCCCCGCCGTACGAGCGCTTCGAGCGCAAGTGGTGGACGGACCAGACCTCTGCCCGGCACGTGATCATCGAAAGCGCGAAGTTCCTGTTCTACTTCGTTGGCAAGCCCTTCCGGGCGGACAAGGCGCCGCAGGCCGACGGGATTCCGCAGGCCGGGCAGCAATAGGGCGGGGAAAAGAAACGGGACGGGCTAGTTCTTCGGCTTGCAGTCCGGGCACTGGCCGTAGAGGTCCATCTTGTGCCGGGCGAGGCTGAAGCCGTACTTGGCGGCCAGTTCCTCCTGCCTGCGCTCGATGACCGGGTCCATGATCTCGATGGTGCGGCCGCAGGCCTCGCAGATGAGATGGTCGTGGTGGTCCACGCCGAAGTGGGGCTCGTAGCGGGTGATGCCGTCGGCGAAGCTCACGGCCTCGGCCAGGCCGCAGCCCGCCAGAAGCTTCAAAGTGCGGTACACCGTGGCTTGGCCGATGCTGGCGTCGCGCTTCTTCACCTTGGCGTAAAGCTCCTCGGACGAGACGTGCCCGGGCTCCAACAGAAATATGTCCAGGATCAACCGGCGTTGCGGAGTGATCTTGAGGCGATGTTCCTGCAGATAGGAGGTGAACGCCTGGTGCGGTGTCTGACGGTCCGTGGAGTCTTTTGTAGGGCGCATGTGGTGACTCTTATGGAATGCCCGGCGTTTCTGTCAATGCACGATTGCGCTCCCGCGGGAGGTTTCCTGTCTTGACATCCCCCCACCCCTGGGGTGTATTGACGCCGCGCGTCCGTTTCGGGCGCAACGCAACAAAAGGGCTGGTCATGCTGGAACTTTCCCTGTGGGTTTTAGGAGGCGTGTTTGTGCTGGGCCTGGTGGCCTGCCGCCTGGCGCGCAAGCCCAGGAAAGAGCACGACATGGAGCTCCTGGACTTCGACTTCGACAAGAGCAAGATCTACGAAAAGGACGGGCGCAAGTACCCGTTCTCCTACTAGCTTCTACTTCCCGCCGCGCTCGCGGATGGCCTCCAGCTCACGCGCCCTCGCCGCCTCGGTCTTCAGGACCGCGGCTTCCTCGCGCGCGAATTCCGCCAGGGTCACGTTGGCCGCGCTTCCCCGCACCGCCTCGGCAAAGGCCGTGAACAACGGTTCCACGCCGGGGTGCATGACCATGCCCCCGCACTCTCCCCCGTCGCCGCATATGGCCAGCACATCCAGCACCTCGGCCATGCGGATGTTCTCCGCCGCCACGGCCAGGCCGTAGCCGCGCGCGTCCTCCTCGCCCAGGGGCACGGTCATGCCCGCATCGGCCAGGGCGGCCAGGGCGTCGATGACCACGTCCTCCGGCAGGCGCAGCTCGCGCGACAAGGCCTCGGTGGACAGCGGCGAAAGCCCGGCCTCGAAGCGCGCGGCGATGTGCGTCAAGGCCGCCGCGGCCACCTTCTGGCGCGAGAGCGGGCTCAAGCGCTCGGACAAGCCCCGGCGCACAAAGGTGTGCAGGTGCTGCACCGCGTAGGAAAGCTCCGCCCCCAGCAGCACGATGATCCAGCTGATGTACAGCCAGACGAGGAACAGCGGCAGCTGGGCGAAGCTGCCGTAGATGGCGTTGTACTTGGTGAAGCCTATCTGCCAGTGGATGTACAGCCACTGGGCCGTCTGCCACAGGGTGCCCGCCACCACGCCGCCCGCAACGGCCGACCGGAGGCGCACCCGCGTGTTGGGCACGAAGGCGTACACGAAGGTGAAGCCCACCCAGACCAGGGCCAGGGATATGAACTTGAGCAGGAACTTCTCCAGCCCATCGTAGCCGGGATTGTTGACGAACTCGTGCACCAGGTCGAGCTTCTGCACGGCCACGGTGAAGCTGGCCGCCACCAGCACGATGATGGGGCAGATGACGATGACGGAGAAGAAGTCCGTGAACTTGCGCCAGCTTGTGCGGCCGCGCTTCACGCCCCAGATGGAGTTGAAGGCGCGCTCCACGTTGCCCACGGTGGTGAACACCGTGACGAGCAGCGTGCCCACGCCCACCCAGCCCAGGGTCTTCACGTTGGTGTTGGCGATGTACTGGAGGATCTTGTCCACCACCTCCGTGCGCCCGGCGGAGACGCCCATGAGGAAGTCGCGGAAGAAATCGGCGTTCTGCAGGCCAAAGCCCTTGGAAATGGAGAAGGCCACGGCCAAGAGCGGCACGATGGACAGGATGGTGGTGAAGGTCAGCGCCGAGGCCCGGATGATGCAGTGGTCGGCCAGAAAGCCTGTGCCCACCATGTAGATGAGCCGCGACACGGCCAGCACGCCCTTGCGGGCGCCCACCGCGGCGTCGATGTCCTTGGCCCAGATGTCGTGCCGGAAGTGGCGCACCACCGCGCCCCTCATGCCCCTGCGTTCCTGCCCTGCCATGCCCGTCCCCCTGGCGTCCGCGCTGCGCGGTCCGCTAGAAAAGAAGATCCTTGAAGAACTTTATGGGCTTGAGCGGTATGCCCAGGATGCCCTTGATGGTGTTGCTGATGAGCGTGCCCGTGGGAATCTCCATCTCCGGGTCCTTCAAGCGGCCGAAGACCTTGATGGGCACCTCGGGCATGCCGGTCATGTTCACGGAAAGGTTCACGTTGATCTGGTCCTCCGCCGGAGAGAAGCGGCCCTTGCCCGTCACGGCCATGCTCGGGGTGTCCATGCGGAAGTCCTCGGACCGGAACCAGCCCTGGCTGACCTTGAACTTGGCCGAGGCCAGGTTGAAGGGCGAACCCGCCTTGCGGCCGGCCTGCTGCCCGCCCGCCTGCTGCGCGCCCTGCTGCAGGGAGGACGCCCCGGAGCGCCTGGGCTGCGCGGCCATGTTCTGCTGTTGCGGGGTCTCGGCCGCGCCGGAAAGATAATAGGCCCCATCGGTGATCTTGAAGCTGCCCAGTCCTTCCAGGGTGCGCAGCACCTCAAGGTCCGTGGCGCCCGTGCCGGTCACGTCCAGGAACAGGTCGGCCTTGCCGGTGACCAGCTCCTTGCCCGTCCAGCCCAGCATGAAGGGCCCGGCCTGGTAGTCCTTGATGGCCACGGCCAGCCGGGTCTGCAGGGCGTTGCCCTGCACCTGGGCCGCGAACTCGCCCGTGAGCGTGCCGCCGTAGAAATTGCCGCCAAAGGGCTTCAGCAGCAGTTGCCCTCCCCCGGCGCGCGCCGTGGCGCGGAAGTCGCGGGTGGTGACGCCCCGGTACTTGAAGCTGCGCAGGGCGACGCTGCCCTCAAGGTTCAGGTCGCGCAGGGCGTCCACGGGCAGGGGCTCCGGCGTGGGCGGCGTGGGCGGCGCGCCGCGCTTCGGGGTTTCCGGCGCGGGCAGGTAGCGGTCCAGGTCGAAATTGCCGCCGGAAAGGTTCACGCTCTGGCGCGGGGCGTCGAAGTTCTGCACGGAGTAGGAGCCGCGCAGGGGCATGTCGTCAAACTGGCCGGAAAAATTCGTCAGGTTTGCCCCCTTGGCCGAGAGGCTCAGGTCGGCCTCGCCCGTGATGCGCTGCAGGGCGCGCCTGTCCGCGCTCTTGGGCACGCGCAGGTCCAGCGCCGCCATGACGCGCTTGGGGTCGCCGTCCTGGCAGCGCACGTGCCCGGCCAGGGACCAGTCCGCGCCAAGCACCTTGGCACCGTTCACGGCTCCGCTGACGTTGACGCCGCAGGCCTGCACCGAGGCGGCGGAAAGATTCAAGGTCTGGCCCGAGAAGTCCAGCGCGCCACGGCCGGAGAAGCTGGCCTCGTTCTCCCGCTTGGGCAGGAACCAGCCCTTGAGCCGCCCGCTGGCCGTGGCCCCGGTCAGGAGCACCTTGCCGCGCTGGTCGCGCAGCAGGCCGGAGACGCGGCCGTCCAGGTTCAACAGGGGCTTGGTGCCCACGGCGGAGAAGCCGCCATCCAGCTGCAGGGCCCAGTCGGCATCGGCCACGTTCGCCGGGGTGAAACGCGCCTGCGCCTGCAGGGAGGAAAAGAACATGCGCTTGGTGGAGCTGGCGGCCTGGCTGCCGGCCTGGCCTGCCGCCGTGCCCTTGCCCGGCTGGGGCTTGTCCGCCGACCAGTCGAACACCGGGGCGGCCAGGCTGGCCTGCACCTCGCCCCCGGCCCGGCGCACCACCTGGGAAAGCTTTGCCGAATGCAGGGCCGGGGCCTTCGGGGCCTCGGCCTTGGCGCGCAGATCCATGCGGCCGCTGACGGAGCAGCCGGGCTTGTTCAGCCACGACACCTGGCGCGCGTCCACCCCGAGCATGGTGAGGGCCCCGGACCAGCCGAGGACCGGCGCGCCGGGCCCGGCCAGGGGCCTGGGGTCGCGCGGGCCTTCGGCGAAGAGGGCCGAGAGTTCCGCGGAAACCGTGCCGCCCTGGGCCTTCACGGGCTTGATCTGGGCCTTGTGCGCGCCCGCGCCGCCCTGCCACTCCACCTGGGCTCCCTGGCCGGTGACCCCCGCGAGCTTCAGGCTCTCGGTCTTGATGCGGCCCGCGCCATGCACGGCGCGCAGGTAGTCCAGGGGCAGGTCGGCCACCACCAGCGGCGGGCTGGTGGCGTTGGAGGTGAAGGCGGAAATGAGGGCGTCGGCGTCCAGGTTGCTGGTCGCGATGTCGAAGTCGAGCCCGGTGCCGTTGTCGAAGCCCATGCGGGCAAAGCCCTTGAGCTGCGCGTTGTCCAGGCTGAAGCCCGGCGTCTCGAACACCAGCTTGTTCACGTCGGCGGAAATGTTCAGCGGGCCAAAGGCCGTGTGCAGCGCGCCCTGGTGGTCGTGGGCGATGGTTCCCGGCCAGTAGGCGTTGAGCACCGCATGCGGGCTGAAGCGCCCCATGTTCAGCTTGGCCTCCAGGTGGAACATCTCGGTGATGTCCAGGAAGGTGATCTCGCCCTCCACATCGTAGCCCAGGATGCGCAGGCGCGTGTTCGAAAGCTTGAGGTGCTTGCCGCCGCCCTCCACGCTCAGGACCGTGGACAGCCCGGCGCGGGGCGCGGTCTTGGGCATGAAGATGCCGCCCACCTCGGCCTGCACCGTGGTCTCGGTCAACAGCGGCGCGGGGTCCTCCGCGCTCCAGTGCAGCTTGCCCGTGCTGTCCAGGTGCGCGGTGAGTCCGGGCCGGGGCCAGTAGAAATCCAGCGAGACGGTGAACGGCAGCGACTTGCCGGACTCGATGCGGCCCGTGCGCAGCTCTATGCCCGTGGTGATGTAGCTGTGGTTGTGCGCCTGGTCGTCGAAACGGGCCTGGCTGTCCACCAGGTGCACGCCGCGCACGGTGATGCGCCGGAAGAAGGCGCCGGTCTTTTCCTTGGCGTGCTCCTGCTCGCGCAGGCGCTCGAACAGGCCGTCCCAGTTGCAGCGCCCCTCGGCGTCCATGGTCAGCACCAATGTCGCGTTGTCCAGCTCCACCGTATCGAACACCAGGCGGCGCTGGAGCAGCGGCAGCACCTTGATGCGCGCGCCGATCTCGCTGGCCGTGAGCAGGGGCGTGGAGCCGAAGCTGGGGTCGTTGCCCAGGCTGAAGCCCTTGGCCTTGAGGCCGAACCAGGGGAAGAAGCTCAGGGACAGCTCGCCGTCCAGGCTGGACGTGCGGCCCGTGGCCTCCTCAAGCAGCTGGGCCAGCTCGTGGCGGAATTCCGGCGTGCGCAGATAGCGGGACGCCCACCACATGGCGGAGCCGCTGGCGATGCCGAAGACGCCCAGGCAGCACAGGAGGAGGACGAGAAGTTTCTTGCGCATGTTCTCCGCTTCAGGGACGCCGGGTTGCTGGTGAGCGCCGCCGCCTGGAAAGGCCTTCCAGGCGCATGATTCCGGTGCGTCCGGCCCGGTCAAGGCATAGCCGCTTTAGGCTTGCCCCGCAAGCTGCTGCGCCGTGGGCGAGCGTGACGGGCGAGGGAGGGGCGGTCAGGCGCACGATCCGCCAGGAAGAGGACGCCGCAGCGGGGCGAAAATGTTCCAGCCGGAGGCGTTTCAGCCCGCCGGGGCCTCTTCGGCCAGATCCGCTTCAGTCAGGCCCACGATGGCGATGCCCGCGCGATCCGCGGCGGAAACGGCGGCCTCCAGGTCGAAGAACAGGCTCTTGCCCGCCTCCACCCCCAGGCAGGTGCCCTGGCCCTTGGCCAGCACGCGCACGGTGTCCGGGCCCACGCTCGGCAGGTCCACGCGCTCCTCCTGGCCGGGCTTCATGACCTTCACCACCACGCAGCCGGGCCCGCCCAGCTCGCAGCCGCGGCGGATGGCCGCGTCCGTGCCCTCCAGGGCCTCCACGGCGGCCACGATGCCCTCGCGCAGGACCACGCCCTGGCCGATGTCCAGGCGGCCCATCTCGCGAGCAAGGGCCGCGCCGCGCTTCAGGTCGGCCCATTCGCGCTCGTCGGGCGCGCGTTTGGTCAGCACTCCGGCCGGGGTGGTGAGGCCCTTGGCGTAGGTCTGCGGGGAAACAAGCTCCATGCCCTCGCCCTCCAGCAGGCTGGACACGGCGCGCAGCACGGCGTCGTCGCCCTTGCCGGGCAGGGAGAGCAGCACCTTCACGGCGCGGGCGTCGAAATGGCGGATGTCGAGGACGCCGGGCTTGTTGATGGTGCCGGCCATGACCACCTGCCGCACCTTGTGCTCGTGCAGGAACTCGAGCAGCTTGGCCAGCTGGCCCAGCTTCAGCTCGCGGTGGACGTCGGCGATGGGGTAGACGTCGGGGTTGGTGTGGCCGGTGAAGCCCGCCACGATAAGCCTGTGGCCCTGCTCCTTCACGCCTTGGGCCACCAGCACGGGGAACTGCCGCCCCCCGGCGATGAGCCCGACGACCGTCCGTTCGGGCGTGTCGGTGGGGGCGGTGACGGCGGGGGCGCTCATGCTGCGGCCCGGACCGGGTTCCGGCTAGTCCTCGCCGCCCGACGAGGAACGTCCGGCGTCGGAGGTGATGCCGCGGGTGGTGGCGCGCACGAATTCCACCAGGCGCTCCACCTCGGGCACGCCGGGCAGGTCGGCCAGGGCCTTCTGCAGGGCTTCCTCGCGCATCAGGCCTGAGCGGAAGATGATGCGGTAGGCCTTCTTGATGGCGCCGATGGCCGCCGGGGTGAAGCCCTTGCGCTTGAGGCCGATCAGGTTCGGGCCGTAGAGCTTGGCGCGGGTGCCCTGGGCCAGCATGTAGGGCGGCACGTCGTTGCTGTAGCCGGAAAGCCCGCCCAGGAAGGCGTACTCGCCGATGCGCGCGAACTGCTGCACCGCCGCCATGCCGGAGACGATGGCGTGGTCGCCGATCTCCACATGCCCGGCCATGCTCACGGCGTTGGCCACGATGACGTGGTCGCCGATGGTGCAGTCGTGGGCCACGTGGGCATAGGCCATGAACAGGCAGTGCGAGCCGATGGTGGTGGCCTTGTGGCCCGAGGGGGTGCCCCGGTGCACGGTGACGAACTCGCGGAAATCGTTCTTTTCGCCCACGCGCACCCAGGTCTCTTCGCCCTGGAAGCCGAGGTGCTGGGGCTCGTCGCCCAGGCAGGCATAGGAGTGGACATGGTTGCCCGGGCCCATGCTGGTGTAGTTCTTCACCTGGGAAAAGGCGTCCATGCGGCAGCCATCGCCGATCTCGACAATCTCCTCGATGACGCAGTAGGGCCCGACCTGGACATCCTGGCCGAGCTTCGCGCCGGGATGCACCACGGCGGTGGGATGGATCGTCGTCGCCACTACATTTTCCCCTTGTCCACGACGGCGGCTGTGAACACGCCCTCGGCCACGAGAGCGCCTTCCACAGTGGCCCTACCCTTCATTTTCCAGATGTTCAGCTTGTGGCGGATGAGCTCGGCCTCCAGCAGCAGCTGGTCGCCGGGGACCACCGGGCGGCGGAACTTCGCCTCGTCGATGCCGGTGAACAGGAACAGCTTGTCGCCCATGGGGCCCTTCAGGGTGCTGCCCACGAAGATGCCGCCGGCCTGGGCCAGGGCCTCCAGGATGAGCACGCCGGGCATGATGGGTTCGCCGGGGAAGTGCCCCTGGAAGAAATTCTCGTTGAAGGTGACGTTCTTGTAGGCCTTGATGCGCACGCCGGGTTCCAGCTCCAGCACCCGGTCCACCAGCAGGAAGGGGTAGCGGTGCGGCAAGAGCTCCATGATCCGCCGGATGTCGATGGGCAGGGCGAGGGTGCCTGCGTCCTGTTCGCTACTCATGGCCTGTCTCCTTGTCTTGGCCCTCGGCGGCCTTTTCCAGCCGCTTCACGCGGCGCATCAGCTCCGGCAGCTTGGGCAGGGTGAGCGACACCTTGAGGTAGGTGCCCGCGTCCATGCTGGGCGAACCGCCCACGATGGTGCCCGGGGCGAGGTCCTGGCCCACGCCGCTTTGCGCCGCCACCTGGACGCCGTCGCCGAGGGAAATGTTGTCGCGCAGGCCCGCCTGGCCAGCCAGCACCACGCCGTTGCCAAGCTTGGTGCTGCCCGCGATGCCCACCTGGGAGATGATCAGGCAGTGCTTGCCCGTCTCCACGTTGTGGGCGATCTGCACGAGGTTGTCGATCTTGGTGCCGTCGCCCACCTTGGTGGACTCCAGCGCCGCGCGGTCGATGGCGGCGTTGGCGCCGATCTCGACATCGCGGCCGATGACCACGTTGCCCACCTGGGGCACCTTCACATGGCCCTGGGGGCTCTGCGCATAGCCGTAGCCGTCGCTGCCGAGCACCGCGCCCGCGTGGATGATGACGTTCGCGCCCAGTTCCGTGCCCGCCATGAGCACCACGTTGGGATACAGGGTGGCCTTCTCGCCCACCACGCAGTCCTCCCCCACGTAGACGCCGGGGAAGAGCGTGGAGCCCGCGCCCACGGTGGCCCGCGCGCCCACGAACACGAAGGGGTACAGGGTCACGCCCTCGCCGATCGTGGCCTCCGGGTGCACAAAGGCCTGGGAGCTTATGCCCGTCAGGCAGCCCTGCGGCTTGGCGAAAAGCGCCACCACGCGGGCCCAGTCGAGCTTGGGGTTCTGGGTGATGAGACAGCTCTTGCCCTCAGGCGCGTGCTTCTCCTCGCACAAAACCGCCCCGGCCTGCGTTTCGGCAAGCTGGGGCAGGTATTTGCGATGCAAGAGCGGGGCGATGTCTCCCGGGCCGGCTTTGGCCAGGGTGTTCACTCCGCTGACGTCAATGTCGTGGCCGGAGAAGGTCAAACCGACCTTCCCGGCCACTTCGGACAGGCGCATGCGGGTCTGCTCCTCTACTTCTTGCGGGTCTTCCAGGCCTTGTTCAGCTCGGCGGTGATGGCCTTGGTGATGTCCGTGGTCGGGTCGAAGTAGTAGATGATGCCCTGGGTCTTGGCCATGACGATGGTGTAGCCGTTCTTGGCCGAGTAGTCGGTCACGGCGTCGTTCAGGACCTTGAAGATCTCGTTCAGCTTGATGCTCTTCTCGCGGTTGGCGGCGTTCTGGAACATCCGCACGGCCTCGGAGAGTTCAAACTCCTTGCGGCGCAGCTCGCGTTCCTTGTCCTGGCGCGCTTCCGGGGCCAGGGCGAAGGCCTGCTTCTGGAAATCTTCCTGCATCTTCAGGAAGTCCTTCTGCTGCTTCTCGATGCGCTCGCTGTCGGGTTTCATTTTGGCTTCAAACTGCTTGATGGCTTCCTGGCCGGGCTCGGAGGTGCGGAGCACTTCCTCGGGGTCGAACATGCCGACCTTGGCCGGGCCGGCGGCGAAAGCCACGGACTGCAGAAGCAGGAGAAAGAAAGCGGCTGCCAGAAACTTACGCATGTGAATAACTCCTTTCAACGTGTGTTGAAGCCAGTGCTTTATATGTCTGGAACGCATCCGCCGTCCGGGCCTTGGCCCTGGTCGGCTAGAAGGTGCGGCCCATGTTGAACTCGACCTTGTTGTTGCTGCTGTCGTACAGGTTGTCCAGGCCATGCCCGTACTCGATCTTGAGCGGACCCATGGGCGAGTACCAGAGCAGGCCAACGCCAACGCTCTTGTACAACCCCAGCGTGGGAGACGCAATGCCGCCGCGCGCGGTGCTGCTGAACCAGCCCTCGCCTTCCTTCCAGGCATTGCCTGCGTCGAAGAAGCCGATGCCGTAAATGCCCATCTTCTTGCTCAAGGGATAGGTCAGCTCGGCATTGGCAAAGGCTTCCTTCGTGCCGTACACGGCGCCGTAGCCGTTGTCCTGCAGCGGGGTGATCTTGCGCTGCGAGTAGCCGCGCACCGTGCCCGAGCCGCCCAGGGCGAAACGCTCGCTCACGGGGATGGAGTCGTCGCTCAGGTTCTTGGCCACCACGCCGACCTGGCCGTGCAGCTTGAGGACGAGGTCGCCCACGACCGGGTGGTACCAGCTGGAGTCCGCGATGCCCTTGACGAAGTTGTCGCTGCCGAAGAGCACGCCGCCGCCGTACATGAAGGTCACGCTGTTCACCGTGCCGCTGCTGGGCAGGGTGGTGGAGCCGCCGTTGGTGGTGTCGCGCAGGATGGTGCCCGAGGCCACGCTCGCGGTGTGGGAGCCGACGGAGTCGAGGACCAGCTGCGAGGCGGAGGTGGTGTCCACGTCGTAGATCTTGTAGCGCTCCAGGCGGTAGTCCCACAGCAGGCTGGTGTACTCGCCCACGGGGTAGGAGAAGTTCATCTTGCCGCCAAGGGAGTCGCGGTTGTAGGCCACGTAGTCTTCCTTGCGGTCGAAGAGCTGGAAGCCCACGCCCAGGTTGCTGTCATCCCAGCGGGGGTTCATGGCGGTGAAGGTGTAGGCGGTCTTCTTGGCGCCCCACTGGCCGTTCAGGCTGGAGCTCCAGCCCTTGCCGAAGAGGTTGGCCTCTTCGATGGACGCGGCCAGGTACACGGAGTCGTACGTGGAGTAGCCCACGCCGCCGCCGATCTTGCCGGTGTCCTTGTCCTTCACCTTGACCTTCAGGTCCATCTCGTCCGGGTTGCCCGTGGGCACGGGCTCGATGTCCACGCTGGCGAAGTAGCCGAGCTTGTCCAGGCGCTCGCTGGAGCGCTTGAGCTTCTCGCCGTTGAACTGGTCGCCGTCGGCCAGGCGCATTTCGCGCAGGATGACGTTGTCGCGGGTCTTGGTGTTGCCCTCGACCAGCACGCGGCGGATATGGACCTTCTGCAGTTTGCGCATGACGTAGATGATGTCCACCGACTTCTCTTCGGGGTGGTCGTTCATGCGCACGTTGGCTTCCGCGTAGGCGTAGCCGAAGTTGTTGTAGTAGTCGGTCAGGGCCTTCAGGTCGTCGCGCACCATGGAGCGGTCCAGGAAGTCCTTCTTCTTGGCCAGCTCGGAGGTCTTGGTCAGGGCGATGAGCTTAGGCTCGTCGGCGATGAGGTCGCCTTCCACGCGCACGCTTTCCACCTTGAAGCGGGGGCCCTCCTCCACCTTGAAGGTGATGGTGATGCCATCGTCGCCGATGGTCACCTCGGGCGCGCCGACCTTGGCGTCGATGAAGCCGCGGTTGTTGTAGTAGGCGGCCAGGGCGGCGCTGTCGCGCTCCAGCAGTTCTTCCTTCAGCACGCCGCCCTGGGTGAACCAGGAAAGCAGGCCGCGTTCCTTCACTGCCAGCTCGTCCTTCAGGTCGCCCTCGGGCAGCTGCTTGGCGCCCTGGATGATGATCTTCTTGATGTAGAGCTTCTTGCCCTCTTCCACGACGAAGTTGAGCCGGGCCTGGCCCTGGCCCGCGGATTCGATCTCGTGGGTGACCTTGGCATTGTAGAAGCCGTCCTTGCGGTACATCTCGCGGATGGCGGCCATGTCCTCGGTGAGGACCTTGGGGTTCAGCACCGCGCCTTTCTTGGAGTTGGCGGCCTTGAGGATGTCCTCGCTCTTGAGCTCCTTGGCGCCCTTGACGCCGATGGCCAGGATGCGCGGCTTCTCCACCACGCGGATGATGAGCTTCTTGCCGCCGTTGGCGTCGCGCAGCAGGGCCTTCACGTCGTCGAAATAGCCCAGGTCGAACACCGTCTTCACGTCGGTGTTGATGACCTTGAAGTCGATGGTGTCGCCCTTCTTGGTGGCCATGCGCATGAGCACGACCTCGCGGTCGAGGGCCACGGCGCCTTCCACGTCGATGTCCACGATGCGGTCGAGGCCCATGAGGTCGCCCTTCATCTTGGCCACCAGCTCGTCAACCGCGGGCAGCAGATTGATGAGGCCGTCCTTGCTGACGGACACGGGCACGGGAAGCTTGAGGCCGAAGGGATCGCTGACGCGCACGTCGATGGACAGGGTCTCGCCCAGCTGGCTGAAGCTGCCGGTGATGGCGTAGGTGGCGCCCGTCAGCAGCGCGCCCTCTTTGGCGGCCTGGGGATCCGTGGGCTTGAGTCCCTTGGAGGCCAGGGCCTTCTCCAGGGCGGCTCGGGACACCACGTTGAAGCCCGCGTCGCTCAGGCGCTCGGACAGCATGTCCTGCAGCCCCTGGCGGAGGTACTTCAGATCGTCGCCGGCGTTGACCTCGAACGGCAGGACCACCACCGAAACCTCCCGCGGGGAGGTGACGGCGGCAAGGAACTGCCTGGGCGCGGCGAACACCGCCAGCGCCAGGGCCAGAACCGCCAGTGCGAAAAATTTGGTCTTTCTACCCCTGGGCATAGAGCACTCCCAAACGCAACTCCAGCCGCCGCCCCATGACGTTAGCCAGTTCTATGTTATGCGTTACCACCACGAAAGTCATCCCCAAGTCCCGGTTCAGGGACACCAGGAGTTCGCCGATCATTCTGCCCGTCTTCTCGTCCAGGTTGCCGGTGGGCTCGTCGGCCAGCAGGGCCTTCGGCCGGAGGAGAATGGCCCGCGCTATGGCCGCCCTTTGACGCTCGCCGCCAGAGAGGGTGGTCACCGGAAAGCTCATCCTCGCCCCTAATCCCACCAGCCCCAGGGCCTCACGCGCAAGTTCAAGGGACTCTTCCTTGCTCTTGCCGGCGATGAGGCCGGGCATGGCGACGTTCTCCAGGGTCGTGAACTCCGACAACAGGTGGTGGAACTGGAAGACGAATCCGATGTCCCTGTTGCGAAGCGCGGCCCTGCGCCTGTTGTCGAGGCTCCCCAGGGCCTGCCCGGAGAAGAAAATCTCTCCGCTGGTCGGCGCGTCCAGGGTGCCCAGCAGGTGCAGGAGGGTCGTCTTGCCGGAACCCGATGCGCCAAGGATGGCGATGGATTCTCCGGGCATGATGGTCAGGTCGATCCCGTCCAGCACCGTGAGGCGCTCACCCGGCCCAGCAAATTCCTTGCCAACCTTGTTCAGGAAATATAGCGGCTCTTTATTCATAACGCAAGGCATCCGAGGGTTTGAGCATCGCCGCGCGCCTGGCCGGGTACAGGGTGGACAGGAAGCACAAGCCCAGGGCCGCCACGCCGATGAGCGTCATATCCAACAATTCCAGGCGTACAGGCAAATAATCCACCGGATACACATCGCTTGGCAGCTTGATGAACTGGTACTTCTTGAGCAGGAGCGCCACCGGGATGCCCAGGCCGTAGCCCAGGGCCGTTCCCACGGCGCCGATGAAGCTGCCCTGGTACATGAAGATGCGCCGGATCATGCCCTCGTCCGCGCCCAGGCTCATCAATACGGCGATATCCTTCGTCTTTTGCATCACCAGCATGACGAGCATGGTGACGATGCTGAAGGAGCCCACCAGGACGATCATGGCCAAAATGATGAACATGGCCGTTTTTTCCAGTTCCAGCGCGGCGAAGAGATTGGCGTTCATCTCCTGCCAGTTGCGCACGTACACCGGATAGTCGTGCAGCTTGGCCCGCAGCTGTTCGCTGATCTCTCCGGCCTTGTACACGTCGTTCAGGCGCACCTCGAGCCCGGAGACGACATTCTCCTTGAAGCCCAGCAGGTTGCGCGCTGCGTCCACGGTCACGTAGCCCAGGGTCGCATCGTATTCGTACATGCCGGTGCGGAAAATGCCGGCCACGCGGAACACGCGCACCTTGGGAGTGAAGCCGATGGAGCTCTGCGTGCCGGTGGGGGAAAGCAGGTTCACCGTGGCGCCGAGGGAGAGCCCAAGGCGCTTGGCCATCTCCGCGCCGATGACCACGCCGGGCAGGCCGTCTTTTTCTTCCAAATCCTTGACGCTTCCGGAAACCATGTCCTTGGTGAGGCTCAGCACCTGGTCTGCGGTGCCGATCTCGATGCCGCGCAGCACCACGCCCTTCACCCCGCCGCTGGCGGAGAGCATGACCTCGGAGTACACGAAGGGCGTGACGCCCTTGACTCCCGGCACCTGGCGGCACAGGTCGGCCAGGGCCTGGTGGTCGTGGATGCCGCCGGTGAAGGCGCTGACGATGACGTGGGCGTTGACGCCCAGGATCTTGTCCCGCAGGTCCTTGGTGAACCCGTTCATCACCCCGATGACCACGATGAGCGCGGCCACGCCGAGGGCCACGCCGCACACCGCGAAGAGGGAAATCACCGCGATGAACGACTGCTTGCGCAGCGCGAAGATGTAGCGCAGGGCGATGAGGAATTCAAAGTTCATGCGGGCTCGATGGCCGGACCGGCCGCTGAGGAGGAGCCGCCGCCGCCCTGGGTGATTTCGGGCCTGAGCAGCGGGAACAGGATAACCTCGCGGATGGACGGGGAATCCGTCAAAAGCATGACGAGACGGTCGATGCCCACGCCCTGGCCCGCGGCCGGCGGCATGCCGTATTCCAGCGCGCGCACGTAGTCTTCGTCCATGAAGTGGGCCTCGTCGTCGCCCGCGGCCTTTTCCTTCACCTGGTCCTCGAAGCGGCCGCGCTGGTCCACGGGGTCGTTCAGCTCACTGAAGGCGTTGCCCAGCTCACGTCCCACCACGAAGAGCTCGAAACGGTCGGTGATGTCCGGGTTGTCCTCGTTGCGGCGCGACAGGGGCGAAATGTCCGTCGGATAATGATAGATGAAGTGCGGCTGGATGAGCTTGGGCTCCACGAAGATGTCGAAGAGCTTGGCCTGCAGCTTGCCCAGCTTCTCGCCCTTGACGGCCTTCTCGCCGCTCTTTCTGACCAGCGCCGCGCAACGGTCGTAGTCCTTATAGTCCTCGGGGTCCACGCCGCCGATCTTCTCGATGGACTCGTGGAAGCTCATGCGCGTCCATTTGCCCGGGGTCAGGTCGATGTCCTGGCCCTGGTAGTGCACCACCGTGGTGCCGCACACGTCCTGGGCCACGCGGGAGATCATGTCCTCGGTCAGGTCCATCAGGTCGTAGAAGTCGGCGTAGGCCCAGTAGAACTCCAGCATCGTGAACTCCGGGTTGTGCCGGGTGCTGATGCCTTCGTTGCGGAAGTTGCGGTTGATCTCGTAGACCTTTTCGAACCCGCCCACGAGCAGGCGCTTCAGGTACAGCTCCGGCGCGATGCGCATGTAGAGCTTCATGTCGAGCGCGTTGTGGTGGGTCTCGAAAGGCTTGGCCGTGGCGCCGCCCGGAATGGGCTGCATCATGGGCGTCTCGACCTCAAGGAAGCCCTTGGAGTCGAGGTAGTTGCGGATACCGCGCACGATCATGGTGCGCTTGCGGAAGATCTCGCTGGTCTTGGGCGTGACGATCAAGTCCACGTACCGCTGGCGGTAGCGGGTCTCCATGTCCTTCAGGCCGTGGTATTTCTCCGGCAGGGGGCGCATGGACTTGGTCACCAGGCTGACGGACTTGGCCCGGATGGTGAGCTCGCCGGTCTTGGTGCGGAAGAGGTCGCCCTCAACGCCCACGATGTCGCCCATGTCGAACTTTTTGAAGATCTGGTACGTCTCCGGCCCCAGTTCGTCGCGGGCCACGAAGATCTGCATGGACTCGCCCGAGTCCTGGAGCTTCACGAAGGTCACCTTGCCGAAGGACCGCAGGGAGGTCATGCGGCCGGCCACGCGGAACACCTTGCCCACTTCGGCAAGGGCGGTCTCGTCCAGCTCTCCGTAGGCTTTTATGATTTCCGCAATATGAGTGTCCTTGCGGAAGGTGTTGGGGTAGAGGTGCAGATCTGCGTCGAGCAGGGCGCAAGCCTTGTCGATGCGGGTGCGCAGGACGTCGTTGTACTCGTCCTTTGCGGCAAGTGCGTCGGCCAGGGGCTTGAAGCGCCCGGCGTGCGGCGACTGGGCGCAGGTCTTCTCCGCGCCGCCGTCGTGTGCGTTTTCGGCCAAAACGGGTCTCTCCCTAGGGGTGTGCGGACTCTAAAAAATGTCTCGAACCATTCGCCTGGGTACGACGTCTGCCTATGCCATACGTTCCCGGCAGTCAAGGGCGGGAGATACTCCGGCCCGCAGGCGAAGTCAAAACTTATGATTGAAGGGGACCGGACGGCGGAGCTGCAAATTTGTGGCGAGAAAATTCTTGACCTGCCGAGCGAGTTCGGCGTAAAGAGTCCTCCGCCGCATGAAGCGGCTCTTCCCCGGTAGCTCAATCGGCAGAGCGGGTGACTGTTAATCACTAGGTTCGCGGTTCAAGTCCGTGTCGGGGAGCCAGAAAAGACGAAGCCCGGAAGGCGCAAGCCCTCCGGGCTTTTTCGCGTCCGACGTCCGGGTGGGAACCGGGCCCCGCGCGCACCTTCGCCCGGAACTTTGCCCCTTGCCCGCGCAGGCGCTTCGTGCTAGCCGCCTTACCCATGTCCGATCTCGCCCAATACCTCCGCGAACTGACGGTGCTTCTTGTGCCGCTGCTTTTGACCATCACCTGCCACGAGGCCGCCCACGGCCTGGTGGCCAGTTGGCTTGGCGACCCCACGGCCAAGCTGGCCGGGCGCATCACCCTGAACCCGGCCCGCCATGTGGACCCCTTCGGCTTTCTCATCATGCTGGTGCCGCCGCACATCGGCTGGGCCCGGCCCGTGCCCGTGGACTCGCGCTATTTCAAGAGCCCGCGCACGGGCATGCTGCTGGTGGCCATTGCCGGCCCCGGCGCCAACGTGCTGGTGGCCGCCTTGTGCGCCGCCCTGTTCCACGGCCTGGGCAGCGTGCCCGTGGAAGACCCCGACGGCCTGGCCGTGCGCGTGCTGGTGCCCATGCTGACCATGGCCCAGGCCGGCGTGTACGTGAGCCTGCTCATCGGCGCCTTCAACCTGCTGCCCATCCCCCCGCTGGACGGCAGCAACATCCTGGCGCGCTTCCTGCCGGAGGACCTGGCCTGGCGCTACATGGAGCTGGGCCGCTTTGGCGTGCTGTTCATCATCGGCCTCTTGATTCTCGGCAATTTCGCCGGCGTCAGCCTATTCGGCACCCTGCTCTTCCCCGTGGTGGAATTCGCCGCCGGTCTGCTGGGCATGAACGCCTCTTTCTAATCCACCCTCTAAAAAAAGCACGATACCGCCATGACCGCCAAAAAAGAATGCATCGTCTCCGGCATGCGCCCCACCGGGCCTCTCCATCTGGGCCACCACTTCGGCGTGCTCGCCAACTGGCTGACCATGCAGGAGCAGCACGACTGCCTGTTCTTCGTGGCCGACTGGCACGCCCTGACCACCGAGTACGCCGACCCCCGGAAGGTCAAGGGCTTCGTGCCCGGCCTCGTGGTCGACTGGATCGCCGCCGGGCTTGACCCGGACAAGTGCATCATCTTCCAGCAGTCCCAGGTGAAGGAGCACGCGGAGCTGCACCTGCTCTTGTCCATGCTCACCCCGGTGAGCTGGCTGGAACGCAACCCCACGTACAAGGACGTGGCCACGGAGCTGGCCGGGCAGAAGGATCTGGCCACCTACGGCTTCCTGGGCTACCCGGTGCTCATGGCGGCGGACATCATCCTCTACCGCTCCACCGCCGTGCCCGTGGGCCAGGATCAGCTGCCCCACCTGGAGCTGACGCGTGAGATCGCCCGGCGCTTCAACTTCCTCTACTGCGCCGAGGACAAGCCCTTCTTCCCCGAGCCCAAGGCCATGCTCACCGAAGAAGCCAAGCTGCCGGGCCTGGACGGCCGCAAGATGAGCAAGAGCTACGGCAACTCCATCTCCCTGGGCGAACCCCTGGAGGAGATCGCCCCCAAGGTGAAGGGCATGCTCACGGACAAGAACCGCCTGCGCAGGAGCGATCCCGGCGACCCGGCCGTGTGCAACCTCTACCCTTATCACAAACTTCTGACCGACCCGGAAAAATGCGCGGAGATCCGCGAAGGCTGCGTGAACGCCACCTGGGGCTGCGTGGACTGCAAGAAGGTGCTCATGGAGAGCCTGACCCGCTTCCTCACGCCCATCCATGAGCGGAGAAAAGCGCTGGAGGCCGAGCCGGACCGCCTGTGGCACATCCTGGAGCAGGGCAACGCCCGCGCACGCGCCCGCGCGGCCGAGAACATGGAAGCCATCCGCAAGGCCCTGAACTTCGACTTCTAGCCCGGACGACCCAGGGCCGGAGCCGGGCGGAAGCACCCCGGTTCCGGCCCTTTTTCCGTTCTGAAGACAAGGAGAAGACGATGAGCGAGAACGCCTGCGTGTCCAACACCCGCGTGTGCAAGCGCGCCAGCGAGATCACCCCGTTCCTGGTCATGGACATCCTGGAGGCCGCCCACAAGCTGGAGGCCGCCGGGCACAACGTCATCCACCTGGAGATCGGCGAGCCGGACTTCGACACGCCCGAGTGCATCAAGGAGGCCGCGAAAAAGGCCCTGGCCGACGGCGAGACCCACTACACCCACAGCCTGGGCCTGCTCCCCCTGCGCGAGGCCATCTGCGAGGATCTCTTCGAGCGCTACGGCGCCAAGGTGGACCCCGGCCAGGTCATCGTGACCCAGGGCACCTCGCCCGCCATGCTGCTGCTCTTCTCCACCATCCTGGAGGCCGGGGACGAGGTCATCCTCTCCGATCCCTCCTACGCCTGCTATGACAACTTCATCCGCTTCGCCGGAGCCTGCCCCGTGCGCGTTCCCGTCACCGAGGACGACAGCTTCCAGTACCGGCCCGAGGCCATCGCCGCCGCCATGACGGAGCGCACGCAGGCCGTGCTGCTCAACTCGCCCGCCAACCCCACGGGCACGCTGCTCTCGGCCGAGCGCATGGACGCCGTGTGCCGCCTGGCGGACTCCCGCGGCGCGCATATCGTGTCCGACGAGATCTACCACGGCCTGGTGTACGAAGGGAAAGAGCACAGCGTGCTGGAGTTCAGCGACCGGGCCTTCGTGCTGAACGGCTTCTCCAAGCTCTACGCCATGACCGGCTGGCGGCTGGGCTACCTGGTGGCGCCCAAGGAGTTCATCCGGCCCATGCAGAAGCTCTGTCAGAACTTCTTTATCAGCGCCAATTCCGTGGCCCAGCACGCGGGCATCGCCGCGCTCAAGGAATCCGCCGCCGACGTGGCGCGCATGAAGGCCATCTACGACGAGCGGCGGCGCTTTCTGCTGCCGAAGCTGAAGGCCCTGGGCCTGGGCGTGGCCCACGATCCCACCGGCGCCTTCTACGTACTGGCCAATGCCCGCAAATGGGCGGAAAAATTCGGCGGCAGCTCCCTCAAACTGGCCTACGATATCCTGGAAAAGTGCCACGTTGGCGTCACTCCGGGCATCGACTTCGGCCAGGGCGCGGAGGGTTTCCTACGTTTTTCCTACGCAAATTCCCTGGAAAATATCGCCGAGGCCATGCGCAGGCTTGAGAAGTACGCCGCGCAGGCGTAAAAGGCCCACATGGGAGAGACGGGTTCCGCCCCAGGCCGGGCCCGCAACGAAGCCATGAGACGTCTGCTCTGCCTTGCCCTGTGCGCCCTGCTTCCGGCCCTGGCCGGACAGCTGCCCCTGCCCGGTGCCGCCCTGGCCCAGGACGCCGCCACGCGCGCGCCCCAGGCTCCGAAGGACGCCGCGAAGGACATCGCGAAGGACACGAAAGACGCGAAGGCCAAGGCCAAAAAGGCCAAGGCAGGCAAGAAGACGGGCAGGAACCAGGCCGAGAAGTTCCAGGGCGAAACGCCCACGCTCACGCGGGAGGAACTCGCCAAGCCCTATTCGGGCAACACCCTGTACGGCCCGCCCGCGCCCCCGAAGTCCGACGCGGACAACGCCACCGTGCCGGAGTACGATCCCACGCCCAAGACCAGGCCCTTCGCCAAGCAGGAGCCGGAATCGCCCATCAACTTCCGCCTCGGCGGCGGGCAGGTCATCGACCCCCTGACCAAGAAGGAAGTGAATCCCAAGGCCGACCCCACGGGCAAGGACAGCGCCAAGGGCATGGACCTCAAGGGCGCGGTGGACAAGGTGGGCGGCAAGGCCGAAATCCAGGTGGATATCCTGAAATTCTAACCGGGACAGGCATCACGTGAGCGTTCGCCTCCTCGATTTCCTCTCCGGCCTGTCCGGCGCGCTCGACCTCATGAGCTCCGAGGTCGTAGGCCACCACAAACGGGTGGCCTATCTGGCCGCGCGCCTGGCCAAGGCCCTGGGCGTCAGCCGCCAGGAGCGCACCGAGCTGTTCATGGCCGCCGTGCTGCACGATGTGGGCGGCTTCACCCTGCAAAGCAGGCTGGCGGCCCTGTCCTTCGAGGCCGACGGCGCCCGCCACGCCGAGCTGGGCTACCGCCTGCTGCGCGCCAATCCCCTGCTGGACGACGCCGCCATCATCGTGCGCCACCACCACACGCCCCGCTCGCGCTACCCCGTGCTGGACGAGCCCGAGCGCAAGCTCTTCCTCTCCGGCCTGCTGAACCTGGCCGACCGCGTGGACGTGTTGACCCTGCGCTTCAAGGCCCTGGACGCCGGGGAGATCATGGGGCACATCCGCCCGCGCGCGGGCTACCAGTTCGAGCCCGCGGCCGTGGAGGCCCTGGGCGAGCTGGCGGCCGACCCCCTGTTCTGGGCCCCGCTGGCCAGCGCGGACCCCACCCTGGCCCTGGCCGACGACCCGGACATGTTCGAGGAGCGCGGCGTTTCCCACGGGCAGCTCCTGCAGGCCTCCACCGCCTTTTCGCAGATCATCGACTTCCGGAGCCGCTTCACGGCCACGCACTCGCGCGGGGTGGCCGAGACGGCCGTGTGCCTGGCCGAGAAGGCCGGCCTCGGCGCGGAGGACCTCGTATCCATGCGCCTGGCCGGAGACCTGCACGACCTGGGCAAGCTGGCCGTGCCCTCGGAAATCATCGACAAACCCGGCCCCCTGAACGCGGCGGAAAAAGCCGTGATGCAGAGCCACCCGGAACTGGGCGAGACCATCCTGTCCAGCGTGCCCGGGCTGGAGAAGGTCACGGCCTGGGCCTCGCAGCACCACGAGCAGCTGGGCGGCCAGGGCTACCCGCGCGGCCTCACCGGGGATGCGATCCCGCTGGGCTCGCGCATCATGAGCCTGGCCGACGTGTTCACCGCCCTGCGAGAGGACCGTCCCTACCGCACGGGCCTGGGCAACGCGGAAACCCTGGGCATTCTGGACGAGATGACCGCCAACGCGGCCCTGGACCCGGAGCTCGTGTCCCTCATGCGCCGCAACCTGGGCGAAATCGACATCCGCCGTTGCGCGGCCCAGGACCGCGCGGCCGAGGAATTCCGCAAGTTCTACTCCGGCGTGCCCGCCTAGCCTGCCCAAGCTCTCCCCCGCCGGGCCAAGGCTTGCCAAGGCCCGCCAGGCTGGCGTACATTCGTACATATTCCGGCCATTTTAAGGACCTGCATGAGCAACTTCGCCGCGGACCTGCACATCCACTCGCGCTTTTCGCGCGCCACCAGCAAGGGGCTCACCATCCCGAACCTTGCCGCCTGGGCCGAGGTCAAGGGCATCGGCGTGCTGGGCACGGGCGACTGCACCCACCCCGGCTGGCTGTCGGAGATCGAGGCGAAACTGCGCGAAGACGGCTCCGGCCTGCTCTCCCTGCGCGAGCCCGGCGCCATCGCGGGCCAGATACCCGGCCTGCCCATGCGGCTTGAAGGCTCCGCGCGCTTCATGCTCCAGGGCGAAATCAGCTCCATCTACAAACGCGGCGGCAAGGTGCGCAAGGTGCACAACCTGGTGTACCTGCCCACCATCGAGGCCGCCAAGGCGCTCAACGCCAAGCTTTCCCACGTGGGCAACCTGGCCTCGGACGGGCGGCCCATCCTGGGGCTCGACAGCCGCAACCTGCTGGAGATGGTGCTCGAGACCCACCCGGAGGCCTTCCTCATCCCCGCGCACATCTGGACGCCCTGGTTCTCGCTCTTCGGCTCCATGAGCGGCTTCGATTCTGTGGAGGAATGCTACGGCGACCTCTCGGAACACATCTTCGCCATGGAGACGGGCCTTTCAAGCGACCCCGGCATGAACTGGACCCTCTCCGCCCTGGACCGCTACCGCATGATCTCCAACTCCGACGCCCATTCCGGCGAGAAGCTGGGACGCGAGGCCAACCTGTTCACGGGCGAGGCCTCGTTCTCGGGCATCCGCGGCGCCCTGCGCGCGCACCAGACGGGTGTCGAGGGCGATTGCGAATTCCTGGGCACCATCGAATTCTTCCCCGAAGAAGGCAAATACCACCTGGACGGGCATCGCAAATGCAACTGGAGCATGGAGCCCGGCGAGACCCTGGCGCACAAGGGATTGTGCCCGGTGTGCGGCAAGCCCGCCACCCTGGGCGTGCTGCACCGCGTGCTGGCCCTGGCCGACCGCGCCGAGCCCGCCCAGCCGCAGGGCCAGCCCGGCTACCATTCGCTGATTCCCCTGCGCGAGGTGCTCTCCGAGGTGCTGGACGTGGGCGCGGGCAGCAAGGCCGTCACCGCCGAGTACTACCGCCTGCTGGAACGCCTGGGGCCGGAGCTGTTCATCCTGCGCGAGGCCCCGCTGGCCGACATTTCCCGCGCGGCGCCCGTGCTGGCCGAGGCCGTGGAGCGCATGCGCGCGGGCAAGGTCCTGCGCAGTTCCGGCTTTGATGGCGAATACGGGGTCATCACCGTGTTCACGCCCGAGGAGCGCGCCCAGATGCGCCAGGGCCGGATGCTTGCGGGCATGCCCGCCCGCCGGGGCCGCCGCCCGGCCATGCAGACGCCTTCCGAACCGGAGACCGAGTCTGAAGGCGACCCCGCACCCGCGGAAGGCTCCCCCCCTGCCCGCCAGGGCCTGAATCCGTCCCAGGAGGCCGCCGTGGCCGCCGGCCTGGGCGACCAGGCCGAGCCCCTGGCCCCGGTGCTGGTGCTGGCCGGTCCAGGCACGGGCAAGACCCACACGCTGCTGGCCCGCGTGCTGCGCCTGCTTGAATCCGGCGCGCCGCCAAAATCCATCGCCATCGTCACCTTCACCCGCCGCGCGGCCGACGAGCTGCACGAACGCCTGGCAGCGCACTGCGGGCCAACAGGAACCGTGCCCGGAACCGCATTGCCCGGAAGCGCTTTGCCTGGGGGCGCTTCGATCGACGCCGAACTGCCCCTGGCCGACACCCTGCACGCCCTGGCCCTGGACCTTTGGACCGCGCAGAAGGGGCAACCCCCGGTGCTGCTCTCCGAGGACGCGGCCCGGCGCATGTTCCTGGAGGCCCTGCCCGAGGACATGCCCAAGGCCGAGCGCGTGGCCCTGTTCCGCCGCCACGGCCTGGCGCGGGAGACGCTCCTGCCCCTGCCCGGACCGGAGGCCGCCCTGGCGGCTGAAGCCTGGGCCAAGGTCTCGGACATGAAGTCCCTGCGCAACCAGGCGGACTTCACGGACCTGCTGGAATTTCTGCTGGCCCTGGTGCGCGCGCCGGAGTTCCGCCCGCCCTTCACCCACCTGCTGGTGGACGAAGTGCAGGATCTCTCGGCCCTGCAG
>CAYUOW010000007.1:34083-48822 GCA_964446455.1 uncultured Desulfocurvus sp.
CCGCCCAGCCGGCGCGGGCTTCTTCGCCATCGGCGACCCGGACCAGAGCATCTACGGCTTCCGGGGCGCGGCGGGCGATGTGCGTGAGCGCCTGGCGCAGCGCTGGCCGGGCCTCCAGGTGGTGAGCCTGGGCGAGAACTACCGTAGCGGCCAGGGCATCCTGGACGCAGCAGGGACGCTTCTGCCCGTGCACCCGCGCCTCAAGGCCCTGCAGGGCCGCGGCTGCGACCTGGAGCTGGTGGAGGCGCCGGACGCCCGGCACGAGGCCAGCCTCATCGCCGCGCGCATCGGCAAACTCATCGGCGGCACCAGCCTGACGCTCATGGATGCGGCCGCCGGACCCAGCCTGGCTCCGGGCGACGTGGCCGTGCTGGTGCGCTTCCGGGCGCTCATCCCGCCGCTCAAGGCCGCGCTGGAGCTGGCCGGGCTACCCTGCTCCGCGCCGGAGGCCGAGGTGTTCTGGGAGGAGCCGCGCGTGGCGGCGATTTTGCGCGTGGCCGAGCGGCTCTTCGGCCTGCCCGCACCCGACAAGGCGGACAGGCCAGACGGGCAGGAGACCAGCGAGGCGGACTCCCTGGAGCAAGGCGAGCCCTTGGACGCAGATCTGCCGGAATTTCTGCTTTTGCAGGGCCCGCGCGTGCTGCCCGCCGCCCTGCGCGAGACTCCGCCCTTTGACCGCTTTTTCTGGGACGGCCCGGCCTTCCGCGACTTGTGCCACGCCTTTGACGAACACGGCGGCTGGGTGGGGCTGCTCGACTGGGTGCGCCTGGAGACGGGCTTCGCCAGCATCCGCCAGACCGCGCAGAAGGTGCGCATTTTGACCCTGCACGCGGCCAAGGGCCTGGAGTTCGAGGCCGTGTTCCTGCCCGCCCTGGAGCGGGGCATCCTGCCGTTTTCAGGCTTCGGGAATGGGGCTGCGGAGCTGCCGCCGGAAACGCTGGCCGAGGAACGCCGCCTGCTCTACGTGGGCATGACCCGCGCCAAGAGCCGCCTGTGCCTGTCCTTTGCGCGCGCGCGCCAGCTCTACGGCAAGACGCTCCACCAGGAGCCCTCGCCCCTGGTGGACGAGCTGCTGGCCAAGCTGCCCGCCGGGCTTTTGCGGCGCACGGCCCTCACCCAGAAGGTCCAGACCAGGCAGACCCACCTGTCGCTGTTCTAGCGGGGCAGCTGGACCTCGCCGCGCAGGACGCGCGCCTTAAGGATCAGCTCCGGCCGGTACTCGAAGTGCATGAGGTCGAACGCCGCCCACTTGCCGCCCCACACGAAGCCCTCGGCCTCGAAGGCCGCCACGATCTCCTGCGGGAAGGCCAGCACCTGCGCGGGCACCTTCTCATGGTGCCGCTCGGTGAGCCAGTAGGCCAGGTGCGGATTCAGGTCGATGGCCGCGCCGAAGCTGTGCACGCTCAGGCGGCTGGTGGCGGCGATGTTCCGCCAGGCCAGGGTGCCGCCGAAGGGCCGCAGCACCTTGGTCCACTCCGGGTGCGCAGCGGCCTGGGGCTCCAGCCGCGCCCACACGCGGGCCAGGGCCTCGGCCGCGCCGTGGCGGGTGTTGAAGACCGCGCCGTGGCCGTCGAAGCGCACGCTCCTGCAGTTTTTGCGCACCTCGGCCTCATTGTGGCCGTACAGCGAGAGGAAAAAGGCCTGCACCCGGCGGCGGCCGGGGTCGAAATGCGCTGCCGGGCGCGCGCTCAGATCATCCGCAGGCCCGAGGGGGTACACCTGGGCCAGCATGGTGCGCACGTCCGGGCTTTCCTCGGCTTCCTTCACGCTGCGGACCTTGCCGTCGTCGTAAACCAGCCGTGTGCCATCGGCGAGCACCACCTCAAGCCACCCGGAAGCCCCGCGCGCCATGCCCAGCACGGCTTGCGGATACGCAGCCCGCAGCACGGCCACGTCCAGGGCCGCCTCGGCGGGCAGGTCCTTTGCCGCGAGGAATTGCGGAGTCTGGGCCGCCTCCAGCCGCCCGGCAAAAAACCACAGGGCCAAGGCCGTGAGGCCGAGCAGGCGCAACCAGTGCCGCTTCTCCCTGCGCGTGCGCAGGGCATACACAATCCGCTGGGCAAGGGGGTTTTGCATGGGACGGAGAGTAGTCCCGCCTGGGCGGGGGGTCAACCGCCCGGGGTTCCAGGCTGCCGCGCCCCTTGCCCCTGCGCCCGCGCAGGCTTATCTATGCAGCCCAGGTCATGCGAGTGAGGACCAGGGCAACCGATCCCGCGCCCATGCGCGTCAACGCCAAGGAGTTTTCCATGCGCCGCACCGTCATATGGCTCTTCGCCTTCCTGCTCATCTTCACGGCCACTGGCGCGCAGGCGGCCAGGAAAGCCGCGCCCAAGGTCCAGCGCCCGGCCGCCGCGGCCGCCACTGTCGTCGCAGCGCCGGTCCAGAACGGGGAAGCGCCCGCCAACCACATCGAAGGCGTGACCTTCCTGCGCCTGAAGAACGGCCTTTCCGTACTGGTGAAGGAGGACGACCGCTTCCCCCTGGTGCACGTCCGCATGCTGGTGCACGCGGGCAGCGCCTACGAGACCCCGGCCCAGGCGGGCATAAGCCACGTGCTGGAGCACATGGTCTTCAAGGGCGCGGGCAGCATGGGCCCCGGCGAAGTGGCCCGGCGCATCGAGGCCGCGGGCGGCAGCCTGAACGCCGCCACCAGCTTCGACCACACCACCTACCACGTGGAGGTGCCGGACAGCGCCTGGAAGCTCGGCCTGTCGGTGGTGGCCGACATGACCTTCAAGCCCGCCCTCATCCCGGCGGAGCTTGAGAGCGAGAAGGAAGTGGTGCTGGCCGAGCTGAAGCGCGGCGAGGACACGCCGGACAACCTGCTCTTCCAGACCCTGCAGGGCATGCTGTGGAAGGGCACCAGCTACGAGTGGCCCATCATCGGCTACCGCGACACCGTACGCGCCACCACCAGCAAGTCCATGCGCGACTACATCGCGCCCCTGTACCAGCCCCAGAACATGATCCTGTGCGTGGTGGGCAAGGTCAAGGCGGCCGAGGTGCTGGCCGAGGCCGAGAAGCAGCTGGGCGGCCTGCAGAACACCAGCCGCATCGTCCCGCCGCAACCTTTCGTCCTGCCCGCCTCCACCGGCGCGCAGCTCACCGTGGTGCCGGGCATGTGGAACAAGGTCCACCTGGGCCTGGCCTTCCCCGCGCCGGACTTCCTCTCCGCCAAGATGGGCGGCCTGGACATGCTGGCGCAAGTATTGGGCGGCGACGAGACCTCCCGCCTGTACCGCAAGTTCAAGTACGAGCTGCGCCTGGTGGATTCCATCAGCGTGGGCGTGAGCAACCTGGAGCGCAGCGGCGTGCTCATGGTCGGCGCCGTGCTCGACGCGGACAAGCTGCCCGCCTTCTGGGACGCCCTGACCGGCGAACTGGCAACCTTCAACGCCGCCAGCATCACCGACCAGGAGATCCGCCGCGCGCGCACCAACATCGAGGCCGGGCTGTTCCTGTCGCGTGAGACCATCGGCGGCCTGGCGTCCAAGCTCCAGCACCAGTACGCCTTCGAGGGCGGCCAGCAGGGCGAGGCCAACTATCTGGCCACCATCGCCGCCACGGACCGGGCCCAGCTTGGCGCCATCTACCGCGAGTTCTTCCGCCCCGAGGCCGCGCGGGTAGCCATCCTGGCGCCCAAGGGCGTCGCCATCGCCGAGGCCCCGCTGCTCGACACCCTGAAGCGCCGCTGGCCCGCCCAAGCGGCCAAGGCTTCGGCCAAGGCCGAGGCGAACGGCGGCGCGGTGAAGCAGATCGCCCTGCCCGGCGGCGGCACCCTGGTGCTGCAGCCCGACGCCACCCTGCCCTACGCCGCGGTGTCCATCGCCTGGCCCGGCGGCGACGGGCTGCTCGCGGCCGACGAACAGGGACTGGGCGCGCTTACGGCCTCCCTGCTGGGCCGCGGCACCAAGGCCCGCAGCGCCAACCAGGTGGAGGACTTCCTCTCCGACCGGGCGGCCTCCCTTTCCGCCAGCACCGGCAGCGAAACCTTCAGCCTGACCACCAAGTTCCCCAGCCGCTTTAGCGCGGACATGCTGGGGCTTGTGCGCGAGGTGCTGGAAAGCCCGGCCCTGGCCGAAAACGAGCTGAACCGCACGCGCGAGGACCAGCTGAACGCCATCAAGCGCGGCGAGGACCAGCCCATCGGCCTGGCCTTCCGCAAGCTGCCGGGCCTCTTGTTCACCTCGGCCCCGCACTCTTACCTGCGCCTGGGCGAACCCGCCCGGGTGGCGGCCTTCACCCGCGAGCAGGCGGCGGCCTTCTGGAAGCGCCAGTCGGCCCAGCCCTTCGTGCTCTCCGTGTGCGGCCAGTTCGACGAGGCCCAGATGACGGCCTTTGCCACGGCCCTGGCCAGGGAGCTGACCCCGGCGGGCGTGGTGCGCGCCCAGGCCCCGGCCCCGCAGTGGAAGCCCAAGGCCACAAGCGTGCTGCACCTGCCGGAGCGCAACCAGTCGCACCTCTTCGTCATCTTCAAGGCCCCGGGCCGGGCGGACCAGGCCATGAGCGCCCGGCTTTCCGTGCTGCGCGCGGCGCTCGCCGGGCAAAGCGGCCTGCTCTTCCGCGACCTGCGCGACAAGCAGGGCCTGGGCTACGCGGTCACGGCCTTCATGAGCCAGTACAAGGAGGCCGGGTTCCTGGCCTTCTACATCGGCACCGACCCGGACAAGCTGGCCCAGTCCATGGAGGGCTTCCGCAAGGCCGCGGCCGACCTGGCCGCCAAGCCCCTGCCCGAGGCCGAACTCTCCCGGGCCAAGAACATCCTCTCCGGCGACTACTACCAGGACCGCCAGGCCCTGCTCGCCCGCAGCCGCGAGGCCGCGGGATCCCTCGTGCAGGGCTATGAGCGCGACGCGGAGCTGAAGCTCGTGGAGGCCGCCCAGAAGGTGACGGCCGAGGACGTGCGCCAGGCCGCGAGCGCCGTGCTCAAGTGGGACGAGGCCTTCGTGGTCGAGGTGGCCCCGTAAATCCGTAAGCGCGGGACAGGATTCGGAAAGCCTTGCTGCGGCAGCGGCGATGGGCTACAAGGGCGGCGGGACAACCCGCCGCGCAAGCTGCGCCCAACCGCGCCGAGGAGGACAACGCATGGCCATATTCAAGGGCAACAAGACCAAGCCCATTGAGGAGGACGTCAGCAAAACCGACCCGCGCCTGGGCCAGGCCAAGGACGTGTACATGGGCGGACGCTTCAAGATCGTCACCCTGGACGCCATCCATGGACGGGAGGTGCTGGGCACCTTCGGCCTCATCGTGTGCCGCAGCTACAACTTCGACAACGCCTTCTACGGGCTCATCGCCCAGGCGCTGGAAGTGAACGCCGACGCCATCCTGGGCTATCGCGAAAGCGTGGCCTTCCACCCCGAGGGCGAGCGCTACTACTCCTGCTACGGCACGGCCGTACGCCTCAAGCCCATCAAGTAGCCCCGGCGAAATGCAATGCCGAAGGCCCGGAGTCCCCAAGGATTCCGGGCCTTTTTCGTGCCTGGGCTGGCCGGGCCGGGCTGGCGTCTGGACATTTCCGCCCGGCCCGTGCAAAGGTGCCACATGCTGGAAATCGCTGTATTCCTCTGCGGGGCTGTGGTCATGGTGCTGGAACTCGCGGGTTCGCGCGTGCTGGCGCCCTTCCTGGGCACCTCCATCATCGTCTGGACGAGCCTCATCGGCGTGGTGCTGGGCAGTTTGAGCATCGGCTACTGGTGGGGCGGCCGCGTGGCCGACCGGCGGCCGGAGGCCAAGCTTCTCTCGCGCATCATCCTGCTGGCGGCCGTGGCCACCCTGCTCATCGCCGGGCTCAAGGGCTTCCTGCTCACCTTCCTGCAGAACAAGACCGGACTCACCGCCGCCACCCTGGCGGGCACGGTGGTCCTCTTCGTTCCCGTGTCCGTGCTGCTCGGCATGGTCTCGCCCTTTGCCGTGCGCCTGCGCATGGACGACACGAAGAAATCCGGCCGCACGGCGGGCAACCTCTACGCCCTTTCCACCGTGGGCAGCATCGCGGGCACCTTTGCCGCGGGCTTCTGGCTCACGGCAACCATCGGCACCACCAACCTGGTGCTGTGCATGGCCGGGGTGCTGGTTGTGGCCGCCTTCTGCGCGCACAGGGGCGATTTGCCCGCCAAGCTCGCCGTGGCCGCGCTCATCGGGCTGGTCAGCCTGGGGCTTTCCACCTTTGACGGGCAGCTGCGCCTGGCCGAGATCTTCGACCTGGACACGCCCTACCAGCGCGTGCTGGTGTTCAACGCCCACAACACCGAAACGGGCGAGCGCCTGCGCATGCTCTCCACCGGGCCCGAGGGCAGCCAGTCCGCCGTGGACCTTGCCGACCCCACGCGCCTGGCCCTGCCCTACACGCGCTACTACCGCCTGGCCGGACACTTCCGGCCCGACCTCAAGCGCATGCTCATGCTGGGCGGGGGCGGCTGCTCCTTTCCCAAGTACGTCATGAGCCGGCCGGACGAGTTCGGCGGCAGCCCGGCCATGGACGTGGTGGAGATCGACCCCGGCGTCACCGCCATCGCAAAGCAGTACTTCGGCCTCAAGGCCATGCCCGGCCTTGCCCTGCACCACGACGACGCCAGGCGCTTCCTGAACCGCGAGGCCGCGCCCGGCGGCTACCAGGTGGCGCTGGTGGACGTGTTCACCAGCCACCTTTCCGTGCCCTTCCACCTGGCGACGAAAGAGACGGCCCAGGCCCTTTCCCGCGCCCTCGACGCCGACGGCGTGGTGCTGGTGAACTGCATCAGCGCGGCCGAGGGGCCCAAAAGCCGCTTCTACCGCGCGCTTCTGGCCACCTACCGCTCCGTGTTCCCGAGGGTGGAGAGCTTCCTGCTCGAGCCCTACGACCCCGCGTCCCTGCAGAACATCATCGTGGCGGCCTTCAAGTCCCCGGCCGAGCCCAGGCTCGGCAGCCGCAACCCGGAGTACGCGGCCATGCTGGCCACGCGCTACCTGCCCCCGGCCGCCCTGCCCGCCCCGTATTCCGTGGACCCGCCCGTGCTCACCGACGACTTCGCGCCCGTGGACCACTACCTGCTGAACCTCTAGGCCGCAAAAAAAGGGGCCGCCCGCAGGCGACCCCCTCATCGTGTTCACGCATCGGCGCGCCGGCTGTCCGGCGCGTTTTCGCGTTCGGGCTACGCGCTCTCGCTCACCCCAGCCTGGGCGAAGGAGGCCATGTCGTTGTAGATGGCCGCGGCCGAGCGCAGCAGGAACATGCACACCGCCGCACCCGTGCCCTCGCCCAGGCGCAGGCCCAGGTCGAGCAGGGGCTTCTTGCCCATTTTCTCCACCGCGAACTTGTGGCCCGGCTCGGCCGAGGCATGGGCCAGGATGAAGTAGTCCGCCACGGTGGGGCACAGCTTCCAGGCCGCCACGCAGGCCGCGGTGGAGATGAAGCCGTCCACGCAGACGAACTGCTTGTTCTTGGCGCCGCCAAGGATCAAGCCCGCCAGACAGGCGATCTCGTAGCCGCCCAGCGCCGACAGGATCTCCAGGGCGTCGCCCCCGGCGATGACGGCCGCGTTGGCCTTGAGGCCCTGCTTGATGACCTCGGTCTTGCGGCTCACGCCCTGCTTGTCCAGCCCGGTGCCCGGGCCGGTCATGGCCGCGGGATCAAGCCCCAGGTAGGCGCAGTAGAGCGCCGTGGAGGGCGTGGTGTTGCCGATGCCCATGTCGCCGGTGCCCAGCACGCGCACGCCCTCGGCATGGGCGCGGTCAGCGAGCTCCACGCCGAGCATCAGGGCCTTGAGGCACTGGTCCACGCTCATGGCCGGACCCTTGGCCAGATTGGCCGTTCCTTCCGCCACCTTGCCCCGGATGAGCTGCGGGTGCGCGTCGAAGTCCGGGCCCAGGCAGCCCGCGTCCACCACGAAGAGCTCGGCCCCGGCGGTCTTGGCCAGCACGTTGATTCCAGCGCCGCCGTTCAGGAAGTTCAGCACCATCTGGCGGGTCACCTCCTGGGGGAAGAGGCTCACGCCCTCGGCCACCACGCCGTGGTCGCCCGCCACGGTGTACACGCGGGCCGGGTCGGCCTTTGGGGCCTGGCCGCCCTGCACCAGGAAGAGCTGCAGGGCCAGCTCCTCCAGGCGGCCCAGGCTGCCCTGGGGCTTGGTGAGGTTGTCCAGGTGGGCCTGGCCGGCCGGGGCCAGGGACTGGTCCACCGGGGTGATGGCGGACAGGATGGCGTCAAATTTCGCGCGCATGGAGGCTCCTTTTGCGGTCTTGCGTCGGGTTTCGGGCAACAAAAAAAGGGTTCCGGCGGACGCGCAAACGCCCGCCGGAACCCTTTTCCATCAGGTTCCTGCACAATATCCGCTGCGGACAGGTCTTCCGGCTTCCAGATCAACCCGGGGAAGACGGCCTTCCCGCAGGGGGTTCCCCCCGCAGTGGCTGGGCCCCGCAGGCCCCGCGTCTCCCCAGTCCCTGGTTACGGCGATGGGTTCGCCACGGAATCGCACCGTGTTCCGGGATGTCCGCCCGGCGGGCAAGAGGTAGCGCAAAGCGCTGCGTATTTCAAGTCCCGGGGCGCGGATGCACTTCCCCTGCGGCACGGCGATTGCTACAGTCCGGGCGTGGAGAAACGCCTCGCCATTTTGCACGCCAACTGCCAGGGCGAACCCCTGGCCCGCGCCCTGCGCGCCAGCCCGGAATTCGACCGGGCCTTTGCGCCCAGGGTATTCCTGAACTACGCCCGGGAGGAGATTCCCCAGGAGGCGCTTGACGCTTGCGGGCTCTTCCTCTACCAGCACCTGGGCCCGGACTGGGGCGGGCTGGCCTCGGAGGCGCTCCTGGCGCGCCTGCCCGCGGGCACGCCCGCCCTGTGCATCCCCAACATGTTCTTCCGGGGTCCGTGGCCGCTGTGGTCCGGCGCGCCCGGCTTCGACTACCGCGACATCTACCTGGACCACCTGCTCGCCATGGGCCTGCCCGGCGCAGACATCCTGCACGTGTACCTGCGCACGCCGCTGACCGCCAAGTACGACCTCGCGGCCAAGCTCCGCGAGACCACCGAGCTTGAGCGCGCGCGCCAGGCCCGCACCCCTGTGCCCTACCTGGACTTCGTGCTGGAAAACTTCCTTACGCGCCCCCTGTTCCACACGGTGAACCACCCCTCGGCGGAGCTCATCGCCTTCGCCGCGCGGGGCATCCTGCGCGAACTCGGGCTGGAGGCGGCGGACGAAGCCGCCCTGGCCGCCCTCACCACGGGCTACGAGGACTTTTTTTTGCCCATCCACCCGCAGGTGGCGCAATTCTACGGCCTGGGCTATGGCGGAGCGGATGCGCGCTATCCCGTGTACGGACGGGAGCGCAGCTTCGCCCAGTACACTGCGGCCTACCTGGAGTGCCGCCTGGCGGGCATCGACGATTTCATCGGCTACCTGCAGCTGCGATAAGGTGAGGGCATGAACGCACACGAGATGACCATCGCCTGGATAGGCGGCATGTTCTTCATGGAGCGCATGGCCGACCACGGCTTCCGCACCGTGCGCATCCCGCTCACCAAGCCGGAGGCCCTGGGCTGGGAGGACATCTGCCAGCGCTGCGGCTGCGAGCCCGACGCCGTGGTCTACACCGACCGCAGCCTGCCGCCGCCTCTGGTGGGTGTGGAGCGCTTTCCCTGCCTCACGGCCTTCTACTGCATCGACTCGCACATCCACAGCTGGTACCCGCTCTATGCCGGGGCCTTCGACCTCTGCGCCGTGAGCCTGCACGAGCACGTGGATCAGTTCGTCCGCGCGCTCTCGCCCCGCAGGGCCGTGTGGCTGCCCGCCTATGCCGAGAACTACTACCAGCCGCGCGAGGCGGAAAAGGATTTCGAGCTGCTCTTCGTGGGCACGGTGGACCCGGAAACCACGCCGCAGCGCTGCGACTTCCTGAACCGCCTGCGCCTGCTCGTGCCCGAGCTGGCCGTGCACCGGGGCAACTTCCGTGAGCTGATGCCCAGGGCCAAGGTGGTGCTGAACATCGCCGAGCGCGGCGACCTGAATTTCCGCGTATTCGAGGCCTTGGCCTGCGGCAGCTGCCTGCTCACCCCGCGCATCGCCAACGGGCAGGACGAACTCTTCACCGACGGCGAGCACTTCACCCTGTATGAGTCCGATGACGCGGCCGACTGCGCGGCCAAGGCGCGCGCCCTGCTGGCCGACGCGCCCCTGCGCGAGCGGCTGGCCCGAAACGGCCTTGCCCGCGTGGACGCCGCGCACCGCACCCAGCACCGGGCGGCCAGCTTCGCGGCCCTTTTGCGCCAGGGTTTTGACGACAATCTTCCGGCCCTGCGGCGTGCCACGCCGGACCCGGTCCGCGCGGCCAACCTGCGCCTGCTGTGGCTGCACTGGGCCGAGCACTGCGGCGACGCGGCCCTGGCTGCCCGCTATCTGGCCGAGGCGCGCAGCCTCGCAAGCCTCAAGGAGTAGGAAACAGCATGAACCGGCGCTCCCCCCGCGCCCTGTGCGCCTTCCTCGTGGCCCTGTGCTTCCTCGCCGCATCCTGCTCGGCCTCCGATGCCGTGAGCATCGCCCGCGTGGCCAGCGGCGATACCAGCGCAGCCGTGGGCATGGCGCGCAGCAAGGCCATCCGCTACGCCACCAACCCCAGTGCCATCGAGGCTGACTACAAGCGCTTCAAGGGCATCCTGGCGAGTTTTCGCAGGGCCGTGAGCGGCAATTGGGGCAAGGACGACGCACGCGAACCGGAACCCAAGCAGTATGTGAAATACACCCAGAACTACCAGTCCCGCGCCAGCGTGGACTTCGAGAACGGCCGCATCACCGTGGAGACGCTCGACCAGGACGCGCCGGTGAAGAGCCTGCGCGAGGCCATCGTCACCACTTTGCTCACACCCTACGACCCGCGCGCCGTGGACATGTACTCCAGCGGGCCGGTGAAGCTGGGCGGCACGCCCTTCCTGCTGGGCGAGGTGAAAGACAGAAGCGGCAAGAACATCCGCACCGAGGAGCAGGCCGAAGCCTTTGCCCGGCAGCTGCTGGCCGATGGGCCGCAGGAACGCCCGGCCGGCGTGCCGGGCAAGACCGTGCATTTCGTGGTCATCCCCATGGCCGGCGACCACATGCAGGTGCGCGCGGCCAAGTTCAAGCCCCTGGTGGAGACCGCAGCCAACCGCTTCGGCGTCTCGCGCACCCTCATCTACGCCATCATCCGCGTGGAGAGCGATTTCAACCCCTACGCCATCAATACCGTGCCCGCCGTGGGCCTCATGCAGGTGGTGCCCCAGACCGCCGGGGCCGACGTGCAGGAGTACCTGACCCAGAAGCGCGGCGAACCCAGCAAGGCCTTCCTCTTCGAGCCGGACAACAACATCACCTACGGCACGGCCTACCTGAACCTCCTGTTCACCCGGCACCTGCCCGGCGTGGTGGACCCCGTGAGCCGGGAGTACTGCGTCATCGCCGCATACAATGGCGGCTCCGGCGCGCTCCTCAAGACCTTTGACCGCGACCGGGGTCGCGCCCTGCACGCCATCAACACCCGCCCGCCCACTGCCGTGTACGACACCATCACGCAGCAGCACGCGGCCGAGGAGACCCGCCAGTACCTGAAGAAGGTGCTGGCCGCCAAGAAGCAGTTCGCCGGATTGTAGAGACGGAAGACCGTGGGCTAGATGTCCACGAAGGTGCAGGAGAGGCTGCCGTCGGCGGCCAGATCCAGAAGCGCCAGGGAGCCCTCGGCCACGCTGCCGGGGTTCAGGAGGTGCGCGCCCGCGTGTTCGGCCCAGTGGCGGCGGTGTGTGTGGCCGAAGCACACGAGGTCATGCCCGGGGAAGGTCTCGGCCACGCGCTGCCACACGCTGCTGCGCTCGCCCCAGCCGTGGGCCATGCCCACCTTGAGCGTTCCGCCAGGATGCGCGACGCCGCGGCTCAGGGTCAGGGGCAGGTCGTGGTCCAGCACGAAGTGGTCGCAGTTGCCGCGCACGCACAGAAAGTGCGGGTGGCGCGCAAGGTAGTGGTACAAAGACGCGCCCACCATGTCGCCGCAGTGCAGCAGGACATCGGTGGGCGCGAGGTGTTCTTCGTACAGGGCGCAGAAGCGCTCGTCAGGGCCGCTTAAATGCGTGTCCGAGATGACGGCGAGACGCATCGGGCGCATGGGAACCAGTCGGCCGCGTGGCCTAGTCGTTCATCTTCTTGAAACGCATGCGCAGGTAGGCGTCGCGCAGGGCCACGTAGGGGTCCACGCTGGCCTCCTTCAGGGCCTCGTAATCGCCGATGCGCAGGGAAATCTCGTTCACCTTGTCGTAGCCCTTGGTGCCCATGGACCAGTACCAGGGGTTCAGGTAGCTGGTGGGGGTCAGGAAGTAGTCGCCCACGTAGCCCAGGGTGTCGCGCCCGGTGGAGGGGCCCAGGGCGGGCCAGACCACGTAGAAGCCGTTGTTCATGCCCCAGTAGCCGAAGGTCAGGCCCAGGTCCTGCTCGGTGGAGGGGATGGGCTTGTAGGGCTTGCTGTCGCTGGTGATGTCGGCCAGGCCGCCCAGGCCGAAGGCCGTGTTGCCGATGAAGCGCGAGGTCTCCACCGCGGCGGCGTCGAACTTGGCCTGCAGCATGAGGCTGGTGAAGCGCACGGGGAACATGAGATTGTGGAAGAAATTGTGGACCCACAGGCGCGGACGCTCGGGGATCGCGTAGCTGTAGCCCTGGGCAACCGGCTTCAGGGCCCAGAAGTACAGCTTGTCGTTGAAGGTGAACATGGCGCGGTTCCAACCCTCAAGCGGGTCGGGCGTCTCGGCGGCGGCATCGGCCACGCTCATGTGCGCCGGGCCGGAGCCCTTCTTGATGATCTGCCCGTTCTCGTCCCAGATGTCGTCATCGCCATAGGCGAGGAGCACCGAGCCGGTGGCCTTGGCCTGCGGGGCGATTCCAGGAGCCTTCTCAGCGGCGAGGCTCGTGCCGCTCAAAACGAGCAGCAGGCCGGCCGCCGCAAGCAGGCGGCAGGCAATGCCCCGGGCGTTCAACGCAGCGCGCATCTTCATGCAGTCTCCCCCTAGCCTTCCTTGCCGACGACATCGTCGACGTTCTTGCCCTCATCCAGGGCCTTGATCTTGTCCTTGATGCGCTGCAGGAGCGCTTCCGGGCTTTCCTTGGTCAGCACCTTGGAGAACTGGCTGCGATAATTCTTCACCAGGCTCACGCCCTCGACCATCACGTCGTAGACCATCCACTGGTCGCGCTTGATCATGACGTAGTTGATGGGAATGCTCTTGTCCTTCATCACCACCATGGTGTTGATGAAAGCCTGGTTCCCCTCAACCTGTTCCTTCACGTAGGTGACTTTCTCGTTGTTGTATTTCTCGAGCTTGCGGATGTAGGTCTTCTGCAACAGCTCGGAGAAGCTGGCGACGAATTCGTCCTGCTGCTTCGGGGTGTACTTGTTCCAGTGCTCGGCCAGGGCGCGGCGCGAAAGCTCGCGCCAGTCGAAGAAGCTGTCGGCCACGGCGCGCAGCTTGTTCTGGCGCTCGACGCGCTTGGACGGTCCCTTGAGGGAAGAATCGGACAGAATAGCGATGACCTTGTCGATGCCGCCCTTGAGACGGTCCTGCGGTTCTCCCGCCAGGGCTGCGGAGGAGAACGCCAACAGCAGCAGCAACAGCCCGAATGCGCTTACGATTTTTTTCATTTCCCCAGTCCTATCAAAAAAATGAATAGAGCGCGCGTTTACACGCCGCCAAACACATATTTACTGATTAACTCCTCCAGGTCAATAGAGGATTCCGTGTCGCGGAGCACGGCGCCGGCCTGGATGGGGTCGCCGCCACCGCGTGAAATCTTTATGTATTTGTCGCCGATGAGGCCGCTGGTCTTCACCGAGGCGATGGTGTCGTCCGTGAGCTGCACATCTTTGCGGATGCGTAGCGTCACGACAGACATGCCGCTGGCCTGGTCGATGCCGATCTTTTCAACGAAGCCCATCTCCACGCCGTACATCTGCACCGGGGCATTCACCTTGAGCCCGGTGACGTCGTTGAACTTGGCGGTGATGGCGTAGTCATTGTCGGAGAACAGGTGCACGTTGCCCAGCTTGATGCTCATGTAGGCGATGGCCAGGAAGCCCACCAGCACGAACAGGCCCACCTGCGTTTCCTTGGAATATTTCTTCATCCGGCACCTCGTTTGGTCTGGCCCGACAAGTCAGGGCGGCTTCAGGGCGGTTATTCGTCCAGATACCCGGAGCAGTCGCGCTTCATCAGCTTGAAATCAAGGGGTGGCATGGTCAGCCTGGGCGTCGTCCGCTCGGCCGCTTGGCGGTCCAGGAAGCGGCGCAGGTACTCGTCCTGCGTGGCTTCCAGCTCGGCCAGGGCACCCTGGAACAACACCTTGCCCGAGCCCAGCACCAGCACGTGGTCGGCAATGGCGCGCATGCTGTCCAGGTCGTGGCTCACCACCACCAGGGTCATGTCGAAGCTCTTCTTCAGTTCCAGCAGCAGCTGGTCCAGCTCCGCCGCAGTCACCGGGTCCAGGCCGCTGGTCGGCTCGTCGCAGAAAAGAAGCGGCGGGTCCATGACCATGGCCCGGGCCAGGCCGGCGCGCTTGCGCATGCCGCCGGAAAGCTCGTTCGGGTAGTAGTCGTAAAAGTCGGCCAGGCCCACCAGGCCCAGCTTGGCCAGCACGCGTTCGCGCACGTCCTTTTCCGAGAGCTTGGTGTGCTCGCGCAGGGGCAGGGCCACGTTGTCGCCCAGGGTGAGGGAGCCCAGAAGCGCGCCGTCCTGAAACAGCACGCCCATGCGCTGGC
>CAYUOW010000007.1:48832-50874 GCA_964446455.1 uncultured Desulfocurvus sp.
TGCCCCTGCGGTCCAGGGACTCCAGGTCGTGTCCGCCGATGACGATGCGCCCGGCCAGCAGGGGGTGCAGGCGCAGAATGTGCTTGAGCAGCGTGCTCTTGCCGCAGCCAGAGCCCCCCAGGATGACGGAAATCTTGCCGCCGGGAAGGGTGGCGTTGATGTCGCTCACCACGGCGTGGTCGCCGTAGCCGATGGTCAGCCCTTCGAGGAGGATGTCCGGAGTGTTCGCCTGCATCGAGCTTCCCTTTTCCCTAGAACAACAGCGAGGTCAGCACGTAGTCGGACAGGAGGATGAGCACGCAGGAGGTGACCACGGCCGAGGTGGTGGCCTGGCTCACGGCCTCCGGGCCGACCGAGTCGCGCCGCAGATGCGTGAAGTAGCCCATGTAGCAGCAGATGGTGCACACCACCACGCCGAACACCAGGGACTTGATGAACCCGCCGGAGATGTCGCTCATCTTGAGGTAGGCGCTGACGCGGTACCAGTACACGCCGGAATTGCCGCCCAAAAGCAGCACGCCGGTGAGGTAGCCGCCCAGCATGCCCACAAGGTCGAAAAAGGCCGTGAGGATGGGGAAGCAGATGACGCTGGCGGCCAGCTTGGGGCTCACCAGATAGCCAAGCGGATTGATGTCCATGACGCGCAGGGCGTCCACCTGTTCGGAGATGCGCATGACGCCGATCTCGGCGGTCATGGAGGAACCGGCGCGGCCGGTGATCATGATGGCCGTAAGCACGGGGCCCAGTTCACGCACAAGCGAGAGGCTCACCGCCGCGCCCAGGAAGCCGTCGGCCCCGAACTTGGCCAGCGCGTAGTACATCTGCAGGCCGATGACCATGCCGGTGAACAGGCTGATGAGCGTGATGACGCTGATGCTCTTGACGCCGATGAAGTAGACCTGGCGCACGGTCTTGTGGAACTGCCCCCAGGACCGGAAGATGCGGCCGAAGGACTCCAGGAAGAACAGGAACATGGCCCCCATCTCGCCCAGAAGGCGCAAGAAGGCGTCGCCCAAACGGGCGATGGGCGAGAGCTGCACGCGTCTTCCCTCGATCATCGGTGGCGGTTCCCCCTTTCCCGGCCTGCAACGTGCGGGTCAGGTGAATGAGCCCCTGCGGGGTCGAAAAATGCTGTAACGAACCCGGAAGCAATAGCACAGCCGAAAAGCCCAGGCAAGGAGTTGCCTCCCCGTCTCGGACATTTTAAACAAATCCGACCAGTAACGGACAAAATACGTAGAAAATCAAACGCGTGGCCTACTGCCCGTCCTCATCCTCTGCATCTTTGGCGGCCTGGGCGGAATCCACATCGATCTTCGGCAGGTTCGTGCGCGAGCCGTTCTTGCGCTCCCACCAGGCCTGATCCGGGCCCAGGAACCACCAGTCCGTGTGGTCGGTCTCGAGCACGGCCCGGGCCAGCTCCTGGCCCTCCGGCGTGCGCAGGCGCTCTTTGGCCGCGGCCAGCCACTTGTCCGCGTAGGTGTTGCCCAGGTCGCTCTGCTCCTTCAAATTGAGCATCAGGTCCAGCTGATCCGCGTCCTGGGCCAATTTGGCCTCCACGCTGGCCGTCTCCTCCAGCTCCTCCCACATGGGCATGAGGTCCGGCCCGAGGCCCGTGCCGGAAAGGCAATCGGCCAGCGCCTGGGTGCGCGTGCTCGTGTTGTAGATGCGGTTCACGTAGTTGAAGTCGCCGGTGCGGGCCTCGTGCAGGTCGTGGAACAGGCACAGCATGGCCGTGCGCTCCTTGTTGGCCCCGGCCATTTGCGCCAGCACGAAGCCGATGACCGCCGTGCGGAAGGAGTGCTCGGCCACGTTCTCCTGCCCGGTGCCCAGAAACTGGTAGCCGCTGCGAGGGGTTCTGCGCAGCATGCCGCACTCGTTCAAGAAATCGACAAGGCGCGTGACGCGCGAGCGGGAATTGAGTCGTGACATGGGTGAATGAGCCTCCGCGGGTGAGGGCGGCAGGGGGGGGGGGGGGGGGGGGGGGCCCGGGGGCCCCCCCCCCCCCCCCCCGCACCCCCCCCCCCAACCGCCCCCAGGCG
>CAYUOW010000007.1:50884-55583 GCA_964446455.1 uncultured Desulfocurvus sp.
GAATGAGCCTCCGCGGGTGGGGGCGGCAGCCAGGAAGGGGCGCCGCCCCTTCCTGGACCATCCCCGCCAGGAGGATTTCATCCCCCTGGACCCCGATTGGGGTGGGTGAATTATGATGCAAACACTTGCGGTACAGCCTCGGACCGGAATCGCGGCCTGACGCAGCCCCAAAAAAAGGCGCCTTTGGGGACAGCCCCCATGATTTACGTGCGGTAATCCGCGTTGATCTCGACGTAGCGCTTGGTGAGATCGGAAGCGAGCAACGTGAAGCTGCCCCGGCCCGCGTGCAGGTCGAGCTCGATCTCCACGTCCTGGTGGCGCATGCTCGGAGCCAGGAGCGCGTCCAGATCCTCGGGCGAGGGCTGGCCGTTCTCGAACACCAGGATACCGCCGATTTTGAGCACCACGGCGTCGGCCTCGAAGTCCGCCCCGCTGCGGCCAAGGGCGGCCACGATGCGCCCCCAGTTGGGATCGCAGCCGAAGAGCGCGGTCTTGACCAGGGGCGAGTTGCCGATGGCCCGCGCGGCCAGTTCGGCCTGGGCGTTGCTCTTGGCGCCGCGCACGGTGATGTGCGCCACCTTGGTGCCGCCCTCGGCGTCCTGCACGATGCGATACGAAAGTTCCTGGCACAGCTCGGTCACGCAGGCGCGCAGCAGGCGAAGCGACTTGGCGTCGCGCGCGGCCACGCGGGAAGCGCCGTTGGCCAGGGCCAGCACGGTGTCGTTGGTGCTGGTGTCGCCGTCAACGGTCAGCGCGTTGAAGGAGCGGTCCGCGGCGAAGGACAAGATCTCCTGCCAATCCTTGGGTTCCACGTCGGCGTCGGTGAGGATGAAGCCGAGCATGGTCGCCATCTTGGGGGAAATCATCCCCGCGCCCTTGCACATGCCGAGCACGCGCACCTCGCCCCCGGGCAGGGCCAGGGTCCTGGTCACCAGCTTGGGAAAGGAGTCCGTGGTCATCATGGCCTTGGCCACGTCCATGGCCGAGGCCGTGCCCAGGCTCTGCGCCAGCTGCGGCGCGGCGGCGGCCCATTTGTCCATCTTGAGCTGCGCGCCGATGACCCCGGTGGAGGTGGGCAGCACGTCCTTTGCGTCAATCTTCAAGGCCTTTGCGGCCGTGGCGGCGATGGCGAGGGTCTCGCGGCAGTTGGCCAATCCTTCGGCCCCGGTGCAGGCGTTGGCCTGGCCGGAGTTCACCAGCAGGGCGCGCGCCAGCGGGCGTTCGCCCAGGAGTTCTTTGCACACCAGCACGGGCGCGGCCTGGAAGCGGTTCGTGGTGAACACGCCCGCGGCCGAGGCTTCGCCGTGGCTCACGATGATCCCCAGGTCGTTGCGGTCCGCCCGCTTGAAGCCGGCGGCGGCAACGCCGAAGCTGTATCCCTTGGGAACGATGGTCATGGGCGCACCTCGCGAAAAACGTCGTCGCGGCCGGAGGCTCCGGCCCGCGCAAAAAAGCCCTAGCACAGGCCGGACCGGGTTTCAAAGGCTGTCTTGGGGGGATGCGCGGGCCGCTAGGCTTCAGGCTCGTGCATGGTGACGCGGTTCCGGCCCGCGCTCTTGGAGCGGTAGAGCATGCGATCGGCCTCGCGCAGCATCTCGTCCAGGGAGAGGCCCGGCTGGCTGCACAAGCCCATGCTCACGGTGTAGGACACGCGGATGTCCCCGAAGACCACTTCCGTGGACTCGAAGGTGGCGCGCAGCTCCTCGAACAAGAGCAGGGCCTGGTCCGCGTCCATGTCCGAGGCGAGCACGCAGAATTCCTCGCCGCCCAGGCGGGCCACGATGTCCGACACGCGGAAGCGCGAGGACAAAAGCTGGGCCATTTGCCGCAGCACGGCGTCGCCCGCCTCGTGGCCCAGGGTGTCGTTGATCTTCTTGAAGTGGTCGATGTCCAGCATGGCCACGGTCATGGGCTGGCTGCGCCGGGAAAGCAGCGCGTGCAGCTGCGAGCCCGCGGAGAAGAAATAGCGGCGGTTGTACACGCGGGTCAGAAAGTCGCGTTCGGCCATGTCGCGCACCTGGGCGATGTGCTCGAGCATCTCCAGGTTCTGGGTGATGCGCGTGTAGAACTCCTCCACCAGGAAGGGCTTGTTCAGGTAGTCGTTGGCGCCGCACTTGATGAACCGGGCCGAAAGCCGGGCTCCGCCCACGGCGGAAACGCCGATGACGGCCATCATGTCCTTGCCGAAGCGGCGGCGGATCTCGCGCGTCAGCACGAAGCCGTCCATGCCGGGCATGCTGTAGTCCACCATCGCCAGGCGGGTGTCCTGGTGCTCCTCCAGCAGGGCCAGGGCCTCCTCGCCGGTGGCGGCCTCCAGCACGTGGTAGCGGTGCGCGGCCAGCAGGCGGGTCACGGCGTGGCGGTAGCTGCGGGAGTCGTCGACCACCAGGATCTTGGTCTTCGGGTTCCGCTGCAGCCGGGCCAGCAGCTGCACCACGTAGTCCACGTTCTCCTGGCCGTCCTTCAAGACGTAGTCCACGATGTGGCGGTTCCAGAAACTCTCGCGCATGGCGTCGGAAATGTCGCTGGTGAAGATGATGGCCGGAACCTTGTGGGAGATGACCAGGTCCACGGCCTCGCCCCGGGGGGCGTCGGGCAGGGTGATGTCGATGAGGGCGGCCAGGTAGTCCGAGTCCTGGGCGAGCAGGGCCTTGGCCTCGGCCAGGTCGTGGGCCACCTGGGGCTCAAAGCCCAGATCAAGGCGCACGCGCTTCGCCACCAGAGCGGCGAACGAGCGGCTGTCCTCGATGATGAGCACCTTAGTCATCAAGCACTCCCGGCAGGCCTGGAACAGGCCCGGCATGGAGGCGGATACGCTCTCCGGACCGCCAGCTGCGCTGCCATGCCGCCCTTAGCATACCGTCAGTATCAGTTACAATACGCAATAAGGCGCCACAAATACGCGCGAGCCTACTTGCCGCAGCAATTCTTGAACTTTTTCCCGGAGCCGCAGGAGCAGGGATCGTTGCGGCCCACCTTGGCGGCGCGCTTCACAGGCTGCTTCTTCTTCGCCTCCGAGGGGGCCGAGGCCGAGCCCTGGTATTCCACGTCGGACACGGTCTCCTTGTGCTGGAATTCCTCTTCCTTCACCTCTTTCTGGATGCGCAGGCGGCAGATGAGGCTCATGGACTTCTCGGCGATGGTGTAGAGCATGCCGCGGAAGAGCTCGAAGCCCTCGCGCTTGTACTCCTGCTTGGGATCCTTCTGGCCGTAGCCGCGCAGGCCGATGCCGTCGCGCAGGTGGTCCATGTTCAGCAGGTGGTCCTTCCAGTTGCGGTCCAGGGTCTCCAGGATGAAGTAGCGCAGGATCTCCTGGTAGCTGTCGGGCGAGGCGGTCTCCAGGGTCTTCAGCACCTCGGCGATCCATTCCTCGGCCTGCTCGCGGCTGGGCAGCTCCGTGGCGAAGCCGGGGAAGCGCGACAGGTCGAACATCTCGTCCAGGCGGGAGGACATGATGCCCGCGGTCTCCTCGTCCACGCCGCCCTTCATGTGCTCAAGCGGGGCGTAAATGTCGTCCAGCAGCTCGTCCACATACTCCTGCACGATGTCGTCCAGGGTCTCGGCGTACATGATCTCGCGGCGGCGGGCGTAGATGACCTCGCGCTGCTGGTTCATGACGTTGTCATAGTCGAGCAGCTGCTTTCTGATCTCGAAGTTGTGGGCTTCCACGCGCTTCTGGCTGCCCTCGATGGCGCGGCTGACCATGCGGTTCTCGATGGCTTCGCCGTCCTCCAGGCCCAGGGTGTTCATGAGGCCCGCGATGCGGTCGCTGCCGAACAGGCGCATGAGGTCGTCGTCGAGCGCCAGGTAGAAGCGGGAGGTGCCGGGGTCGCCCTGGCGGCCGGCGCGGCCGCGCAGCTGGTTGTCGATGCGCCGGGATTCGTGGCGCTCCGTGCCCAGGATGTGCAGGCCGCCCAGTTCCTTCACGCCCTCGCCCAGCACGATGTCCGTGCCGCGGCCGGCCATGTTGGTGGCGATGGTGACCTTGCCCTTCTGTCCGGCCTCGGCCACGATCTCGGCCTCCAGCTCGTGCTGCTTGGCGTTCAGCACGCTGTGGGGCACGCCGCGTTTTTTCAGCATGGCGGAGACGAGCTCGCTCTTCTCGATGGAGACCGTGCCCACCAGCACCGGCTGGCCGCGCTTGTGGCAGTCGGCGATCTCGTCGGCGATGGCGTGGAACTTCTCGCCCTGGGTCTTGAAGATCATGTCCGCGTTGTCCACGCGCACCATGTCGCGGTTGGTGGGAATCACGGTCACGTCGAGATTGTAGATCTCCTTGAACTCCACGGCCTCGGTGTCGGCCGTGCCGGTCATGCCGGAGAGCTTCTCGTACATGCGGAAGTAGTTCTGGAAGGTGATGGAGGCCAGCGTCTGGTTCTCGGCCTCGATGGCCACCCCTTCCTTGGCTTCCACCGCCTGGTGCAGGCCGTCGGACCAGCGGCGGCCTGGCATCAAACGACCGGTGAATTCGTCGACGATGACCACTTCACCGTTCTGGACCACGTAGTGCTGATCCCGATGGAACAGGGTCATGGCCCGCAGGGCGGCGTTCAGATGATGCATCAGGGAAATATTGGCCGCATCGTACAGGCTGCGCCCTTCCTTGAGCATGCCGGCGCTGGCCAGGAGTTCCTCGGCGTGTTCGTAGCCGGCCTCCGACAGGTGCACCTGATGGCCCTTCTCGTCCACCCAGTAGTCG
>CAYUOW010000008.1:0-54280 GCA_964446455.1 uncultured Desulfocurvus sp.
TAGCGGGCCATGAAGGGCACGGTGGCGCCCTCCTCCACCAGCCGGGCCACGGCCGCCACCTGGGGCGCGGAAAGGGACAGCTCCCCGGCGATGCGCGAACAATAGTCTGGGATCACAGGCAAGTCCTTGGGCTGGAGGGTGGCGATGAGGCGCGGCGTTCAAGCATGCGCCCGCAAAACGGCAGGGGACCGGAGCGGCCCGGTCCCCCTCCTTGATGCGTGCCGAATGAATGTCGGATGAGCGTCGGGGAGGCACCGCGGGACTAGTCCGGCAGCGCGCCGGAAACGCCCCTAACGAACCAGCGCATGGACAGAAGCTCCGCGTCCGAGGCCTTCTCGCCCTTCCGGATGCGCTCGACCCCGGCCTGGTCCACGATGGGCCCGGCGAAGCTCATGTCCTCGCCCTTGGTCATCCGGGCCTTGAGGCCCAGGACCTTGTCGGCCACGGCCTTGGGAACGGCCTTGCCAAAGGGCGCCAGGCCCACGCCGCCACCCTCGAAGCCGATGAACAGCTGGTCGTTCCTCCAGGTTCCGGCCAGCACCCGCTTCACCACCTCCACGTACACCGGGCCCCACTCCAAGGTGGTGGAGGTGAGCGCGCAGTCCGCGCCGTATCTGGCGGCGCTGACGCCGTACCCCACGGCGGGCACGCCCTTGGCGCAGGCAGCGCGGGAGGAATCGGAGGTGTCGGCCATCTGGCGGATCAGGTCGTGCTTTTTGGCGGCCAGCGCCTCGGCCAGGGCGGTCTCGTGCACGGGGTCGCGCCAGGCCTTGAGCCAGGCGACGGTGTTCAGCCTGTCGGCGTCGTACGTCACGCCCTTCTCGTCCAGCCCGCGCTTGAGGCCCAGGGTGAAGGCGTTGATGCCGCGCACCACCTCGGGAAGGGGCTGGGTGGCCACGGTGCCCACGTTCCTGTAACCCATGAGCCCGGCGGCGTAGCCCGCCAGGTACTCGCCCTGCTCGATGCGCACCATGTAGGTGCCCATGTTGGGCCGGGTCTTGAAGCCGGAGCAGTGCATGAAGATGACCTTCGGAAACTCGGCCGCCACGGTGAACATGGGCTCCATGTGGGTGAAGGTGGTGCCGAAGATCAGGTCGTAGCCCTGGCGCGCGTAGTTGCGCATCACGCGCTCGGCCTCGGCCGGGGCGGACACGTTCTCTGTGTAGGAGACCTCCACCGCGCCGCCCAGCTGCCGCTTCAGGTACTCGATGCCCTCGTGGTGCGAGGTGGTCCAGCCCTGGTCGTTGATGGTCTCGAGCAGGACAAAGGCCACGCGGAGCTTTTTCGCCGCGGCCGGGGCGGCCTGGGCCGGTTCCGCAGCGAGCGCGAGCCCGGCCAGGACGGCCAGCGGCAACAGCAGGGCCAAAAGTTTGTTCAAGCGCATGGATTCCCCCTCAACGCGTCGGACGCGTCGGTGCATGGTCGGTTGGCGGCGGTTGGCCGACGGTTGGCCGACGGTTGGCCGACGGTTGGCCGTAGGACGCACGGCCCGCATGCCAGCGTTCCCCAGTACAGGGACCATACCGCACCAGAATCGCCGCCGACAAGCCCTCCCGTGCCCCTATGCCGCGCAAAGCACCATTGGCGCGCCCAAAACGACGCTACGTACGTTTTTTGTGTATATGCTGCCAGCAAGGTCTTGCGGCGTGTTCCCACGATGCGCTACACTGCATTACAAACGGTGGCTCATGAGCCCCCCTGCCAAGCCATGCGGCAGGGGCCCGGCCCGAAGGAGTGTGCGATGACCGGATCAGCGAAACCTGCCCGGATATTCCTTGCCCTGTGCCTGGCCCTGGCGCTGTGCGGCGGCGCGGCCTACGGCGCCCCGCGCGACCTGGCCGAGGTGAAGTCCAGCGGTGTGCTGCGCCACCTGGGCATAGCCTACGCCAATTTCGTCACCGGCCAGGGCGACGGGCTGGACGTGGACCTCATGCGGCTGTTCGCCAAGCACCTGGGCGTGCACTATGTCTTCGTGCCCACGGACTGGGACACCCTGTTCCCCGACCTCACGGGCAAGAAGATCCGCTCCAAGGGCGCGGACGTGGAGGTGCTGGGCGACGCGCCGGTCAAGGGCGACGTCATCGCCAACGGGCTCACGGTGCTGCCCTGGCGGCAAAAGGTGGTGGATTTCTCCCGCCCCACCTTCCCCACCCAGGTGTGGCTGGTGGTCAAGGCCGAGTCCAAGGTCACGCCCATCATCCCCAGCGGCGACATCAAGCGGGACATTGAACGCACGCGGGGCAAACTGCGCGGCCTGACGCTCCTGTGCAAGAGCGGCACCTGCCTCGACCCGGCGCTGTTCAACCTGGAGCCAACGGGCGCGAAGCCCAGGCTCTTTCCCGGCAGCCTGAACGACCTGGCCCCGGCGCTGATCCTCAAGGGCGAAACCGACGCCATCCTGCTGGACGTGCCCGACGCCCTGGTGGCCCTGCAGAAGTACCCCGGCAAGATCAAGATCATCGGCCCCATGAGCGACACGCAGGACATGGCCGTGGCCTTTTCCAAGCACTCTCCCCACCTGCGCGAGGAATTCGACCGTTTTTTTGCGGCACTGAAGCAAAGCGGCGAATACGCCAAGATGATCAAGCGGTACTATCCCTTTGTCACCACGTATTTCCCGAAATATTTCGAGAAGTAGCACGCTCACACGGACCGGTCGGGGGAATGTGGACTTGAACGCCAACGGATTGCTGCTGCGCGCCGGGATACTCTTCCGTTCGCGCTTTTTGCTGCCTGCGGCCGGGCTGCTGCTCTCAAGCCTCATTCTGGCCATGCTCTGGTCCGCCCATGCCTCGTCCGTTGCGCGGGAACACGAGGTGACCCTGCGCATGGAGGAAGACGTGCGCGGCGCGGCCGCCACCCTGGGCTACTTCTTCTACGAGCGCATGAACGACATGCGCAACGAGGCCGACAACCGCCAGCTGCTGACCTACTTCGAGAACAAGGCGCTGGGCATGTCCGAGGAGTACGGGCTGCTGGCCAGCCGCCTGGCCATAGAGGAGCACCTGGGCAAGCTGGTGCAGGACCGCCGCGTCGACGGCGAGCCCATCTACTCCGCCCTGGCCCTGACGGATCTCCAGGGAGCGGTCATCGCAGAAAACCGCTCGACCCGCGGCGCCAACGCGGGCAGCCCCTGGCAGGATTTCACGGCCCGGGGCGCGCCGGAACAGCCGCTGTTCACCGTGGACTACGGAGCGGAAGAAGCCGGGGTAGTGCTCCGGCAGCCCCTGACCCTGGGCGGGCAGCCCGTGGGCCACATCCTGGCGCGCATTCCCCTGGCGCGGGTGCTGCCGCTGCTGGTGCGCTCGCCCGAGGCCGGGGTGCACCTGTACTGCGTCACCGAGGGCAAACGGCTCGCCGCCACCCTCTCCGGCACCTTCGATCCCGCCCTGCTCTCGCGCCTGGCCGAGCCCAGCCCGGACCGGCCCGTCTCCAGCCAGCGGGTGCGAGCCATGGACGATGGCGCCAAGACCGAGCACCTCGCCATCTGGGCCTCGGTGGCCCAAACGCCGCTGCGCGTGCTCAGCGTGGTGGAGGTCCGGGAGCTCCTGGGCACGGCGTCGCCCTGGCTCATCACCGGCGTGACCGCCCTGCTGTGCGCGCTGACCCTGGCCGCCCTGGGCCTGGCCTGGCGGGCCAACTCGGGCCAGTTGGTGCTCTCCGCCCGGCTGGAGGAGAAGACACAGGCCGAGCTGGCCATCCGCCAGAAGGCCAGCGAGCTGGAACAGCTTCTGGACAGCCTGCCCGGCAACGCCTTCTTCAAGGACGACAAAGGCCGCTACATCACGGGCAACGCCAGCGTGTGCACCCTGGTGGGGCTGACGCGGGAGGAGCTGGCCGGCAAGACGGACCACGACCTCTTCCCCACCGAGCTGGCGGACAAATACGTGGCCGCCGATGCGCGCATCCTCTCCGGTGAGCTGGTCCGCCTGGAAACCGAGGACCAGGTGCCCAGCGGCGCAGGGATCAGGGACGTGCTGACCCGCAAGGTGGCGGTGCACAACGCCGAGGGCGGCGTCACAGGGCTCATCGGCCTGGGGTACGATATCACCGAGCAGAAACGCGTGGAGCGCGAACTGCAGATCGCCTACGCAGAGATGGAGCGGCGCGTGGAGCAGCGCACCGAGCAGCTGGCCCAGGCCAACTCCCTGCTTCAGGCGGAGATAGCCGAACGCAAGCAGGCCCACCGCGAGGCGAGCCTGGTGCTCTCCGCCGTGTCGGCCCTGCTGGTGGGGGTCGACCTGCACGGCCGCGTGACCAAGTGGAATCAGGCCGCCAGCGAGATCTTCGCCCTGGCCGAGGAAGACAGCCTGGGACGCGAGTTCGCCAGCCTGCCCCTGCCCTGGGAGTGGGACCGCGTGCTGGAGGCCCTGGCCCAATGCAGCCAGGAACGCCAGACGGTGAAGCTCAACAACCTCTGGTATGAGCGCGCGGACGGCAAGGAAGGCTTCCTCTACGTGGGCCTGAGCCCCATCGTGGACGAGCAGGGCGGATTGGAGGGCGTGCTCGTCCTCGGCACGGACATCACCGACTTCAAGGTCCTGGAGGCCCAGCTGGCCCAGGCCCAGAAGCTGGAGGCCATCGGCCAGCTGGCCGCGGGCGTGGCCCACGAGATCAACACCCCCACGCAATACGTGGGCGACACCATGAGCTTCCTGCGCGACGCCAACGCGGACCTCTTGACCGTGATGGACCAGGTGGCGGAGCTTGCGGCCGCGCCGGACGAGGGCTGCGCGCCCGAGGTTCTGCAAAGCCTGGCCGAGAGGCTGGAAGACATCGAGTACCCCTTCCTGCGCACGGAGATGCCCCTGTCCTTCACCCGCGCCAAGGACGGCATCGAACGCGTCAGCTCCATCGTGCGGGCCATGCGCAGCTTCTCCCACCCCGGGCAGGGCGAAAAGCGGGGCGTGGACATCAACGACGCGCTGGCCAACACCATCACCGTCTCGCGCAACGAGTGGAAATACGTGGCCACCATGGAGACGGACCTGGACCCCAGCCTGCCCCAGGTCATCTGCCTGCCGGCGGAGATGAACCAGGTCTTCCTGAACATCGTGGTCAACGCGGCCCACGCAGTGGAGGAAGCCGTGCGCGGCACCACGCGCCAGGGCCTCATCCGCGTGTCCACGGCCCAGGAGGAAGGCGGCGTACGCATCTCCATCGCCGACACGGGGAACGGAATACCCGAAGCCGTGCGCGACAAGATCTTCGACCCCTTCTTCACCACCAAGGAAGTGGGCAAGGGCACGGGGCAGGGCCTCACCCTGGCCTACGACATCGTGGTGAACAAGCACGGCGGCAGCATCACCTTCGACACCGAGGAAGGGCGCGGCACGACCTTCCACATCCACCTGCCCCTGGGCTGGTAGCGCACGAGGTGCAGCACATGGCCCTTCCCCGCATACTCTTCGTGGATGACGAGCAGCAGGTGCTGGACAGCCTGCGCCTGCTGCTGCGCCCCCAGCGCGAGGAATGGGACATGACCTTCGTCCTGGGCGGAGAGGCCGGCCTCGCCCTGCTGGAAAAGCAGCGCTTCGACGTGGTGGTGACCGACATGCGCATGCCCGGCGTGGACGGGGCCCAGCTGCTGGCCAAGGTTGCCGAGGCCTGGCCCGAGACCGTGCGCATGGTCCTTTCCGGCTACTCCGAGCAGGCCAGCGTGCTGCGCACCGTGCGCCTGGCCCACCAGTACCTGAGCAAGCCCTGCCCGCAGGAGGAACTGAAGGAGGCCATCGGCAAGGCCCTCGGCCTGCGCTGCGTCATCGCCAGCCCCAGCCTCAAGCGGCTCATCTGCAGCCTCGACACGCTGCCGAGCATGCCGCCCCTGTACCGGCAGCTCATGGGCGAACTGCACAACGACAACGCCTCCCTCAAGCGCATCGGCGACATTGTGAGCCAGGACACGGGCATGAGTTCGAGCATCCTGCGTCTGGTCAATTCCTCCTTCTTCGGCCTGCCCACCCACATCTCCAGCGTGCACCACGCGGTGAAGCTCCTCGGCATGGAGACCATTCGCGTGCTGGTGCTCTCCATCGAGCTTTTTTCCAGCGCGGCCTGCCCGGCCCTGCCGGCCGCCCTGTGCGAGAGCCTGGGCGCCCACAGCCTGCGCACGGCCTGCTTCTGCCGGGGCATGGCCGAGGCCGAGCAGGCCGACGCCGACACGCGCGACGACTGCTTCATCGCCGGGCTGCTGCACGATCTGGGCAAGCTGGTGCTGGGCAGCGCCTTGGGCCAGCAGTACGCCGACGTGCTTCTGGAGGCGCAGCGCCAGGACCGCCCGGCCCACGTGGCGGAGCGCGAGGCCTTCGGGGCCACCCACGCGGAGGCCGGAGCCTATCTGCTGAGCCTGTGGGGCTTCAACGATTCCATCACCGAGGCCGTGTGCCTGCACCACACCACCGAGCGCCTTTCCTGCGACGTCTTCTCGCCCCTGGCGGCCGTGGCCGTGGCCAACCACTTCGATCACCACCTGCCCCGGACGGAGCTGTGCAGCGACGGCAGCGGCGAGGCGCAGACCAGCCTCACCAGGGAAGAGTATGCGGCCCAGCTGCACGAATGGCGCCGCCACTGCGAAATCGCCCGGCACAAGGAGAGCGAATGACCAAGAGGATTCTGTTCGTCGACGACGAGGCCGCGCTGCTGGAAAGCTTCAGCGTAATGCTGCACCGGCATTTCGACGTGTACACGGCCCTTGGCCCGGTGCAGGGTTTGAAGGCCCTGCAAGGGGCGGAAAGCTTCGCCGTGGTCGTCTCCGACCTCAAGATGCCCAGCATGGACGGCATCACCTTCCTGGGCCGCGTGCGCGAGCTCTCGCCGGACACGGTGCGCATCATGCTCACCGGCTTCGCCGACGTGGAGGTGGCCATGAGCGCGGTGAACGAGGGCCAGGTGTTCCGCTTCCTCACCAAGCCCTGCGCGCCGGAGACCCTGACCAAGGCCCTGGAGGCCGGGCTGGAGCAGCACCGCCTGCTTCTGGCCGAGCGCGAACTCCTGCGCGGCACCCTGCGCGGCAGCATCCAGGTGCTGACCGAGGCCCTGAGCCTGGCCAACCCCGAGGCCTACGGCCGGGCCCACCGCATCAAGGCCCTCACGCGCAGGCTGGCCAAGGCCGCGGATATCCCGGTCACCTGGGAGCTCGACCTCGCGGCCATGCTCTCGCACATCGGCTGCATGGCCCTGCCGCGCACGGTGCTGGAAAAGATCGCCACCGGCCTGGACCTGACGCCCGAGGAGCGCGAGCTGTACAACAGCCACCCCACGGTTGGCGCCGGGCTTCTGGAGCACATCCCCCGCCTGGAACGCGTGGCCGAGATCATCGGCCGCCAGCACGAACGCCACGACGACTGCGCCTGCCCGGGCAAGCACCGCTCGGCCCGGCTGCTCAAGCTCGCCACGGACTACGACCTGCTGGAGAGCCGCGGCATGGCCCCGGCGGACATCCTGAAAAGCATGGGCGAGGACGCCAGCTGCTACGACCCCGTGCTGTTCCAGGCCCTTGCGCAGTCCGTGGGGCAGGAGTCGGACTACGCCCTGCGCCGGGTGATGCTCGAGGAGTTGGCCGAGGGCATGGTGCTGGAGGAAGGCATCGTGTCCGAGCAGGGGCTCTTGCTCCTGGCCAAGGGCACGGAAATCACGGGCGCGGCCATCCAGCGCATGCGCCAGTCGGCCCTGTCCTTCGCCGTGGTGGAACCGGTGACCGTGCGCGTGCCACTGCCCGGCGCGCTGACCGTAGCGATCAGGGCGGAAACCGCTCCCTAGCCGAGCCCCTTGCGGAAGAACCAGCCCGCCAGGGTCAGGGTGACCACGGCGATGACCGCGAGCGGCCAGATGGTGTCGAGCACGGTCATGAGCGGCATGCCCTTGAGCATGATGCCGCGCACGGCCACCAGGAAGTGCCGTAGCGGATTGGCCAGGGAGACGATCTGCAGGAACTTCGGCATGGTCTCGATGGGCGTGGCGAAGCCGGAGATGAGCGTGGCCGGCATCATGAAGGTGAAGGTGCCCAGAATTGCCTGCTGCTGCGTGTTGCACAAGGACGAGATGAACAGGCCGAAGCCCACCACCGAGAACAGATAGAGCACCAGCGCCAGGGCCAGCACCAGAAGCGAACCCTCGCACGGGATGCCGAAGATCACAATGGCCGCGGTGACGATGAGCACGCTCTCCACCACGCCGATGATCATGGCCGGCAGGGTCTTGCCCGCCAGTATCTCCCGCGGGGACAGGGGCGAGACCAGCAGCTGGTCGAAGGTGCCCAGCTCCCGCTCCCGCGCCACGGAAAGCGCCGTCACGATGAGCGCCACCACCATGGTCAGCATGCCGATCAGGTTCGGCACCGTGAACCACAGATACTCCAGGTTCGGATTGAACCAGTAGCGCGCCACCAGGGTCGCCGGGGGCGGGTCCGCGCCGTAGCGCGCCACCAGGTCGCGGTTGAACTGCTCAACTATGCGTTGGGCGTAGCCCTGCACGATCTGCGCGGCGTTGCTGCGCCGGCCGTCGAGCAAAAACTGCACCTGGGCCGGACGCCCCGCGGCCACATCGCGGGAAAAATCCTCGCCTATGACCAGCACGGCCATGGCCTTTTCGTCCTCCAGCACCGGGGCCACTTCTTCCTGCCCATGCAGCGGGAACACCTTGGTGAAGGAAGGCGAGCCCCGGAAGCGCTGGGCCAGCTCCACCGCCGCCTTGCCGCCGTCCTTGTCCAGGAGGGCCAGCTCGATGTTCTTCACCTCCAGCGTGGCCGCAAAGGCGAAGATGGTCAGCTGCAGGATGGGCGGCAGGATGAGCACCACGCGGCTCTTGCGGTCGCGCAGCACGGCCAGCAGTTCCTTGATGACAAGCGCCTTCACGCGCGCGCGGTTCATGCCACCTTCCTCGCCGTGTTCTTGAAGGTGAGGCCCAAAAGCACGGCGGCGATGACCGCCATGCCGCCCATGTTCGGCAAGAGCAGCGCCCAGGCGTCGCCCGCCAGGAACAGGGTCTTCAGGCACGACACATAGTAGCGCGCGGCGATGGCCCGGGAGAGCATCTGGATGGGCCAGGGCATGCCCGAGGGCTCGAACACGTAGCCGGAAAGGAAGTACGCGGGCAGGAAGGCCGCCAGGATGGAGGCCTGGGCGGCCACGAACTGGTTGCGCGCCACGGAGGAGATGAACAATCCAAGCCCCAGGGCCGAGAGCAGGAACACGCCGGACACGGCCATGAGCGCCAGGACCGAGCCCCGGAACGGCACGCCGAAGAGCAGCAGGGTGATGCCCAGGCACAGGAACATGGCCACCATGCCCAGGATGAAGTACGGGACGAGCTTGCCCAGCAGCATCTCAAAGGGTCCCAGGGGCGTGGCCAGCATGGCCTCCATGGTGCCGCGCTCCCACTCCCGCGCCACCACGAGGGCGGTCAACAGCGCGCCGATGAGCGTGAGGTTGATGGCCATGCCGCCGGGCAGCAGGCTGTTCAGGCTCACCAGCTCCTCGTTGAACCAGGTGCGCGGGATGAGGTTCACCGGCTGGCGGAACTCCGCGCCCTTGCCCTCGGCCCGCACGGCCATCCAGGAAAGCCACACGCCTTGCGCGTAGTTCTGCATGAACTGCGCGGTGTTGGGCTCGGAACCGTCGGCGATGACCTGGAACGGCACGCTCTCGCTGGCCCGGGCCAGATCGCGGCTGAAGGTCTGGGGGATGACCACGATGCCGCGCACCCGGCCGGAGGTCATGTCTGCGGTGAACTCGCGGCGGTCGTGCCCCACGCGGACGTTGAAGTACTTGGTCGCCAGAAACGAGGCCGCCAGATCCTGGGCCTCGGGCGAGGTATCCTCCAGCACAAGGCCTATGCGCACGTGGTCGATGTCCAGGTTGGTGGAGTAGCCGGAAAGAAGCGTCAGAAACACCGGCAGGATGAAGCCGATGAGGATGGACGAGGGGTCGCGCACGATCTGCAGCGCCTCCTTGACCATGATGGCCAGAAGCCTCCGCGTGGCCGGGGAGCTCATGCCGCCCTCCCCTTTTCCGCCGCCGTACGGGCCATATCGTCCTTTTCCACCAGGGTCACAAAGGCGTCCTCAAGGGTCGGATCAGCCAGTTCTCCTGTGCGCACGCCTTCCTTCAGGTCGTCCGGCGAACCCAGGGCGATGACCCGGCCGTGGTACACCAGCGCGATGCGGTCGCAATATTCGGCCTCGTCCATGAAGTGCGTGGTGACCATGACCGTGACGCCGCGCTCCACCATGCCGTTGATGTGCGTCCAGAATTCGCGCCGGGTGATGGGGTCCACGCCGCTGGTGGGCTCGTCGAGGAAGAGCACCGCGGGCTCGTGCATCACCGCGCAGGCCAGCGCCAGGCGCTGCTTGAAGCCCAGGGGCAGCTCGTCGGCCGAGGCGGACAGGTGCGGCGCAAGGCCGAAGGTCTCGATCATGCCCTCCACGGCGTTTTTGCGCACCGCCCCTTCCAGCCCGTACACGCCGGAGAAGAAATCCAGGTTCTGCCGCACGGAAAGGGTGCCGTAGAGGGAGAACTTCTGCGCCATGTAGCCGATGCGCTCGCGCGCCGCGCCGCGGCTCTTGCCCAGCACCAGCCCGTCCACCAGGGCCTGCCCGGCCGTGGGCTTCAGCAGCCCGCACATCATCTTGAAGGTGGTGGATTTGCCCGCGCCGTTGGGGCCCAGCAAGCCGAAGATCTCGCCCTGGCGGATGGCGAAGGTGATGTCGCTGGCGGCGGTGAAGTCGCCGAAGCGCTTGGTCAGCTCCCGCGCCTCCACCACGCTGTTCGCGTTGGTCGGCTTGTTCTGCATGCGCGCGGCCAGGGGGGAAACCCCGCCCGGCCCGCCGCCCAGAATGTCCAGAAAGGCGTCCTCGAAGCGCGGCGGCACGGTGACGAGTTCGGCCTGCTCTCCGGCGCGCATGGCGGCAAGGTCCGGCTGGGCCGCGCCCTGGCCCAGCACCAGGCGCACGTGGCGGCCCTGGATGACGCCGTCGATGACGCCCGGCAGGCCCAGGGCCCGGCGCAGCACGCCCCGCCGTCCCCGGCCCTCATGCTCGGCGCCCTCAAGGCCGGTCAGGCCGCGCACCTGCAGCACCCGTCCGGCCACGCGTCCCGTCAGGTCCGCAGGCTTGCCGGCAAACAGCAGCCGCCCGCCGGAAAGCAGCAGCACCTCGTCGCAGCCCTCGGCCTCGTCCAGATAAGAGGTGCTCCAGACCACGCCGATGCCGTCGTCGGCCAGCTCGCGCACCATGCGCCACAGCTCGCGCCGGGAAATGGGGTCCACGCCCACGCTGGGCTCGTCCAGAAGCAGCAGCTCCGGCCGCTTGATCATGGCGCAGGCCAGGCCCAGCTTCTGCTTCATGCCGCCGGAAAGCCGCCCGGCCAGGCGCGTGGTGAAGGGGGCCAGGCCGGTGAAGCCCAGCAGGCGCTCGAAGGTGGCGGCGCGCTCGGCCACCGGCAGCCCGCGCACATCGGCGTACAGGCGCAGGTTCTCGGCCACGGAGAGGTCCTCATACAGGCCGAACTTTTGCGGCATGTAGCCGATGCGCTCGTGCAGCTCCCGCGACTGCGTGACCGGGTTGAGGCCCAGCACGGAGAGGCTGCCCTGGCTGGCGTCGAGCAGCCCGGCCATGAGGCGGATGAAGGTCGTCTTGCCCGCGCCATCCGGGCCCACAAGACCGGTGATGCGGCCGGGGCGGATGGCGGCGCTGACGCCGTCCAGGGCTGGCGGGGCGTCGTGGCTGGCGGAATCGTAGCGCAGCACGAGCCCCTGGGCCTCGATGAGGGCCGGGCCCGCCGCCGGAGCAGCCGGTTGCGCGCTGCCGGACGCGGCGTTCATTGGGCGCTGGCCTTCGTCGTAGTCGCGTTGGCAGCCGCATTCGCGGGAGGATTGGCTGTCGCGTTGGCCGCCGCCGGGGCCGGAGCCTTGCCCTCGCCTGCGGGCGCGGCCTTCACCGTCACGGGCATGCCCTGGCGGATGCCCTCGTCCGGGTCGTCCACCACGATGCGCAGGCGGTACACCAGGTCCGTGCGCAGGGCCTCGGTCTCCACGTTCTTGGGCGTGAACTCGGCCACCGGGGAGATGAAGCCGATGGTGCCGGAATAGGGCTTGTCCGGGCGGCTGTCGGTGTAAATCTTGACCGGCATGCCCAGGTGGATCTTGCCCAGCGACGGCTCCGGCACATAGGCGCGCACCCACACGGGCTTGTTGAGCGAAACAACGAGCACCACCGCCCCGGCCGAAGCCATGGCGCCGGGCTCGCGCACGCGGGACAGCACGCGGCCGTCGCTGGGGGCGATGATCTCCGTGTCCGCCAGGTCGGTCATGGCCGCGGCCATGGAAGCCTCGGCCGAGCGCAGGGAGGCCTCGGCCCCGGTCACTTCCTCGGATCGGAAGCCGGAGGCCTGCAGCTGCAGGCCCTTGCGAGCGCTTTGCAGCTGGGCCAGCAGGGAGTCGCGGGAGGCCACGGCGTCGTCGCGCTCCTGGGCGGAGATGGCCCCGCTCTTCAAAAGTTCCTCACGCCGGCGGGCCACGCGCGCGGCGTTCTCCACCTGGGCTTCCATCTGCGCCACCATGGCACGGGCCTGGGCCACTTCCTCCGAGCGGTAGCCCGCGTGGAACTTGGCCATGTTGGCGGCGGCCACGTCGCGGTCGCCCACGGCCTTGGCCAGGGCGTCGCGGTAGCGCTGGGCGTCCAGCACGGCCAGCACGTCGCCCGCCTTGACCGCGTCGCCTTCGTCCACGCGCACCTCGGCCACGCGGCCCGGCACCCGGAACGACAGCTCCACCTCGCGGATGTCCACGTTGCCGTAGAGCTTCAACTCCTGGCCGCCCCCACCGCGCAGTCGCAGCACGGCGAAAATGACACCAATGACCGCCACGGCCGCCAGCGCGATGACAATACGCTTCCTGTTCATATTCCGTCCTCCGCCACCACCGCCGCGGGCGCGCAGCCCGCCACGATGGCCTCCACCTGCTGGATGCACAGCCGCGTGATGCATTCCAAGTGCTCATCGGTCAGTTTGTCGCCGCCCACTACCCGCAAAATGCCTGTCATGCCCACGCGGAACACGATGAGCTGGCCCATGACCGACAGGGCGCGCAGGCGCAGTTCAAGGGACTCCGGCTGGTTCAGGAGCCGTCCCAAGAGGGTTGTCCACACTCCGTGCACCTTGGCGAAGAAACCGTCGTGGAACAGGGCAAAGGCCGCGGTGGGCGCTATCTGCTCCTGCATCATGATCTGGCTGAAGGAGCGCGATTCCGGACTGCCGAGCATCACCGAAACCGTGGTGCGCACCAGGAAGCGCATGGCCTCCAGCAATTCCTCGCGCGTGGAGGAGGGGTTGCCGCAGGTGGCCATGACGCAGAGCATGCCCGGCCCGATCTCCGTGAGTTTGGCCTCTATGACCTGCTCCATCACCGCCCGGTACAGCCCTTCCTTGCCGCCGAAGTGGTACAGGATGCCCGAGAGATTCACCCCGGCTTCCTGGGCCAGGGCGCGCGTGCTCGTGGCCTCGAAGCCGTGCAGGCCGAAAAGCCTTGTCCCGGCCTCGATGAGCTTGCGGCGCGAATCCTTGTCCGCATTCTTGGCTGCTTGCCGCTGCATTGGTCCTCCGTCAACGTACGCGCCGCCTCCGGGCGGCTATTCATTCGTTCGAATGAACTAATACGCAGGAGCGGGTACGTCAAGTGCCTGCACGCAAAACGGAGCCCTTCTGAATATGCACGGACCGCCACGAATTCGGAAAGAAAACAAGACGGCCTGGACAGCGCGGCACAGGAGAGGATTGCTCCCCGCAAAGGGCAAGACGCGAAGCATCATCTCACACCGCAGGGAACGCGGCGGATGCGGTCTGGCTGGCGGCGGTCGGGCCGGGGGAAGCAGACAGATGGATCAGGCTGGCTTGGCCGGGGAATTCCCCCCTGTCTTTCGACCCGAGACGAGTTCCTCCATGCCTTCCATCATGGTTTCGATGTCGCCGGTGAAGTGCACCTGGAAAATCTGCCGCAGGGCTTCCTTGAGTTCGGCCTCGCCGCAGTCGGCCACGGAGTCGTAGAGCCCGCGCGCGATGTGCCGGAAGGCGTCGAGCACGGAGGGATCGAAGTGGGTGCCGCGCTCCAGCTCCAGCAGACGCATGGCTTCCTCGAAGGAATAGGGCTCCTTGTAGGGCCGGCGCGAGGTCAGGGCGTCGAAGACGTCGGCCACGGCGAACACCCGCGCGCCCAGGGGGATGTCCGCCCCGGCCAGGCCATGGTCGTAGCCGCTGCCGTCGTAGCGCTCGTGGTGGCCGCTGATGACGTCCACGGCGTCCGCCAGCCAGCTGGCCTGGGTCACGATGTCGCGGCCGTGCTGCACGTGGCTCTGCATCTCCCGGAACTCGCCGTCGGTCAGGGCGCCGGGCTTCAGCAGCACCGCGTCGCGGATGCCTATCTTCCCCACGTCGTGCAGCATGGCCCCCTTGACCAGCGAGCGGATGGCTCCGCCCGGCAGTTCCAGGGCCTCGGCCAGGCGCACGGTGTAGATGGTGACGCGGTAGTTGTGGCGGTCGGTGTCGCTGTCGCGCTTGGCAATGGCGCTGCCCAGCACGCGCAGGGTCTCCAGGTTGGCCTCCTGCAGGTGCACGGAAAGCCGCGTCACGCGTCGCAGAAGCCGGATGATGACGGGATAGAGCAGAAGCGAGGTGGCCAGCGTCACCAGCACCACCAGGCCCACGGTGCCGAGCATGCCCTTGCGGATGTCGTCCTGCACCAGCTGGGACACGGCGTACACGCTCTCGGCGTAGGCGGCCACCTGGCCCCGGCTGTTGGCCAGGGAAACGGCCAGATGCACGTGGGGCTTGCCGCCGATGATCACCAGGGAGCGGCTTTGCACCGTCTGCCCCGGACGGAAGACGTAGCCGTGCGCTCTCAGGTACTGGGCCACCTGGGGGGCCAGGGCGTAGCTGGTGGCGGAGCGCTGGGCCACCACCTTGGAGTCGACATCCAGGATGCGCGCGGACGCGGTGAAGCCGAGCGACGGCCGCCGCAGACCGCCGGAGAGCGAATCCAGCGCGGCCTGCACCGCCCTGGCGTCAAGCCTTCCCGGCGCGTCCAGCTGCGGCAGGATGAGTTCGCGGAAGTCCTCGGCCCCGCTCATGGTGCTTTCAAGGATGGCTTCGTCGTAGTTCGAATAGAGCTGGATGTAGGCCACCCCGGCGAACACCACGCAGATCACGGCGGTCATGCCCAAGATCCGCCGGATGAGCAGGCGGTGCAGCGAGGCCACGAGCCTCTTGCGCGAACGCGGGGCGGGCGTCATGCCGCGCACCTCCCTTCTTGCTGGTCCTTACTGCATTTCCGGCCCGGAGCCGTTCCCGGTCGGGCCCGCGTTTTTCTTGCCGAAGCGCTCCGTGAAGCCCTGGATGGAGCTGTAGAGCACCGGGATGAGCACCACGCCGATGGCCGCGGCGCACAGCATGCCGCCGAACACCGCCGTGCCCATGGTATTGCGCGCGGCCGCGCCCGCGCCGTGGGCCAGGGCCAGGGGCACCACGCCCAGGATGAAGGCGAAGCTGGTCATAAGGATGGGCCGGAAACGCGCCAGAGCGCCCTCCACCGCGGCCTCGGCCGTGGGCAGCCCGGCCTCCCGGCGCATCTTGGCGAACTCGACGATCAGAATGGCGTTCTTGGCCGCCAGGCCGATGAGCACCACCAGGCCGATCTGCGCGTAGACGTTGTTGTCGAAGCCGCGCAGCATCTGGGCCGTCATGGCGCCGAACACGCTGGTGGGAATGGACAGGATGACCGCGAAGGGGATGGTCCAGGACTCGTACTGGGCGGCCAGCACCAGGAAGACCATCAAGAGGCCCATGCCGAAGGCCACCATGGCCTGGGAGCCGGCCTGCTTCTCCTGGAAGGCGATGCCCGTCCACTCCATGCCGTAGCCCTGGGGCAGGGTCTTCTGCACGCTGCGCTCCACGGCGTCGATGAGCTCGCCCGTGCTGTGGCCCGGGGCCGCGCCCGAGGTGAACTCCACCGAGCGGTACAGGTTGTAGCGGCGGATGTACTCCGGTCCCTTGATGTTCGTGCCCTGGCCCAGGGTGCTCAAGGGCACCATGCTGCCGGAGGAATTGCGCACAAAGTAGCGCGAGATGTCGTCATCCGTGGCGCGGTACTGCGGGTCGGCCTGGAGCATGACCTTGTACGTGCGCCCGAAGCGGTTGAAGTCGTTGACGTACTTTCCGCCGAGCATGATCTGCAGGGTGCTGAACACATCGTTCAGCACAACGCCCTGGGTCTTCACCTTGTCGCGGTCCACGTCGAAGAAGTACTGCGGCACGCCCACGCTGAAGTCGGTGAACAGGCCGCCCACGGCCTTGTTCTGGGCCGTGGCCTTCCACAAGAGGCCCATGTTCTTGCCCAGCTCGGCTATGGACTTGCTCGAACGGTCCTGCATCTCGAACTGGTAGCCGCCGGTGCTGCCCATGCCGGGCACTGTGGGCGGCGGAATGCAGATGACGCGGCCCTCGGGCATCTGGCCAAAGGCCGCCTGGGCCCGGCCGATGGCCGCGGCCAGGGAAAGTTCCTTGGTCTGGCGCTCGTCCCAGGGCTTGAGCACCACGAAGAGGCACGAAGTGTACGAGCTGTACCCGCCGGTGAGGATGTTCAGGCCGCCCAGCACGATGGTGTCGGCCACGGCCGGGTCCTTCAGCAGCACGGCCTCCATCTTCTTCACCAGGGCGTTGTTGCGGGTGAGGGACGAGGCCTCGGGCAGGTTCACGGAAACGATGTAGTAGCCCATGTCCTCCGAGGGGACAAAACCCGTGGGCAGCACCTTGAGCACGCCGCCGGTGCCGATGACCAGTCCCAGCAGGCCCAGGAGCACGATGGCCGACATGCGGATGCCCTTCTTGACCAGGGCGCCGTAGCCGCGTGTGAAGGCGTCGAAGCCGCGGTTGAAGGCAGCGAAGAAGCGCGCCAGCAGGCCGGTCTTTTCCGTGGCGGGCCGCAGCAGGATGGAGCACAGGGCCGGGCTCAAGGTCAGCGCGTTCAAGGCGGAGATGCCCACGGAAACGGCCACGGTGACGGCGAACTGCTGGTACAGGCGGCCGGTGGTGCCGCTCATGAAGGCCGAGGGCAGAAACACGCTCATGAGCACGAGGGAGATGGCCACGATGGGCCCGGCCACCTCGGCCATGGCCTTTTTCGTGGCCTCCACGGGCGAAAGCTTGTCGTGGTCGATCTTGTGCTGCACAGCCTCCACCACCACGATGGCGTCGTCCACCACGATGCCGATGGCCAGCACCATGGCGAAGAGCGTTATGGTGTTGATGGAGAAGCCGAGCAGCGGGAAAGCGGCAAAGGTGCCGATGAGCGCCACGGGCACGGTGATCATGGGAATGAGCGTGGCCCGCCAGTCCTGCAGGAAGATGAAGACCACGATGAGCACCAGGATGACCGCCTCGAACAGCGTGTGCAGCACGCTTTCGATGGAGGCGCGCACGAAGCGCGTGGTGTCGAAGGGGATCTTGTACTCCATGCCCTCGGGGAAGGCCTTGGCTCGGTCGGCCATGACGGCGCGCACCTTGTTGGCCAGGTCGATGGCGTTGGCGCCGGGCAGCTGGTAGATGCAGATGGTGGAGGTGGGCTGGGCGTTCAGCCTGGTGTAGCCGCGGTAGCTCTCGCTGCCCAGCTCCACGCGGCCCACGTCCTTCAGACGCACGATGTTGCCGCCCTGGCCCGCGCGCAGGATGATGTTCTCGAACTCCGCCGGTTCGGTCAGGCGGCCCTTCACCTGCACGGTGATCTGGTAGGGGATGTTCTCCGGTGCGGGCTGCTGGCCCAGCTGGCCTCCCGGAGCCTGCACGTTCTGCTCGGTGAGAGCGTTGGCCACGTCCACCGCCGTCAGGCCCATCTGGGAAAGCTTGTTCGGGTCAAGCCACACGCGCATGCCGTAGGTCAGGTTGGCGGCCAGCGTCACGTTGCCCACGCCGGGAATGCGGCTGATGGCGTCGACGATGTTGATGCGCGCGTAGTTCTCCAAAAACAGCGAGTCGTACATGCCCTTGGGCGAGGTCAGGTTCACCACCAGCACCATGTCGGGCGACTGCTTCATGACCGACACGCCCGCGCGGGTCACGTCGGAGGGCAGCGTGGCCTCGGCCAGCTGCACGCGGTTCTGCACGTCCACCGTGGCCAGCTCCAGGTCGCGGTCGGCGGCGAAGGAGATGTTCAGCACCATGCGGCCGTCGTTGCTGCTCACGGAGTTCATGTACAGCATGTCCTGGGCGCCGTTCACCTGCTGCTCGATGGGCGCGGCCACGGTCTCCTCCACCACCTGGGCGCTGGCGCCGTTGTAGCTGGCCACCACCTGCACGGTGGAGGGCGAGATGCGGCTGGGGAACTGCGAGACCGGCAGCACCACTATGCACAGCGCGCCCACGATGGTGATGATGATGGAGATGACGGCGGAGAAGATGGGCCGCCGGATGAAGAAATTGACCATGCCCGGACTCCCTTGTGGCTGCGCGTGCGCGCGGTGATTGCCCGAAGGAAACGGCCGGGGCAGGAGGCTTTTCCCCTCCCCCGGCCGGGATACGCCAGGATCTACGGCTTGGCCGGGGCCGCCGGAGCTGCGGGTGCTGCAGGCGCGGCGGCGGGCGCGGCCACCACAGGGGTGCCGGTGCGCACCTTCTGCCAGCCGTCCACGATGACCGTCTCGCCCACGTTCAAGCCCGACTGCACGATGTAGGCGCTGTCCACGCGGGGGCCGAGGGTCACGGCGCGGCTCTCGGCCTTGCCCTCCTTGTCCACCACGAACACGAACTTGGCGCCCTGCACGTCGCTGATGGCCAGCTCCGGCACCAGGGTGGCGTTGTCGGCCACGCCGGCCTCTATGCGCACCTTGGCGAACAGCCCGGGCTTGATGACGCCGTCGGGGTTGGGGAATACGGCGCGCACGGGCAGGGTGCCGGTGCTGGGGTCGATGGCCCGGTCGGCCATGTCGATGTAGCCCTGCTGGGGGTAGACGGAGCCGTCGGCCAGGATGACCGTGGCCGGATACGGCTTGTAGGGCAGGCCCTTGGCCTTGGCCTGGGCCTCCACCTTGGCCACGGCCAGGTAGTCGCGCTCGTTGATGTTGAAGGTCACGGTGAAGTTGTCCGTGGAGGAGATGGTGGCCAGCAGGCTGTTCGGGCCCGGGCCCACCAGGTCGCCCACCTTGAAGTTGCTCTTGCCGATGCGGCCGTCCTGCGGGGCCAGCACCTTGGTATAGCCCAGGTTGGTGCGGGCCTCGCTGGCCGTGGCCGAGGCGGCGGCCACGCTGGCGGCCAGCTGGCGCTCGTTGGTCACCTTGGCGTCGTATTCCTGCTGGCTCACCGCGCCCTGCTTCACCAGTTCCTCGAAGCGCTGGCGCTCCTTGCGGGCATAGTCCAGCTGGGCCTTGTCCTTGGCCACGTCGGCGCTGGTCTTGGCCAGGGTGTTCTCCTGCTCCACGGGGTCGATGACGAAGAGCAGATCGCCCTGCTTCACCAGCGAACCTTCACGGAAATTGATTTTCTTCAGGAAGCCGTTGATGCGCGCCCGGAGCTCCACCGTGGACTGGGAATCCGTGCGGCCCGTGAACTCGGCCACCAGGGGCACGCTCTTGGCCTGGAGCACCGCCGTGGTCACCGTGACCGGCTTGGAGTCCTGCCCTTTGTCGTCGCCCTTGCCGCAGCCGGCAAGCCCGGCGGCGAGAAAGACGGCCAGCAGCAACGGGAGCGCGAGGCTCGAGACAGGGGGGAACGTGAAGGCGGAGCTGACACGCTTCGTCATGTATTGTCCTCCTGAAAGTCGCCGCGGGCTTCTGCGCGCGCCTGGGCCAGCGGCCTGATGTGGTTGCGTATTTTTCGTATGCCACGGCGGGCGTGTGCGGGCAAGACATATAGAGCCGCTGTGCCAGGCTTGTGCAAAAAAACCGCGGACCGGCCTGCCGCGCCATATCCTGGAACCTTGCCGGGGCCAGTGCGCCGCCAGCCGCCGGGAGCATTTCCCACGGCCGGGAAATACTCCCGTCTGCGCTCCGCCTTTTCCCTCCGCCAATTGGAGCATCCACCTATTTCCCCTACCAGAACAGAGGGATAACAAACGACCCGACAGGAGTCTTTCCCGGCGGTCCCGTGGCCCGGCAACCAGCGGCCCGGGGCGATGTTCTGACGGTGGAGGGGATATGCCGAGCGATTCAGAATACGCGCAAAGGCAGTTCCGCGCTCAAAAAGCCGGACTGGCTGAGAAAGAGATGCTGGAGCAGGAGCTGCGCACGCTGCGGCGGAAGGTCGAGGCCCTTGAGAAGAAGGTCGCCGGGCTTTCGAGCGAGCTTGCCGCGCGCAAGGCCCCGGCGGAAAACCCGCGCGGCTTCTCCTGAAGCACGCGGCAAAGGGGTGGGTGCTCTGCGCCAGGGTGAAGGCAGGAGCCATTTTGAGGGAATCATTTCATCTGGAGGAAATATGTCTCAGTGGTCCAAAAGCAACGACGTCCTGAACACCGTGAACCGGGGCAATCCGTGTGAATCCGGCCTGTGCACCCTGTGCCGGGCCGACTGCTCCGGCAAGTGCGAGACCTGGCTTTCGAGCCTCAAGGGCAGAAGCCTGCTCTACCCCCGCGATTTCGGCAGCGTCACCGCGGGCAGCGCCAACACCTGCCATGTGGGCGTGAGCTACAACTCCCTGCGCATCCAGGGCTACAACTACGGGGCCGAGGGCCTGTCCAAGGGCGTTTCCAGCTCGCCGGACAACTGCCTGTTCACCAAGGTGGACCTGGAGACCAGCTTCGGCAACGCCGACCCCGTGAAGTGCCGCCTGCCGCTCATGACCGGGGCGCTCGGATCCACCTTCATTGCCGCCAAGTACTGGGACTCCTTCGCCATCGGCGGCTCGCTGGCGGGCATTCCCGTGGTGGTGGGCGAAAACGTCGTCGGCGTGGACCGCGAGAGCAAGCTCACGGCCAAGAAGATCACCAAGGCCCCGGAGCTGGACCGCCGCGTGGAGACCTACCTGCGCTACAACGACGGGTACGGCGCCATCATCGTGCAGATGAACGTGGAGGACACCCGCAACGGCGTGGCCGAGTATGTCATCGACAAGTACGGCGACAAGGTCTGCCTGGAGCTCAAGTGGGGCCAGGGCGCCAAGAACATCGGCGGCGAGATCGAGGTCACCAGCCTGGACTACGCCCTGTTCCTGAAAAAGCGCGGCTACCTGGTGGACCCCGACCCCGAGGACAAGAAGGTCCAGGAGGCATTCAAGAGCGGTGCCATCCGCGGCTTCGCCCGGCACAGCCGCCTGGGCTACACCGACCTCTCCACCGAGGCCCAGGTGCGCGAGAACTTCATGGCCGCCGTGGCCTACCTGCGCAAGCTGGGCTTCCGGCGCATCTCCCTCAAGACCGGCTCCTACGGCATGGAGGCGCTGGCCATGAGCATCAAGTACGCCAGCGAGGCCGGGCTTGATCTCCTGACCATCGACGGTTCCGGCGGCGGCACGGGCATGAGCCCCTGGAACATGATGGAAACCTGGGGCGTGCCGAGCATCCTGCTGCACGCCAAGGCGCGCGAGTATGCGGCCCTCTTGGCCGCGCGCGGCACCAAGGTGGTGGACATGTCCTTTGCCGGCGGCTTCGCCCGGGAGGACCACGTGTTCAAGGCCATGGCCCTGGGCGCGCCCTTTGTGAAGCTCATCTGCAAGGGCCGCGCCATCATGATTCCCGGCTTCCTGGTCGCGAACATCGAAGGCGCGCTGCACCCGGAGCGCCGCGCCAAGGTGCACGGCAACTGGGACAGCGTCCCAAAGACCGTCAGCGACCTGGGCAAGAGCCCGGAGCAGATCTTCGCCTGCTACGAAGACGTGAAGAAGCGCGTGGGAGCCAAGGAGATGAAGAACATCCCCTACGGGGCCATCGCCTTCTGCACCCTGGCCGACAAGCTCTCCGCGGGCCTGCAGCAGCTTCTGGCCGGTGCGCGCCGCTTCAAGCTGTCCGAGCTGTGCCGCAACGACATCGCCGCCGCCAACCGCGAAACCGCGCAGGAGACCGGCATCGGCTTCATCACCGACGTGCAGGACGAAATCGCCAAAAAAATCCTTGAGGGCTAACCCGAACCGGGCCCCTTCCCGCCGCAGGGCCGGGAGGGGGCCCGCCCCCGGACGCGCTTCTGCCGCACTTGGCTCTGCCGGACGGGCGTGCTAGCCTTGCGGCAGTTCCCCTCAACCGGCCCGGGCCCACGCAGGGGCCCACGCGAGACACCATGCCCGACATGCGCAGAACCAAGGCCCAGCTCATCGAGGAGCTTGCGACGCTGCGCGAGAGCGAGGCCCGCGCCGCCGCCCTGGCCCAGGAGCACGAACGCGTGCTGCGCGCCCTGCGCGAGCGCGTGAAGGAGCTGAACTGCCTGTACGGCATCTCGCGCCTGGCCCAGAACCGCGACCTCTCGCTGGAGGATCTCATCCGCCAGGTGGGCGAGCTGGTCTGCCAGTCGTGGCAATACCCGGAAATCACCTGCGCCCGCATCCGCCTGAACGAACCGGAGGGCGGCCTGGACATCGCCACCCGCAACTTTCGTTCCTCCCGCTGGGGGCAGAAGAGCCCCATCGTCATCCGCGACGAGAACCTGGGCGAGATAGAGGTGCGCTACCTGGAGCGCCGCCCCAAGTGCGACGAGGGCCCCTTCCTGCGCGAGGAGCGGCACCTGCTGGACGCCGTGGCCGACAAGCTGGCCCGGCTGGTCCAGGCCGCGCGCACCGAGGCCCAGATGCGCGTGCTCTCGCGCGAGCTCATCAAAGCCCAGGAGAAGGAGCGCCTGCGCATCGCCACCGAGCTGCACGACCATCTGGCCCAGGACCTGGCCAGCCTGAAGATGGAGCTGGGCGGCCTGCTGGAGCCCCCGCAGCCGGACCGGAAGGAGCTGCGGCTCAAGCTCGCCAGCGTGGCCGAGGGCCTCTCCGGGGCCATAGCCGACATCCGCGACCTGGCCTACGACCTGCTGCCGCCGGGACTGGAGGATCTGGGCCTGGTGCGCACCCTTTCACGCTACTGCGCGGAGTTCACCAGCCGCAACGGCATTGCGGCGGACTTCTTCGCCGACGGCATGGACGGCCTGCGCCTGACCTTCGAGGCGCAGATCAACATCTACCGCATGGTGCAGGAGGCCTTAAGCAACGTGCGCAAGCACGCGCACGCCAGCCAGGCCACGGTGCGCCTCATCCACTCGCACCCACGCGTCATTCTGCGCATAGAGGACAACGGCCAGGGCGTGGACCTGGAAGAACGGCAGGAGGAGTTTCGCGAGGCCCGGCGCATGGGCCTGTGGGGCATGCGCGAACGCGCGCGCCTTCTTGGCGGAACCATCAGCCTGCGCTCCCGGCCGGGGCGGGGCATGCTCATCCATATCGAAATACCAGTGGAGAACCGCAGTCATGGCGCCTAAGTACAAGCTGCTCATCATCGACGACCACCCCATGTTCCGCGACGGCCTGAAAACCATCGTGCGCCTGAACCCGGCCTACGAGATCGCCGGAGAGGCCGGCACCTGCGCCGAGGGTTTGGCCCTGGCCCGCAGCATCCGGCCCGACCTGGTCATCGTGGACATCTCGCTCCCGGACGGCAACGGCATCGACCTTGCGCGCGACATTCTGGCCCAGGTGCCCCTGGCGAAGGTGGTCATGCTCAGCATGCACTCCAAGGTGGACTTCATCGCCACGGCCTTCCAGGCCGGGGTCTCGGCCTACCTGGCCAAGGAATCCAGCCGGGAGCAGCTGCTGCAGGCCCTCGACGCGGTGATGGCCGGGCGGCAGTACCTGGACGGCTCACTTTCGCCGCGCGTGGTGACGGAGCTTCTTTCGCGCCCGAGCGAGGAGGCGCGCATGGCCGACGCGGCCTACGGCAAGCTCTCGCGCCGGGAACAGCAGGTGCTGCGCCTGCTGGCCGAGGGCCTGGCCCCGGCGGTCATCGCCGAGCGGCTGTTCATCTCGCGCAAGACGGTGGAGAACCACCGCACCAACATCCTGACCAAGCTGGGCATCAAGAGCCCGGTGGCCCTGGTGCGCTACGCCGCGCGCCTGGGGCTCATCGACCTGGACACGGACGGCTAGCCCACTCCCAGCGCCCAACATGCCTTCGGCCCTGCGGAAATCAGTCTCCCGCAGGGCCGAAAGCTTTTTCTTGACCCCGCCAGCCGCGAGGAATACGAGGGAGAATAGGAAAAGAACCCAATTTTAAATATACGCAATTTCATACCAGGATATACGGAGAAGAGCGCAGGCACCCATGCGAAACCTGTTTCAAAACAGCGTGATCCGACTCCTGGCCGCCCTGGGCATTCCCCTGGTCGCCTTTGCCGTGCAGTGGATTTTCTGGGACGCCATCAAGCCCTATGTCTGGTTTCTGTTCTTTCCCGCGGTTTTTTTCAGTTCGCGCATCGGCGGGCTCAAGGGCGGCCTGCTGGCCACCCTGCTCTCCACGGCGATTGTCGCCTATTTCTTCATTCCGCCGCAGTTCAGCTTCTCCATCCCCAACCCCATCGGCGCAATTTCCATCGTCATTTTCCTGGGCATGGGCGCGCTGTTCTCCCTCTCGCACGAGCGGCTGCGCCAGGCCAACACCCAGGCCAAGGAGGCCCTGCGCACGGCCAACGAGGCCAACGACCGGCTGGGCGAGGTCAACGACCACGTGACCCAACTTCTGGAACAATCGCGCGAGCTGGACAAGATCAAGACCCAATTCTTTTCCAACATGAGCCACGAGCTGCGCACCCCGCTGACCCTGATCCTGGGGCCCGTGGCCAGAAGGCTGGGCGCCCCCTCCCTTGCCGCGGATGAACGCCGCGACCTGGAGCTCATCGAGCGCAACGCCCGGCTTCTGCACCGCCACGTGACGGACCTGCTGGACATCTCCCGGCTGGAGGCCGGGCGCATGACCATGCACTACTCCGAGACCGACCTGGCCGAGCTGTGCCGCATCGGGGCCTCGCACTTCGAGAGCCTGGCGAGCGAGCGCGGCATCCGCTACACGGTGCGGGCCGAGGGACCGCTGCCCGCCCAGGTGGACCAGGACAAGGTGCTGCGCATCCTTGTGAACCTCATCTCCAACGCCTTCAAGTTCACGCCGGCGGAGGGCGCCATCTCCATCACCCTGCAGGTGGACGGCCAAAGGGCTTTGCTTTCCGTACAGGACAGCGGCCCGGGCATCCCGGAGAACATGCGCGAGAAGGTCTTTGAGCGTTTCCGCCAGGTGGACGGCGGCGCGGAGCGCGCCCATGGCGGCACCGGGCTCGGCTTGGCCATCGTCAAGGAGTTCGTGGAGCTGCACGGGGGCAGCATTCGCCTTGGCGAAGCCCCGGGCGGCGGGGCCCTGTTCACCGTGCGCCTGCCCCTGCGCGCCCCAAGCGGCGCGGAGGTGTGCGTGGTGCCCGCCCTGTCCGACAATTCCCAGGCCGAGCAGGCGCAGCGCGAGCTTCTGTCGCGCACGGAATCACAACACGAACCGCAGGACGAAACAGGGGCCGACGATGCGCGGAGCCTTGTGCTGGTGGTGGAAGACAACCCGGACATGAAGGAATACGTGCGCAGCATCCTGTGCCGCAGCCACCGGGTCATCACCGCGCCGGACGGCGAAAAGGGCCTGGAGGCCATCCGCACGCAAAGCCCCGATCTCGTCATCTGCGACATCATGATGCCACACATGGGCGGCGAGCAGATGGTGCAGGAGATGCGCCGCGACAAGTCCCTGGAAGACATCCCGGTCATCATCCTCACGGCCAAGTCCGACGAGAGCCAGCGCGTGCGCATGCTGGAACGCCTGGCGCAGGGCTACCTGGAAAAGCCCTTTGTGGAGAACGAGCTGCTGGCCCGCGTGGAGGGGCTGCTCGCCCAGCGGCAGCGCCACCGCTCCGAGCTGCGCGAACGGGAACGCCGCTTCGAGGCCACCTTCGAGCAGGCCGCCGTGGGCGTGGCCCACGTGGGGCTAGACGGCCGCTGGCTGCGCGTGAACCGCAAGCTCTGCGAGATCGTGGGCTACGCCCCGGAAGAGCTGGCCACGCTGAGCTTCCAGGACATCACCCACCCGGACGACCTGACCACGGACATTTCGCAGGTGCAACGCACCCTGGCCGGGGAGATCAACTCCTACGAGTTGGAAAAGCGCTACATCAAGAAGTCGGGGGAGGAGATCTGGGTGCGGCTGCATGTGGCCCTCATCCGCGACGAGGCCGGAGAGCCCGACTACTTCATCTCCGTGGTGCAGGAGAACACGGCCAACAAGCTGGCCGAGCAGGAGCTGCTGCGCGCCAAGGAGGCGGCCGAGGCCGCCAACATCGCCAAGGACGAGTTCCTGGCCAACATGAGCCATGAAATCCGCACCCCGCTGAACGGCGTGCTGGGCATGATCCAGCTGCTGCGCGGCCACGTGAGCAAGCAGGAGCGGGAGATGTTCACCGGCATGGCCGACGAGGCCGGGCACAGGCTCCTGACCCTGCTGAACAATATCCTGGAGTTCTCGCGCCTGGAATCCGGCCGGGATTCCCTGGCGGCCAAGCCCTTCAGCCTGCGCGACCTGTTCAAGTCCGTCCTGAGCACCTTCCTGGTGGCCAGCCGGGAAAAGAAGCTGGCCCTCAACGCCTCCGTGGATGGAACCGTGCCCGAGCGCATCATGGGCGACGAGGCCCGCCTGCATCAGGTGCTGTTCAACCTCGTGGGCAACGCGGTGAAGTACACCCCGGCGGGCGGCGTGCGCATGGAGGCCTGGGCCCAGGTTTCCCCGCGCGACCCGGGCAGGCTCTACCTGCACATCATGGTCAGCGACACGGGCATCGGCATCCCGGACGACAAGATCGACCACGTGTTCCGGCGCTTCACCCAGGTGGACGCCTCCTATGTGCGGCGCTTCGAGGGCGCGGGCCTGGGCCTGGCCATCGTCAAGCGCATCGTGGAGCTCATGGAGGGCGACATCCTGGTGGACAGCGAGGTGGGCGTGGGCACCACCATCGCCCTGACGCTGTTTTTGGACGCCGCTCCCGCGCTTCCGGCCGCGCACGCGCCGGAGCAGGACGACAGCGAGGGGTCCAAGCGCCCCTTGCGTGTGCTGGTGGCCGAGGACGAGCCCATCAGCCAGATGGCGGCTTTGCTGATGCTGCGGCGCATGGGCCACACGGCCGAAAGCGCCAACAACGGCCGCGAGGCCCTGGAGGCCGTTGGCCGGGGCGGCTACGACTGCGTGCTCATGGACATCCAGATGCCGGTCATGGACGGGGTGGAGGCCACAAAGGCCATCCGCGCCCTGGACGACCCGGCGCACTCGCGCCTGCCCATCATCGCGCTCACGGCCTACGCCCTTCCGGGCGACCGCGAACGCTTCCTCACGGCCGGGCTGGACCACTACCTTGGCAAGCCCGTGCAGAGCGCGGAGCTGGCCGAGCTGCTGGCCAGGCTGCCCCGCCGCGGCTAGCGCTGCTCCGCCGCGCCTTCGGCCTGCAGCATCACCGTGCGTTCTTCTTCCTTGCCCTCGCGCAGGATGGTCAGCCGGACCTTGTCGCCGGGGCGGAAGTCGTCGAGCCGCGAAAGCAGGCCCGGCACGTTATCCACGACCTTGCCCTCCACCTTGGTGATGACGTCGCCGGGCACGAAGGCCCCGTCGCGATTGAAGCTCGCGCCCACAAGTCCGGCCGCCTGCGCGCCGGAGCCCGCCTGCACGCCGAGCACCAGCACGCCCTTGAGGCCCAGCTGCTGGGCCGCGGTCTCGTTCACGCGCTGGTCCACCTCTATGCCAAGCGCCGGCCTGGCGTAGCGCCCCTTGGCGATGAGCTGCGGCACCACGCGGTTCACGGTGTCCACCGGCACGGCGAAGCCCACCCCGGCCGAGGCCCCGGAGGGGCTGTAGATGGCCGTGTTCACGCCGATGAGCCGCCCGGCGGAATCGAGCAGCGGGCCGCCGGAATTGCCGGGGTTGATGGCCGCGTCGGTCTGGATGAGATGCTCGATGACCCCGCCATCCTCGCCCTGGAGCGAGCGGTCCAGCGCGGAGACGATGCCCGTGGTCAGCGTCCAGTCGAGCCCGAAGGGGTTGCCGATGGCAAAGACCTTCTGCCCCACCTTGAGGTCCGCGGAGGTGCCCAGCGGCAGGGGCGCGCGCTTCACCGCCGTGTCGATGCGCAACACGGCCAGGTCGTGCATGGGGCTTGCGCCCACCAGGGCGGCGGTGTGCTCCTTGCCGTCGGAAAGGCGCACCCGGGCCTCGGCCGCGCCGGCTATGACGTGGAAATTGGTGACCACGTGCCCCTTGTCGTCCCAGATGAAGCCGGAGCCCGCGCCGCGCGGGATGGTGAAGATGTTGCGGCTCCAGTACTCCATCACGCGCTGGGTGGTGGTGATGAACACCACGGCGTCCTTGGAGCGCTCGAAGAGATCTATGGTGCCCTTCTCGTCCGCGGCCAGGTCGCCGCGCGGGGTCACGGCGCGGGGCTCCACGTTCTCGCGCGTCAGCATGCGCTGCGCCCAGGGGGCCGCCTGCCAGGCCACGATGAGCGCCAGAAGCGCCAGGGTTATCCACTTGAGCCGCCGCACAAACACGTCGCCGCCCGCCTGCTTTTCCATGCCATGCCCCCTTGGTGCCGGATGCATCGTTCAACCGCGCGTTCGGGCCCTCATCAACGAACCGCGCCGCCTGCCCAGTGTAATGCCTTGGCCACGCTTTTCAAGGGGCGCTACGCAACTTCGACAAGTTTCTGGCCGGTTTGCCCGGTCGGGCCCAGGCACGCGCAGTCGCCTCACCCCCCTCGAAACGCCCGCTAATGCCTTGCGCCGCGCGGTTTGCGCTTTACCTGCTCCCCCTGCGAGTGATAGCTTTATAGACATGCGCCGCACTACGTACTTCACCTTTGTTCTTGTGGCCACGCTGGTTTGCGGGGCCCTTCTCTATGGTGCTTACGCAGTGGCCCGCCAGGAAGCCGTTCTGAACCTGCAGATCCAGCAGGGAATTCTGGCCAGGCAGGCAACCCAGGGCATCCAGGATTTCTTTGCCCACAGCCGCAGCCTGGCCGAATCCATGGCCCAGAACCAGCACGTCATCAACCTGGACGCCGAGGGCAAGGCATACCTCGACTCCATCCTGCGCGACAACGCGCGCGAGATCCGGGCCATCACCCGCATGGACGAGCGCGGGGTGCTCGCCTACTCCACGCCGGACAACTCCGTGGCCGGGCGCGACGTCTCGAGCCAGGAGCATATCCAGCGCGTGCTGCGCACCCACGCCGCCACGGCCAGTGATGTCTTCACCTCGGTGCAGGGCTACCGCACCATCGCCTTGCACGTGCCGGTGTTCCAGGGCGAGCGCTTCCGGGGCACCCTGGCCCTGCTGATGGACTTTGACGCCATTGCCCGCCGCTACCTGGATGGCGTGCGCGTGGCCGAAACGGGCTATCCCTTCGTCTACAGCCAAAAGGGCGTGCTGTTGTACAGCCCGGTGCCGGGCCTGGCCGGAAAGCCCTACCTGGAGGTGGTGGCCCACTTTCCGGAGCTGAAGACCATCGTGGAGGCCATGCTGCGCGGCGAAGCGGGCGAAGGGAAATTCCACTTCGACCGCATACGCGACCAGGCGCCCGAAACGGTGTTGAAGCACGCCGTGTACCTGCCCATCAAGCTCGAGGACACCTTCTGGTCCATCTGCATGGCCACCCCGGAATCGGAGATCCTGGTCATACTCAAGCGCTTCGCGTTGTATCTGCTGCCGCTCTCCGTGGTGCTGCTCATCTGCACCGTGCTGGGGGTCAATCTGGGCCTGCGCCACTTCGTTCTGGAGAAGGAGATCGTCCTGCGGCGCGAGACCGAGGCCGCCCTGAAGGAGAGCGAGGAGCGCTACCGCTCGGTCATCGAGAACATTTCCGACGTGTTCTACCGCACGGACAAGGACGGCCGCCTGATCATGGTCAGCCCCTCTGGCGTGGCCCTGGCCGGATACGAGACCCAGGAGCAGGTCATCGGCCTTAATGCCGACACCTTCTGGCGGCGCCCGGAAGACCGCCGGCGCATGGTGGAGCTCATCGCCGAGCACGGCAGCGTGCGCGACTACGAGGTGGAGCTGGTGGACAGAAATGGCCAGATCATCCACGCGGCCACTTCGTCCAGCTTCTACCGCGGCAAGGACGGCGACATTCTGGGCGTGGAGGGCATCTTCCGCGACATAAGCCAGCGCAAGCGCGACCGCGCGGCCCTGGAGGAGAGCGCAAAGCGCTTCCATTCGCTGTTCGACAACATGGCCGAGGGCGCGGCCATGCACTCCCTGGTGCGCGACGAAACCGGCCGGGCCGTGGACTACCGCATCGAGGAAGTGAACCACAGCTACGAGCGCATCTTCGGTGCCCCGGCGGAACACGTGGTCGGCAAGCTCGTCACCGAGGCCTTCAGCCTGCCCTTTCCGCCCCACCTGGAGGAGTTCGTGCAGGTGGCGGCCACGGGCAACACCCTGCAGACGGAATCCTTCCTGACCAATGTGGGCAGGTACGTGGCCATCTCCGCCTCGCCCTGGGGCGACGACGGCTTCGCCACCCTCTTCTCGGACATCACCGAGCGCAAGCACATGGAGGAGCAACTGCTCTTCCGGGCCCTGCACGACCCGCTCACCGGTCTGGCCAACCGCACCCTCTGCCTGGACCGCATCGCCCTTGCCGGGGAACGCGCCCGCCGCAGGTCCCAGCCCGGCTACGCCGTGGTGTTCATGGACCTGGACCGCTTCAAGATCATCAACGACAGCCTGGGGCACGAGGCGGGCGACCAGCTGCTGCGTGAGGTCTCCGGGCGGCTTCTGGCCTGCACCCGGCGCATGGACACCGTGTGCCGCTACGGCGGCGACGAGTTCGCCCTGGTGCTGGAGGAACTGCCCGCCCGCGCCGTGCTGCGCACTCTGCGCCGCATCCGCGAGAGCCTCAAGATCCCGGTGGACATCGGCTCCCACAGCATCCAGGTGGAGGCCAGCTTCGGCGTGGCCTATCCCCCGGCCGAGCACATCGGGCCCGAGGACATCTTGAGGAACGCCAACATCGCCCTGCACCGGGCCAAGCAGATGGGCCGCAACCGCGTGGTGGTCTACAAGCCCAGCATGCATGTGGCCGCCATCCAGATCATGAGCCTGGAGAACGACATCCGCCGAGGCCTGGCCCTGGGCGAGTTCTTCCTGCTCTACCAGCCCATCTTCGACCTGCAGGCCCGAGAGCTGTGCGGGTTCGAGGCGCTGCTGCGCTGGCGCCACCCCTCGCGCGGGCTGGTGAGCCCGGTGGAGTTCATCCCCGTGGCCGAGGAATCCGGTCTGATCTTCGAACTGGGCACCTTCGCCCTGGACCAGGCGTGCAGGGAGATGGCCGAGCTCATGCGCAGCCTGCCCGCCGCGGCCAACCTGACCCTGGCCGTGAACCTTTCGCCCCGGCAGTTCTCGCGCCAGGGCCTCACCGAACAGATCGACCGCGCCCTGGAGACCACCGGCCTGCCGCCCAAGGCCCTGGTGCTCGAGATCACCGAATCCTCCATCATGAAGCACCCCGAGGCCTCGGCCAACATCCTCACGCGCATCAAGGAGCGCGGGGTGAGCATCGCCCTCGACGACTTCGGCACCGGCTACTCCTCCCTCAGCGCCCTGCAGCGGCTGCCCCTGGACAGGCTCAAGATCGACATGAGCTTCGTCTCGCGCATCACCGACAGCGCCGAAGACCGCGAAATCGTCCGCGCGGCCATCACCCTGGCCAAGAGCCTGCACCTCACCACCGTGGCCGAGGGCATAGAGACCGACTCCCAGCGCGCCATCCTGGCGGAGCTTGGCTGCGACCAGGGCCAGGGCTTCCTGTGCGCCCCGGCCCTGCCCCTTCAGGAGGCCCTCTGGGTGCTCAACCCCGAAGTCTGCAAGCCCGCCAACTTATAGGCCGCTGAAGCCCCCCGGGCGGCCCTTGACGGCCCTCATAAAGTTGCATAAAGCAACCATATGGACGCCACAAAATCCCACTACATGTTGAAGGATTCCCTCGGCCATTTGGCCACGCAGTTCTCCAAGGCCGTGCTCCGGCGCATCAACCAGGAGCTGCAGGCCGGGGGGCACGCGATAACCAGCGAGCAGTGGACCGCCCTGGCGCACATTTGGAACGAGGCCGGCCTGACCCAGCAGGAGCTGGGCGAGCGGCTCATCAAGGACAAGACCAACATCGCGCGGCTGCTGGCCGGGCTGGAGCGGCTGGGATTCATCCACCGCGTGGCCGGCGAGTCTGACCGGCGCGAGAAGACCGTCCACCTCACCCCGGCCGGAAGCGCCGCCATGCCGGGCATCGCCGCGCTGGTGCAGGGTGTTCTGGCCCGGGCCTGCACCGGCATCGACGAGCACGAGCTCAGCGTCTGCCGGCGCGTGCTGCTGCGCGCGCGCCAAAACCTCAAGGGTTCCCGCGACTAATAGTTGCCGCCGACAACAGTTAACCCGGTCCGAGGAATTTCCCCGGGCCGGGACGGGTGCGCCGTGCGCACGAAAAGGAGAGTTTGATGCTTCCCATGGGCGCAATGATGAACGCCGCGGCCATCCTGGGCGGCGGCCTTGTGGGCCTGACCCTTGGCCGCAGGATGCCCGAGGCCGTGCGCGCCTGCATCTTCCAGGGGCTTGGCCTCTCGGTGCTGGCAGTGGGCATAAAGCTCACCCTCAAGACCAACAGCCCGGTGATCCTCATCACCAGCATCGTCTGCGGGGCCATGGTCGGCGGCCTCCTGCGCATAGAGGAGCGCATGACCGCGGCCAGCCTGTGGGTGAAGGCCAAGATGCGCGCCAAGAACCCGCGCTTTTCCGACGGGCTGGTGCTCTCGGTGACGGTGTTCTGCTGCGGCTCGCTGGCGGTGCTCGGCCCCCTGGACGAGGGCGTGCGCGGCGACCTGACGCTCCTGTCCACCAAGAGCTTCCTGGACGGGCTGACCACCATCGCCTTCGCCTCGGTGTACGGCTTCGGCGCGGTGCTCTCCTTCCTGCCGGTGCTGGCCTACGAGGGCTCGCTGACCATGCTGGCCAGTTCCCTGGGCGGCCTCATCGAGCCCGGCGTGGTGACGGAGCTTTCCGCCGTGGCCGGGGTGCTCACCATCGGCACGGCCATCAACCTGCTGGAGCTGCGGCGCATCTCATTGCCGAACATGCTGCCGTCCCTGGTGTTCACGGTGGCCCTGGTCAGCTGGTTCCGCTGAAGAGCGCGCCTCCCAGGAAACGCTGGCCAATCTCCTCGGCCTGTCCGGGCCGCATACCCAGAAAGCGCACCCCCACGCAGCGCCGGCACGTGGCCCTGCCCCGCAGCCCGGACCAGCAGATGAGCGCCGGCAGGGGCTCGGAGTCGTTCAACTCCTGTATGCTTACGGACAGTTCCTCGCCGGGTGCGAACTCTGCCTCGCAGTTCAGCGCGCCGCCGCAGGCCGAGAGATCAAGGATGGTGGCCGGGAGCACCTCATGGCCGTTGCCGTTGCGCCGCGTGAGCAGGGCATGCAGCAGCACGGGCACGCGGGGCACATGGCGCGCCGGACGCGGATCGAAGCCGCGCACCTGGGCCACGAAGTCCAGCGGGTTGTCCAGATACACGGGTGAGCCGTCCTGCCGGGCCCCGCGCGCCCGCAGAAGCGGGAAGGCCTCGGCCAGCTCGAACAGGTGCCCGCGCTCCAGGGCCGGGGCGTGCAGCACCTTGTCCACCTCAAGCACGAAACCGCTCACGGCCTGCCCGGCCAGGCGCCCCAAAAGCTCCGCCACATCCGGCACGAACAGCGGCGCCAAGCCGGGCACGGTGAGATCGTCTGCGTAGTCCTGCGGCCTTCCGGCCAGCACCAGCACCGGCCGGGCCAATTCCCCGCCGCCGTTGCCGGGCGTGTTGTGCGTTTTCTGCATGGCCATCCTCCGGGGTTGCGAATCAATGCGCAAAACTACGTATACCACGCCCACCCAAAAAAGGAACACCCGATGCGCAGGTATCTGGTTCTGGAGTCAACTCGCCCGGAATAGCGCAACAGCCCGGAGAACCACAAAAAAAGCCCGCAACCGGTTTCCCGGCGCGGGCATAATATTGCGTACTGCGCGTTTTGCGGCGCAGCAGTGCGCGCTTTATTTCGGCTTGTTCTGCAGCATCACCATGGCTTGCAGAATGCGCGAGTACTCCTGGTCGTAGCCCTGGTCCTGGGCCAGCAGGGCCGAGGCCTTTGCGGGCTCCATGGCCTCTGCGAAGGGGCGCTTGACGGTCATGGCGCAGTACGAGTCCACCAGGCCGCACAGGCGCCCCAGGGGCCCGATGGCCTGGCCCTGCTTCTTCTGCGGATAGCCGGAGCCGTTCAGCCGCTCGTGGTGGTCCGTCACGCACTCCTCCACCTCGGGGAAGCGCAGGTCCAGCTTGGCCAGCATTTCGTAGCCCAGCTGGGTATGGCGCTGCACCTTGCCACGGTCCTCGCCGGTGAGGGGCTTGTCCTTTTCCAGCATGAAGGCCGGGATCTTGCTCATGCCCAGGTCGTGCAAAAACAGCCCGGCGGTGAGGTGGTCCAGGAACTTGCGCTTCACGTCGCCCGCCTCATACTGCTTGCTCTGGTGCTTGATGTGCACAGCCAGGCCCATGATTCCGCTGTTGAAGGAATGGTTGGCCAGGCTGTGCACCTGGTGCAGCCGCCTGGAGAGGGCGCGGATGCGGTTGGCGTCGGCATAGAGGTACTCGGTCAGGACCATCATGTCCGTCCAGAGCTTGCCGAAGACCAGCGGCACGGGCTGAGTGAAGAATTCCTCCAGGCGGCGCGTGAGCGCCTGGGTGAAGATGTCGGCGATCTCCGTCTCGTGCAGGTTCTTGTCCACCAGCACCAGGTCGAGCTGGTAGCTGATGTGCTTCACATAGATGGGATGGTCCGCGCGGGAGACGAAGACGATGCCCTCGTCCACCAGCTGGGCCAGCTGCTCCACCTGCTCGTTCGAAAGCCGTTCCCCGGCCTTGCAGTAGGGAATCACGCGCGCCACGTCCTCCTTGAACCGGAACAGGTTCAAGGGGGGGCGGTACTTGCTGAAGCTCTCCAGTATGTCCAGGTTGATCTGGTAGTACTGCTCATCCAGCGCGTCGGCGATGCTCGCCTTTTTGTCTGCGGCAGCCACGGGCTATTTCTCGTAGACCTTGACGACGTTGGTCTGGGTCTGCAGCTGGCCGTGCTTTGGCTGCCCGGCCGTCACTACCACCACATCCCCGGTCACGAACAGCGGCGACTCGCGCACGAAGCGCTCCGCCCGCTCCTGGTGGTTGTCATCCTCGGCAACGGGCGAAACAGGCGTCACGCCCCAGGAGAGGTTGGTGAAGTGCCGCACGCGGCTGTCCGGGCTCATGGCGTAGATTGGCTGCTTGGGCCTGCAGGCCGCCAGGATGCGCGTGGTGGAGCCGGAGGTGGAGTGCGTCACCAGGGCCTTGGAGCGGGTCTTCTGGGCCAGCAGGCAGGCGCAGTAGGCCAGGAATTTCGCCGGGTGCTCCTGGTCGCTGGGCGGCTTGGGGGCCATGCCCTCGTCTTCGAAGTAGTATTCCTCGGCCCAGGTGGCGATCTTGCGCATGAAGCCCACGGCCTTGTCCGGGTATTTGCCGATGGCCGTCTCCTCGGAAAGCATGATGCAGTCGGCCCCGTCCAGGATGGCGTTGGCCACGTCCGTAGTTTCCGCGCGGGTGGGCATGGGGCTTGTGACCATGGACAGAAGCATCTGCGTGGCCACGATGACCGGCTTGCCCGCCGCGTTGGCCGCGTTGATGATGCGCTTCTGCAGCGAGGGCAGCTGGGCCAGCTCGCACTCCAGGCCCAGGTCGCCGCGCGCCACCATGACGCCGTCGCTCTCCTCCAGGATGCGGTCGAGGCCGATGATGGCGCTCTGCCGCTCCAACTTGGCGATGATGGGCAGCACGCGGCCCATATTCTTCATCTCGGCCTTCAGGTGGCAGATGTCGTCGGCCTTCTGCACGTAGGAAAGGGCCACCACGTCCACCCCGAGTTCCAGGCCGATGGCCAGGTCTTCCTTGTCCTTGGCGGTGAAGGCGGCCAGCGGCGTGGTCTTGCCGGGAAAGGCGATGCCCTTGCGCGCCGGGGCGATACCCGCGTTCTCCGCGCGCAGGCGCACAAGCAGGTCGCCCTCGCGGGCGATGACGTTGAACTGCAGCATGCCGTCGGACAGGGCCACGGTCTCGCCCACGTTGATGCTGCGCAGGAGAGCGGGCTGGTCGAGGCAGATGAAGGGCTCGTCGCGGCCTTCCTGCTGTCCCGGCGTGCCCAGAAGCACTTCCGCGCCCTTGGCGATCTCCAGGGTGCCCAGGCCGATGTCGCAGGTGCGGATCTTGGGGCCGGAGAGGTCCTGTAAGATAGTAAGGTTGAGCCCGGTCTTCTGCTCAAGGGAGCGGATGATGGCCACCAGCTTGACGAAGCCCTCCTTGCCGCCGTGGGAGAAGTTGAGGCGGAAGATGCGCGCTCCGGCCTCCACCAGGGCGGCGATGGCCTCTTCGGTCTCCGTGGCGGGGCCCAGGGTGGCGATGATCTTGGTGTGCATGAGGCGCTCTCCTTCTCTTTTTCCGGCCCTGCGGGGCGGCGGGCTCATGGCTGGGGCTCGCTCCCAACCTTCCAGTATTGCTTGTTCTTCCCGCCAGTCATGAAACCGGCGCCAGTGTTGGCTTGATTACTAACCGCATTTCTTAGGGAAGCAAATGTTTTTTGTATTGACTTTCGCCTGGATTTCATAAAAAGGTGGGGCGAAGTGGTAATACGTGGGGAAAAGTGGTTCACCAAGGGGAATAAGTGAGACTTCTAGGTCATGCCCACCGCAGTCTGGATCCCAAGGGTCGGCTCATGCTGACCCCGGAGTTCCGCGACCAGTTCCTGGCGGCTTCGCCGGACGGTCGGCTGGTGCTGACCATCTACCAGGGGCAGATCATCGGCATCACCCCGGAGCAGTGGGACACCTTCGTGTCCGAGCTGGAGAAGCCCGCCACCCCCTCGCCCACCCTGCAGAACATCCGCCGCGTGGCCTTTGCGGGCTACGTGGAGGTGGTGCTCGACAAGCAGGGCCGCATCCAGCTGCCCACGCACCTGCGCAAGAGCGGCCGCCTGGACCGCGACGTGGTGCTGGTGGGCGGCGGCAAATGCATGGAAATTTGGGACAAGGACCGCTTCGAGGCCCTGCTTGAGCAGACGCCCGAGGATGTCTCCACCGAAATGGCCCAGGCCAATATTAAGCTGCCCTTCTAGCGGGAGAGCGAGAAATGTCTGCCAACGACAAGGTCCCTCACATCCCAGTCATGCTGGATGAGATCGTGGGGTACCTCTCTCCCCGGCCGGGCGGCCGCTACCTGGACGGCACCCTGGGCCTGGCCGGCCACAGCCTGGGCTTGCTCCGCGCCAGCGGCGGCAAGGCCGAGCTTCTGTGCCTGGACCGCGACGAGCAGGCCCTGGCCCTGGCGCGCAAGCGCCTGGAGGAATTCCCCGGCCAGGTGACCAGCTACCACATGCCCTTCAGCGAATTCGAGAGCGCCCTGGAAGACGCCGGCTGGGACGGCCTGGACGGCGCGGTGCTCGACCTCGGCGTCTCTTCCCTGCAGCTCGACGAAGCCGAGCGCGGCTTCAGCTTCGCGGCCGATGGCCCGCTGGACATGCGCATGGACGCCACCAGCGGCATGGATTCGGCCAAGGTGCTGGTAAACCGCGAGCATTACGAGGAACTTCGCCGCATCATCCGCGACCTGGGCGACGAGCCCCTGGGCGGCAAGATCGCCCGGGCCATCATCCGCGCGCGCGAGCAGGCCGAGATCACCACCACGTCAAGACTTGCGGAAATCGTCGCCAGGGCGTACCCCCCCGACCGCCGCCGCGAAGCGCGCAATCACCCGGCCACGCGCACCTTCATGGCCCTGCGCATGGCCGTGAATCATGAAGTGGAAGAATTGAAGACATTTCTGGACCGCATCGTGCGCCACCTGAAGCCCGGAGCCCGCGTGGCCATCATCTCCTTCCACTCCGCGGAGGACCGCGAAGTGAAGGAGAGCTTCCGCTATTGGGCCAAGGGCTGCCGCTGCCCGCTGGAGCAGGCCTTCTGCACCTGCGACCGCGTGCCCGTGCTCAAGGTGCTGACCAAGAAGCCCCAGCTGCCCACGCAGCTTGAGATCGACCGCAACCCCAGGAGCCGCAGCGCCAAACTGCGCGTGGCCGAGCGCCTTCCCGGCGCGGAGACCGCAGCATGAGCCGCATGAAGGGCTGGGTGGCGGCGTTCTTCTGCACCATCGCTGGGGCGCTCATTCTGGGCCTTTCCAGCGTGTGGCTGAACATAGAGCGCATGGACCTGGCCTACGACCTGAACAAGCTGGAGAAGGAACTGGCCAACCGCACGGCGCTGGTTTCGAAGCTGGAACTGGAACGGAACAACCTTATCTCGCCCTACCGCCTGAAGCGGCTGGCCTCCATGTACGGGCTGGTGCCCGTGGGCCCCGGGCAGATGCGTCTCATGACGGGGCAGGACAAGGCCCCCGACGGCAGTCAGACCAAATAGCGGCAAGGAATTATGGAAGATGGCGGTCAGAAGTCGCATCGAGCGCAAGAGGCCCAAAGAGGCCAGAAGCAAGACGGACCTGGGCAAGCTGAAGCTTGTCTTCGTCGCCCTTGCCTTCGCCCTCATCTGGGTGGTCTTGTGGGGACGCGCCGCCTACGTGCAGGTGTACCTGGGGCCCAAGCTCTCGGACGCCGCCGGCAAGCAGAATCTGGCCACGGAATTCGAACTGGGCGAGCGCGGGCGGATATACGCCAGCAACAATGCCCTGTTGGCCACCAGCGTGGAGAGCAAGAGCGTGTACGCCTCGCCCGTTGAAATCCAGAACCCGGCCCAGACGGCCCAGACCCTGGCCCAGATCCTTGGCGCGCCCAAGAAGAATCTGGAAAAGGAGCTGGCCTCGAGCAAGGGCTTTGTCTGGGTCAAGCGGCAGATAGAGGACCGCGAGGCCCAGGAGCTTCTGAAGGCCAACCTGCCGGGCATCCACCTGACGAGCGAGTTCCGCCGCATGTACCCCAACCGCCACCTGGCGGGGCAGGTGCTGGGCTTTGTCGACGTGGACGGCAAGGGCCTTGAGGGCATCGAGGGACTCTTCGACGAGCGCATGGCCGGCGGCCGCGCCAAGTTCGTGGTCCAGCGCGACGCCTCGGGCCGCAGGCTCTACCTCGACGCCCAGGGCAAGGAGATGAACATCCGCGGCCAGGACGTGCGCCTGACCATCGACACCGTGGTGCAGGACGCGGCCGAGCAGGCCCTGGCCGAGTCGGTGAACAAGTACAACGGCCGCTCCGGCATGGCCGTGGTGGTGCGGGTGGAGACCGGCGAGATCCTTGCCCTGGCCCACTATCCCTATTTCAATTCCAACAGCCCGCAGGACTCCAAGGCCTCCGCGCGCAGAAACCGCGCCGCGCTGGACATCTTCGAGCCGGGCTCCACCATGAAGCCCTTCGTCTTCGCCGCCGCGCTGGAGCAGAAGGTCATCGACCCGAACAAGGTCTTCGACTGCGAGAACGGCAAGTGGACCCTGCGCGGCAAGACCATCCGCGACACGCACCCGTACCGCTGGCTCTCGGCCAACCGGGTGCTGCGCTACTCGAGCAACATCGGCTCGGCCAAGATCGGCCTGGCCCTTGGCGCGCAGCCCTACTACACCGCCCTGCGCAAGCTGGGCTTCGGCGAACGCCCCGGCCTGGGCCTGCCCAGCGAGTCGCCCGGCATGCTGCGCCAGCCCAAGGAATGGAGCGAATTCGACCTGGCGTCCATCTCCTTCGGCCAGGGCATCGGCGTCACCGGCCTGCAGATGGCCAAGGCCTACCTCTGCCTGGCCAACAAGGGCGTCATGAAGCCCCTGCGCCTGGTGGTGGAGCCGCCCATGGACAACCCGGCCGAGTCGGAGCGCGTGTTCAGCACCAAGACCGCCGAGACCGTACTCTCCATGATGCGCGAGGTCGTGGAGGAAGACGGCACCGGCAAGGTGGCGCGCATTCCCGGCGTGAGCATGGCGGGCAAGACCGGCACGGCGCAGAAGGTCGGCGGCGCGGCGGGCAAGGGCTACGGCGACGGCATCGTGGCCAGCTTTGTGGGCCTGGTGCCGGCCGAAAAGCCGGAATTTCTGTTCATGGTGGCCGTGGACGAGCCCACGCCGGTCACCTACGGCGGCATCGTGGCCGCCCCGGCCGTGCGCGACATGGCCATCAAGACCCTGTCGTACTACGGCCGCCTGCCCGAGGGCAAAGGCGCTCCCGACGCCAACGCCACGGAGCACAGCATGACCGCCCGCGCCACCCACGCCCCCACGGCGGAAGGCGGCGGCGCCAGCGTGCCGAACCTGGTGGGCCTCTCCGTGCGCAGGGCGCTCGAGGTGCTGGGCAAGCGCGGCATCGTGCCCTCGCTCAAGGGCGGCGGCATGGAGATCACCAATCAGAAGCCCGCGGCGGGCGAGCCCTGGCCCGACGGCGACGCCGCGCGCGGCGAAGGTTTTGTGCTGTGGCTTGGCCATGGCGAGAAGGAGAAGAAGCAGTGAACGGACCGCGCTTGAACGAACTGCTGGCGTTGGTCGGCAGGGGCCTCATGGTCCGCACCGACTCCCGCCAGGTCAAGCCGGGCGAGGTCTTCGCCCTCATGCCCAGCGCGGCCGACAAGTCCGCCGCCTTCCTGGCCGATGCCCTTGCGCACGGCGCGGGTTGGGTGGTGCTGGACCAGAACACGGCCGTTCCCGGCGACATGCAGGCCAGCATCGTGCGCGTGGACGACGTGGCCGAGGCCCTGGGCCGACTTGCTGAGGCGCACTTCCGCACCCGCGAGCAGGCCATGCAGGTCGTGGCCGTCACCGGCACCAACGGCAAGACCACCATCACCTATCTTTTGGAAGGACTGCTCGCCGCCTGCGGCCGCAAGGTCGGCGTGCTGGGCACCGTGGCCTACCGCTGGCCCGGCACCAGCATCGACGCCAACCTGACCACCCCGGGCTGCTGGCGCCTGCATGAGCTCTTCGCCCAGATGAGCGCCGACGGCGTGGACACCGTCATCATGGAGACCAGCTCCCACGCCCTGCACCAGAAGCGTGTGGCCGGGCTCGAATTCGACGCCGCGGTGCTGACCAACCTGACCCAGGACCACCTGGACTACCACGGCGACTTCGAGGGCTACTACCAGGCCAAGCGCCTGCTCTTCGGCTCCTACCCGCGCGAGGACAAGCACAAGGCCGCCAACGCCGACGACGCCTACGGCCTGCGCCTGCTTCAGGAATTTCCGGACGCCCTGGGCTTTACGCTTAAGGACGTCCAGGCCAAGAACAGCATGCTGCGCGGCACCCTGGTGGAATGCACGGCCAAGGGCATGCTCCTGCGCATGGAGTGGGAAGGCAAGTGCTGGAGCCTCAACTCCGGCCTGGTGGGCGCGCACAACGCCTCGAACCTGCTGGCCGCGCAGGCCGTGGCCCTGGGCCTGGGCATGGGCCCGGCCGACATGCAGCCCCTGGCCCCCTTCACCGGCGTGCCCGGCCGCCTGGAGCGCGTGCTGAACCCGCACGGCCTCGATGTTTTCGTGGACTATGCCCACACCCCGGACGCGCTGCTGAACGTGCAGCGCGCCCTGCGCGACGCAGGATTCAAGCGCCTGGTCACGGTGTTCGGCTGCGGCGGCAACCGCGACCGCACCAAGCGCCCGCTCATGGGCCAGGCCGTTGCCGAGCTTTCCGACATCTGCGTGCTCACCTCGGACAACCCGCGCCACGAGGACCCGCTGGAGATCATGGCCGACGTTCGCCCCGGCCTGGCAGCGGCCAAAAAGGTCATCGAGGACGCCGACCGCTACCAGGCCATGGTCAAGGCAGTCAGCCTCATGCAGCCGGGCGACGCCCTGCTCATCGCGGGCAAGGGGCACGAGGCCTACCAGCAGGTGGGCGACGTGAAGCACCCGTTCTCCGACGTGGAGGCCGCCAAGCGCGCCATCGACGAAGTGAAGGGCAAGGTGAAGGGATGAACCTGACCCTGCGCGACGCCATCCTGTGCCTGAACGGCAGCGTGAACTCCGGCTCCGATGCGGACCGGGTCATCAACGCCGTGCGCACGGACAGCCGCGCCGTCGCCCCCGGCGACCTCTTCTTCTGCCTCAAGGGCGAACGCTTCGACGCCCACGACTTCGCGGCCGACGTGGCCGAGGCCGGAGCCATCGCCATCGTGGCCAGCCGCGAGCTGCCCGGCCTCAAGTGCCCGGTCATCCTGGTGGAGGACACGGAAAAGGCCCTGGGCTGGCTGGCGCGCTTCTGGCGCGACCGCTTCTCCTCCAACGGCGGCACGGTGGTTGCCGTCACGGGCACCGCGGGCAAGACCACGGTGAAGGAGCTGCTGGCCCAGACCCTGGCGGCCGCGTTCCCTGTGGCCAAGAACCACAAGAATTTCAACAATCAGGTCGGCCTGCCCCTGTCCATCCTGGCTTCCTCGGGCGAGGAAAAGGCCTGGGTCATGGAAGTGGGCATCAGCAAGCCCCACGACATGGCCGAACTGGGCGCCATTATCGCCCCGGATCTGGCCCTGGTGCTGAACATCGGCCCCGCGCACCTGGAAGGCCTGGGCGACCTGGCGGGCGTGGCCCGCGCCAAGGCCGCGCTCCTGAAGCACGTGCTGCCCGGCGGCCAGGGCCTGTGCAACATGGACTACCCCGAGCTCTGGGCCGAGGCGCAAGCCGCGCTGCCCGGCGTGGAGGGCTTCTCCGCCACGAACAGCTTCGCCAAATACTACGCCCGCTTCGAGGAAGCCCTGCCCGGCGGACGCGGACTTTTCGAGATCATCGTGGACGGCCAGGCCTTCTGGGCCGAGCTGCCCGCCTGCGGCGCGCACTTTGCCGAAAACGCCGCCGCCGTGGCCGGAGCCTGCCACATGCTGGGCCTGACCACCGAACAGATCGCCAGCGGCCTCTCCGCCGCCACCCTGCCGGACCAGCGCTTCTGCTGCACGGTGGCGGGCGGCTGGTGCGTGGTGGACGACACCTACAACGCCAACCCGCTGTCCATGCGCCGCAGCATCGAGGCCGCGCGCCTCATGGCGGGTGAAGGCCCACTGGCCCTGGTGCTGGGCGACATGAAGGAGCTGGGCGCCGGCGCGGCCAAGGCCCACCAGGACCTGGGCGCGGTCATCGCGCAGGCCAAGCCCGCGGCCGTGTTCTTCCAGGGCGAGTTCGTCGCCGAGGTGGCCAAGAACGCTCCCGGCGTGGCCGTGACCCCGGTCACCGGCCCCGCGCAGGTGCTTGCGGCCCTGAAGAAGCTGGATGGCGGCACCGTTCTGGTCAAGGGCTCGCGCTCCTGCCGCATGGAGGCCTACTCCAAGGCCCTGCTTGAAAATCTTTCCAGCACGGACAAGACGGACGGGGGGCGCTCATGATCTATCATCTGCTCGTTCCCCTGGCGGCCAAGTTCACGCTGTTCAACGTCTTCCGGTACATCACGTTCCGCAGCGTCTACGCGCTGTTGACCGCGCTGGTCATTTCCGTGCTGCTCGGCCCCAAGCTCATCGAGTGGCTCAACGCCCTGCGCTGCCGCCAGCACATCCTGGAGGAAGTGACCTGCCACCAGGCCAAGGAAGGCACCCCGACCATGGGCGGCCTGCTCATCGGCGCGGCGCTGGTGCCCAGCGTGCTGCTCTGGGGCGACCTGACCAACGTGTACGTGTGGCTCTGCCTGCTGGTCTTCGTGGGCTTCGGCGCCGTGGGCTTCTGGGACGACTACACCAAGGTGGTGAAGAAGCAGAACAAGGGCATCTCCCCCCGGGCCAAGCTGGCCGGGCAGATCCTGGTGGCCGGCTCGGCCATCGCCCTGCTGATCTTCCAGCCGGCCTACTCCACCGTGCTCTCCGTGCCCTTCTTCAAGAACGTGCACCCGGACCTGGGCCTGTTCTACCTGCCCTTCGCCGTGCTGGTGCTGGTCGCGGCCTCCAACGCCGTGAACCTCACCGACGGCCTGGACGGCCTGGCCATCGGCCCGGTGGTGGTCAGCGCGGGCTGCTTCGCCCTGTTCATCTACGCCGCGGGCAACGCGGTCATCGCCCAGTACCTGAACATCACCCCCGTTCCCGGCGTGGGCGAGGTGACGGTGGTGTGCGGCGCGCTGGTGGGCGCGGGCCTGGGCTTCCTCTGGTTCAACGCCTACCCGGCCCAGGTGTTCATGGGCGACGTGGGCTCGCTTTCCCTTGGCGGCATCCTCGGTTTCATCGCCGTTCTGGCCAAGCAGGAGCTCATCCTGGCCCTGGTGGGCGGCGTGTTCGTGTTCGAAACCCTCTCGGTGATCCTGCAGGTGGGCTACTTCAAGATGACCGGCGGCAAGCGCATGTTCCGCATGGCCCCGCTGCACCATCACTTCGAGCTCAAAGGCATCCCGGAATCCAAGATCATCATCCGCTTCTGGATTCTCTCCATCCTCATGGCCCTGATGGCCCTGAGCACGCTGAAGCTGCGCTAGGTGGACGGCATGGACAGGAGAGTAGCAGTTTTCCAAAGTCTAAAGATTTTTGAGAATCGACAGGCTGTTGTGGTCGGCGCGGGCGTGTCCGGCCTGGCCGCCTGCCGCTTCCTGCTCTCCCTCGGCGCGCGGGTGCGCCTGGTGGACGCCAAGGCCGACCTGTCCCAGGACGTGCTTTTGAAGGTCCACGCGAACCCCGCTTCCGTGGGCCTGACCCTGGAGGCCGGAGCCCACACCCCGGCCCAGTTCGCCGACGCCCACCTCATCGTCCTCTCCCCCGGCGTGCCGGTGAAGAAGCTGGCCCATGTGCTGCAGGACGTCGACCCCGCCCGCGTGGTGGCCGAGATGGAGTTCGCTTCCTGGTTCCTCACCGAGCCGGTCATCGCCATCACCGGCACCAACGGCAAGACGACGACCACCACCCTCGTGGGGCACATCCTGGAACACGCGGGCCTCACCACTTTCGTGGGCGGCAACATCGGCACCCCGCTGTGCGACTACCTCATGGGCGAGAGACAGGCCGACGTGCTGGTCATCGAGATTTCCAGCTTCCAGCTGCAGAACTGCCGCAGCTTCAAGCCCCGCGTGGCCGCGCTGCTCAATTTCTCCGCCAACCACCTGGACTACCACCTGGACATGGAGGAGTACCTCTCGGCCAAGCTGCAGCTCTTCGCCCGCCAGGACCACGGCTGCGTGGCCGTGATCCCGGAGTCCATGCGCGAGGAGCTGGTTGCCCGCAATTTCACCAAGGCCCGCATCGACGCCTTCACGGCCGAGGCGCAGTTCGACTGCCCGGGCCTGCCCGGCGCGCACAACCGCGAGAACATCGCCGCGGCCTGGCGCATGGTGCGGCCCTTCGGCATCACCGAGGACCAGGCCCGCGCGGCCATCGCCGCGTTCAAGGCCCTGCCCCACCGCATCGAGCCCGTGGGCGAGGCGAAGGGTGTGCTCTTCGTCAACGACTCCAAGGCCACCACGCTGGATTCCGTGTGCGCGGCGGTGAAGAGCTTCGAACGCCCGGTGCGCCTGCTGCTCGGCGGCGTGTTCAAGGGCGGCGACGTGGCGAGCCTTCTGCCGGTGCTCAAGGGCCGGGTGGAGTCCATCGGCCTCTTCGGCGCGGCGCGGGAAGTCTTCGAGCCCGTGCTGGCCCCGCATTTCCCCGTAAGCTGGGACCAGACCCTGGAAGCCGCCGTGCGCCGCCAGTTCGCCCTGGCCAAGCCCGGCGACGTGATCCTGCTTTCCCCGGCCACGGCCAGCTTCGACGCCTACAAGGGCTACACCGAGCGCGGCCGCGACTTCGCCCGCGTGGCCCAGGCCCTGGCTTCCGAGCAGGGAGGTGGCCAGTGAACCAGCGCCGCAACACGCAGTACTATCCCATGGACTACTGGCTGCTCTTCAGCGCGCTCCTGCTCGCCGGGGTGGGGCTCATCATGGTCTTCTCCAGCTCGGGCATCATGGCCGAGCGCTTCTACCACGACAAGTACCTGTTCTTTAAGAAGCAGGCCGCGTTCGCCGTGGTGGGCACCGCGGTGATGATCTTCTGCGCGCGGGTGAACCGCCGCTTCTTCTACGACCTGACCTATGTCTGGGTGGCCCTGGTCATCGTGCTGCTCATCCTGACCAAGCTCATCGGCGCTACTGTCGGCGGCGGCAAGCGCTGGATCCACCTGGGGCCGTTCTCGCTGCAGCCCCTGGAGTTCGCCAAGATCGTGCTGGTTTTCTACCTGGCCTTCTTCTTCGCCAAAAAGCAGGAGCTGGTGCAGACCCGCACCTTCACCGTGGGCGTCATCCCGCCGTTTCTGGTCACGGGCGTCATGTGCATCCTGCTCATGATGCAGCCGGACTTCGGCGGCACGGCCTTCCTGTGCTTCATCCTGTTCTGCATGTGCCTGGTGGGCGGCACGCGGGTCATCTACCTGGGCCTCTCCGCAGTCATCGGCGCCTGGGCCGGCTGGATGCTCATCGCCCGCGAGCCCTACCGCCTGAAGCGCTGGACCGCCTTCCTCGACCCCTTCGCCGTGGCCAAGGACGAGGGCTACCAGCTGGTGCAGTCCCTCTACGCCTTCGGCTCGGGCAAGTTCTTCGGCGCCGGGCTTGGCGCGGGCAAGCAGAAGCTCTTCTTCCTGCCCGAGGCGCACAACGACTTCATCATGGCCGTGGTGGGCGAGGAGCTGGGCTTCTTCGGCATCTCCCTGGTGTTCCTGCTGGTGGCCTTCATGCTGGTGCGCGGCTTCCGGGTGGCCTTTTTGCAGGAGGACCTGCTGGACCGCTTCACCGCCTTCGGCATGTGCGTGATCCTGGCCCTGGGCTTCTGCCTGAACCTGGCGGTGGTGCTGGGCACCGTGCCGCCCAAGGGCGTGCCCATGCCCTTCATCAGCTACGGCGGCAGCTCGCTCATCGCCTCCTTCATCTGCGTGGGCGTGCTGCTGAACCTGTCGAGGAACCGCTCATGAGCGCGCGGAAGCACATCTCGCGCCTGGTGGTGACCACCGGCGGCACGGGCGGGCACATCTTCCCGGCCCTTTCCGTGGCGGCCGAGGTGCAGCGCCGCAACCCGCAGGCCTCCGTGCTCTTCCTGGGCGGCCCCGGCCCCGAGGGCGCGCTGGCCGAGAAGGCCGGCCTGGCCTTCCAGGCGCTGCCCGCCAGCGGCGTGCTGGGCAAGGGCGTGAAGGGCCTGCTCTCGATTTTCTGGATCACGCGCGGAGTGGCCAAGGCCGCAAGCGCCCTTAGGGCCTTCAAGCCCCAGGCCGTCATCGGCTTCGGCGGGTACGCGGGCTTCTGCCCGGTGCTGGCCGCCAGCCTCCTGCGCATTCCCACGGCCGTGCACGAGCAGAACTCCGTGCCGGGCGTCACCAACCGCATCCTGGGCAAGCTGGTGGACCGCGTGTTCGTATCCTTTGACGACCGCGCCCGCAGCTTCCCGCCGGTGAAGGTGACCCGCACGGGCAACCCGGTGCGCGCGGAGATCGCCGCCGTGAAGCGCAATGCCGGAACCGAAGGCGACGCCGGACGCCGGAATCTTCTGATCCTTGGCGGCAGCCAGGGAGCCCGCGCCATCAACGACGCCGTGGTGGCCGCCCTGCCGCAGCTGCTGGCCGCGCGGGTGAACATCCTGCACCAGACCGGCGCGGCCGACGAGGCGCGCATCCGCGAGGCCTACGCGCACGCCGGGGCCGACCCGGACTGCGCCCACGGCTTCATCGAGGGCATGGCGCAGGCCTACGCCTGGGCGGATCTGGCCCTGTGCCGCTCCGGCGCGTCCACGGTGTTCGAACTGGCCGCCACGGGCACCCCCAGCGTGCTGGTGCCCTTCCCCCATGCCGCCCACGACCACCAGCGCGTGAACGCCGAGCAGCTGGCCAACCTGGGAGCGGCCATGCTCGTCGAGCAGAAAGAACTTTCCGCCCAGTCCCTGGCCGACATCGTGCCCGGGCTCTTGGGCGACACGGCCCGCCTGGCCTCCATGAGCCGCGCGGCCAGAACCTTCGCCAGACCGGAAGCCGCGAGCCTCATCGCGGACGGGCTGGAGGAACTTTGCGCGGCCGCCTAGGCCGGCAAAAGGATACGGACATGGAAAAGAACGAAGAAAAACGCATCGCGGTTCCCGGACGCAGCGCCAGCCCGGCCATGTACAGCCGCGTGTCCACCGTGCACATGGTGGGCATCGGCGGCGCGGGCATGAGCGGCATCGCCGAGGTGCTCCTGAACATGGGCTTCACCGTCACCGGCTCGGACATGGCCGCGGGCGCGGCGGTGCGCCGCCTGCAGCAGCTGGGCGCCACGGTCTACATCGGCCACGGGGCCGCCAACCTGGGCAAGGCCGACGTGGTGGTGAAATCCACCGCCATCCAGGACGCCAACCCCGAGCTGGTGCGCGCCCGCGAGCTCTCCATCCCCATCATCCCCCGCGCGGAGATGCTGGCCGAGCTCATGCGCATGCGCACGGGCATCGCCGTTGCCGGCACCCACGGCAAGACCACCACCACCTCGCTCCTGGCCACGATCTTCACCGAGGCGGGCCTGGACCCCACGGTGATCATCGGCGGCCGGCTGAACACCTACGGTTCAAACGCCCGCCTGGGCGAGGGCGAATTCCTCATCGCCGAGGCCGACGAAAGCGACGGCAGCTTCCTGTGCCTTTCGCCCATCATGACCGTGGTCACCAACGTGGACAAGGACCACATGGATTTCTACGCGGACCAGAACGCCATCGACCGCTCCTTCACCACCTTCATGAACTCCATCCCCTTCTACGGGGTGAACGTGGTCTGCGGCGACGACCCCGGCGTGGCACGGCTGCTTCCGGCCATCAAGCGTCCCTGCCTGACCTACGGCCTGGGGGCGAAGAACCGCCTGCGCGGCGAGATCGTGGCCACGAGCTTGCGCAGCATCTTCAACGTGAGCCTCGACGGCGAGCCCTGGGCCCAGGTGACCCTGGCCCATCCCGGCATCCACAACGTCTTGAACTCGCTCGGCGCCATCGGCGTGGCCCTGGAAGCCGGGCTGCCCAAGGACGCCATCCTGCAGGGCCTGGCCAACTTCGGCGGCGTGGGCCGGCGCTTCGAGAAGAAGGGCGAGCGCGGCGGCGTGCTGGTGGTGGACGACTACGGCCACCACCCGGCCGAGATCAAGGCCACCCTGGACACCGCGAAAGCCTGCTTCCCGGACCGCCGCCTGGTGGTGGCCTTCCAGCCGCACCGCTTCAGCCGCACCCAGGCGCTCTTCGGCGAGTTCTGCACCGCCTTCGCCCAGGCCGACCTGCTGCTGTTGACCGAGATCTACCCGGCCAGCGAGGCGCCCATCCCGGGCGTCAACGGCATGAGCCTGGCCCAGGGCATCAAGCAGGTGAGCAAGACCAAGGTGCGCTTCTTCCCGGACTTTGCGGGCATGGAGCGCCAGCTGAAGGAAATCTTGAAGCCCGGCGACCTGTTCCTGACCCTCGGCGCGGGCAGCATCTGGAAGATCGGCGAAGAGTGGCTGAACACTCCGAACGACAAATAAACGAAGGATAGACGAGCATGACCCTGGCCCTGATCCAAAGCCCGCGCCTCAGTGAGCGCACCACCCTTCGCCTGGGCGGCACAGCCCTGGCCGAGGCCGTGGTGTTCTCCGAGGCTGGCCTGGACCAGTTGGCCAAGGAGCTTTCCCGCCTGGGCGGCCGCCCCCTGGCCCTGGGCGCGGGCAGCAACCTGCTCGCCACGGACGGGCAGCTGCCCCTGGTGCTGGTGCGGCCCGTGAACAACGCCGCACCCGAGATTTCGACCCTGCCCGGCGGTGCGCACGTGCGCGTGGGCGCGGGCTTCGGTCTGCCCCGGCTCATCGGCCTGTGCCAGCGCCTGGGCCTGTCCGGGCTGGAGAACCTCACCGGCATTCCCGGCCGCGTGGGCGGGGCCGTGGCCATGAACGCGGGCTCCTACGGCATGGAGACCGGCTCGCTTCTGCGCCGCATCCGCCTGTGGACCCCGGAGACGGGCCTCATCTGGCGCGACGCCAAGGACTGCACCTTCGGGTACCGGCACTTCGATGCCGGACTTGCCGGACAGGGCGGCGCGGCCTTCTCCCTCATCTGGGAGGCGGAGTTCCTGCTGGCTTCCGATGCGCCCGAGGCCATCCGCCAGCGCATGGAGGCCACCTACGACAAGAAGAAGGCCAGCCAGCCGGTGACGGCCCGGAGCGCGGGCTGCGTGTTCAAGAACCCCGCGGGGCTGCCCATCGGCATGGGCGCGGGCAGGCTGCTGGACGAGGCCGGAATGCGCGGCAAGGTACTGGGCGGCATGGCCTTCTCCACGGTGCATGCGAATTTCCTGGTGAACCAGGGCGGCGGCACGGCCGCGCAGGCCCTGGAACTGCTCGAACTGGGCAGAAGCGCCGTGCGCAAGAGCGCCGGCGTGGAACTTGAGCTGGAAGTGGTGGTGCTCAAATGAACCTGAGACCCGGCGGAATGCAGCGCAGGACGCAGCCGGCCCGCAAGGCCCCGGTGCGCATCAACCGGCCCCGGAAGGAGTCCGGCCCCTCGCTGCCGCTCAATCCGGGCGGCGCGGTGAAGGGCCTGGTGTTCTTCCTGGCCTCGGTGCTCATCCTGGGCGTGCTGGGCACGGGCCTCATCTACACCTACCGCCTGGTCACCACCACCCCGGCGCTGGGCCTCACCGAGATCAGCATCTCCGGCAACCAGCGCCTGGCCTACGGGCAGGTGCTGGAGATCGCCGGCCTGCGCCTGGGCCAGAACAGCCTGGGCGTCAACGTGACCCGCGTGGAAGCCGCCCTTTCGCAGAACCCCTGGGTGGAGTTCGTCACCGTGCGCCGCGAGCTGCCGGACAAGCTCTTCATCACCCTGGTGGAGCGCCAGCCGAGCTTCTGGGTGCGCCAGGACGGCCAGCTTTATTTCGCCGATGGCGAGGGCAAGATCATCACCCAGCTGACCCCCGGCGACTCCGCCTCGCTGCCGCTTCTGGAGATCGCCCCGGAGCTGGGCGACCGGCACCAGGTGGTGGCGGCCATGGTGGCGCGCATGAACAAGCAGGACCTGCCCTTTGCCCTGGGCCAGATGGCCTGGGTCAAGTTCACTGAGGCGGGCCAGGTGGAGCTGTATCTCGACGCGCTGCGCATCCGTGTGCGCGCGGAGCTCTCCGACTGGGAGACGCATTTTCGCCGCATCGAGCTCGTCTGGCGCGACCTGAAGCTGCGCGGCGAGACGGGCCAGGTGGTGGCCATCGAGGCCAGCGGCGGCAAAATTTCAGTTGAGAAGAGGCAGAAGCCCGGGCCTTCCTGACGGGGAAGAATAGGGAAGATCCGGTATTTGGCGAGTTAACCAAGGGAGGAAAACATGGCCAAGAGCGACATCATCGTCGGCCTGGACATCGGCACCACGAAGATTTGCGCCGTGGTGGGCGAGGCCAAGGACGACGGCCTGGTGGACATCATCGGCATCGGCACAAGCCCCTCGACGGGCCTGCGCCGGGGCGTGGTGGTCAACATCGAGCAGACCGTGCAGAGCATCAAGAAAGCCTTGGAGGAGGCGGAATTGATGGCCGGCTGCGAGATCCACTCGGTCTACGCCGGTATTGCCGGCAGCCACATCAAGGGTTTCAACAGCCACGGAGTCATCGCCGTCAAGGGCGGCGAGGTGACCCAGAAGGACGTGGACCGCGTCATCGAGGCCGCCAAGGCCGTGGCCATCCCCCTGGACCGCGAGGTGATCCACACCCTGCCCCAGGAGTTCATCGTCGACGACCAGCGCGGCATCGCCGATCCGCTCGGCATGGCTGGCGTGCGGCTTGAGGTCAAGGTGCACATCGTCACCGGCGCGGTGACCTCGGCCCAGAACATCGTGCGCTCGTGCCACCGCTCGGGCCTCGACGTGGCCGACATCGTGCTCGAGTCCCTGGCTTCCAGCAAAGCCGTCCTCTCCGCCGAAGAGCGCGAGATCGGCGTGTGCCTGGTGGACCTGGGCGGCGGCACCACGGACATCGCCATCTTCTCCAAGGACTCCATCAAGCACACCGCGGTGCTGGCCCTTGGCGGCAACAACCTGACCAACGACATCGCCTTCGGTCTGCGCACGCCCATGACCAGCGCGGAAAAGATCAAGGTGGAAAACGGTTGCGCCCTGGCCGAGATGGTCAAGGTCGACGAAAGCATCGACGTGCCTAGCGTGGGCGGCCGCGAGAGCCGCGCCATGAGCAAACGCGTCCTGGCCGAGATCTGCGAACCCCGCTGCGAGGAGATTCTGGCCCTGGTGGACCAGGAGCTCATCAAGAGCGGCTACAAGAACCAGATCGCGGCGGGCGTCGTTCTGACCGGCGGCACCTCGCTCATCCACGGCATGCAGGACCTGGCCGAACAGGTTTTCGACCTGCCGGTGCGCATCGGCTACCCCGAGTATGTGGGCGGCCTGTACGACATGGTCAACAATCCCAAGTACGCCACGGCGGTGGGCCTTCTGCTCTACGGAGCCGAGAAGCGCCAGACCACGCCCGCGGGCGGCGGGGATTTCCGGATCCGCGAAGACAACGTCTTCAACCGGATTCTGGGCCGCATGAAGAAATGGTTCGTCGACATCGCCTAGACACCAGGCGTTTCGATCTTGGGGAAGGTCCACGCACTACAGTCATCGCTTCGGGAGGAGGAACCCATGGCACATTTCGAAATCGAGAACGACATGAGCGCTAAAATCAAGGTCATCGGCTGCGGCGGCGGCGGCGGCAACGCCATCAACAACATGATCCAGTCGCGTTTGACCGGCGTGAGCTTCATCGCCGCCAACACCGACGCCCAGGACATCGAGAAATCCCTCGCCGACCACACCATCCAGCTGGGCGGCAAGCTGACCAAGGGCCTTGGCGCGGGCGCGAACCCGGAAGTGGGCCGCAACGCCGCCCTTGAGAGCATCGACCAGATCCGCGAGATTCTGCAGAACACCGACATGGTGTTCATCACCGCGGGCATGGGCGGCGGCACCGGCACCGGCGCGGCTCCGGTCATCGCCCAGGCGGCCAAAGAGGCCGGGGCCCTCACGGTTGCCGTGGTCACCAAGCCCTTCTACTTCGAAGGCCGCCGCCGCATGCAGCAGGCCGAGAAGGGCATCGCCGAACTGCGCCAGGTGGTGGACTCCATCATCACCATCCCCAACGACCGCCTGTTGCAGATGGCGGCCAAGAAGGCCGGCTTCGGCGTGATGCTCAAGAAAGCCGACGAAGTGCTCTACTACGCGGTCAAGGGCATCGCGGACCTCATCACCGTGCACGGCCTCATCAACCTGGACTTCGCGGACGTGAAGGCCATCATGACCAACTCCGGCCTGGCCCTCATGGGCACGGGTATCGCCAGCGGCGAAAACCGCGCGCGCGAGGCGGCCCTCAAAGCCATCACCAGCCCGCTCCTGGAAGACGTCTCCATCGCGGGCGCCCGCGGCGTGCTGTTCAACATCACCGCCAGCGAGGACATGAGCACCGACGAGATCCAGGAAGTGTCCGATCTCATCAGCAAGGAAGCCCACGAGGACGCCAACATCGTCTTCGGCGTGGTGGCCGACCCCAACTGCGGCGAGGAGATGTGCGTCACCGTCATCGCCACCAGCATCGACCAGCGCGAAACCGCTCCCAAGCCGGAGAAAGAGGTCAAGGCCATCCTGAACCCCATGCCGGTGACGCAGCGCGCCGCCACGCGCCGCAGCACCATCTCGAGCGTCATCGCCAGCTCCAACCGCGACCTGCCCGCCTACGTGCGCTACGGTGCGGCGAAAAACGGCGAGGAACGTCCGGCCCACACCTCCCTGCGCGCCATGGGCGCGGGCGAGGAGGAATTCCTCTTCGAGGACGAGGCGCTGGACACGCCCGCGTTCATCCGCCGCAACGCGGACTAGGCGCGTAGATGAAACGCCCTTCCGGGGCGGAGCGGAAACGGCCCAAAGGCCGCGAACGCATCCCCCGTTCCGGATCGGCCCAGGCTCCCCCGCCGGACCATGGAGGCCGCCTTCCCGTGGCGCTTCTGGTCCCTGGCGACGAGGGCATGGGTCTCTCGGCCCTGGGCTGGCAGGTGGTATACCGCCTGCTGTCCCGGGAGCCGGAAGTAGCCGTGGAGAGATTCTTTCTCGGCAAGGGCTTCCATGCGCCAAGTTCCCACGATAGCGGCAAGGATTTACAGCTCTTCCCCTTGATGGCGGCGAGCGTCTCTTTTGAGGAGGACTTCCTCCCCCTCCTCAGGACGCTCGCCGCAGCGGGCGTTCCGCCTTTGCGGGCGGAACGCCCGGACTACCCCCTTGTTTTGGTGGGAGGACCGGTTGCTTTTCTCAATCCGGCACCGCTGGCGCCCCTGGCCGAT
>CAYUOW010000009.1:0-37342 GCA_964446455.1 uncultured Desulfocurvus sp.
GGCCGTGGCAGGGTCAGACGGGTGCGCAACGCGGACTTCCCGCCGGAAATGCCCATGATGAAGGTGGAGCGTTCCGGGTCGCCGCTACCGGAAAACGAAATGCGCCCGGTGAGCCCCTCGAAGCCGGTCAGGCCGGCCAGGCCGGAGCGCAGGGACACGGGGTCCGTGCTGCCGGAGCGTTTGGCAGCGGCCACCAGCAGGTCAAGGGCGTCCAGGGTCAGGGCCGTGTTCTTGCCAATGGGCGTGCCGGCCTTGGCCGCCATGGCCTCCACTTCGGCCAGACGTTTCTGGTCCGCGGCGGCCGGGGCGAAGTCCGTGCTGTAGAACGCCCCCTGGATCTCCGGCAGGCTGTGGAAGGCGTGGTCCGTATCCCAGGAATCGCCCCCCAGAAACAGCCCGGCGAAACCTGCGGCGCGGGCCTGCTGGACCTGCAGCGCCAGATCGACGGGGAAATTCGGCAGCAGCAGCACCTGCGCGCCAAAGGCCTGGACGCGCGAAACTTGGTTGAGGAAATCCCGCGTGCCGCTCTGGTAGGTCACCATGAGCACGGAAGCGCCGGCAAGGCCGGCGAAGGAATCGCGGAAATAGGCCGCCAGGCCGGAAGAGTACGGGTCGGCCTCGTCGTAGAGCACCGCCGCCTTGCGCATCCCCAAGTCCTCAAAGGCATAATGGGCCAGGGAGCGGCCCTGGTCGCTGTCCAGCTGGCAAACGCGGAAGGCGAACTTGCGGCCCCGGGTCACCTCCGGGTTGGTGGCCGAGGGGGTGAGCATGGGCACGCGCAGGCTTTCCAGCGCGGCGGCCACGGGGATGGCGTCGCGGCTGTAGTAGGGCCCGATGATGGCCGAGACCCGCTCCTGCTGGACCAGACGGCCCATGACGGTCATGGTCTGCTCCGTCTTGCCGCCGGAGTCCTCCACGATGAGCCGCAGCCGCACCTTGCGCCCGGCTATCTCCACGCCGCCCTGGGCGTTCAGTTCGGCCACGCGCGCCTCGGCCAGGCGGTGCGCGGTGAAGCGGTCCGGGGTGCTCAGGGGCTCCATGAGGCCGATGCGGAATTCCTCGGCCGGCTCGTCCTTGGCCGCCGTGCAGCCGCACAGCAGCACCAGCGCGGCCAAACACAACAGCCGGAAGGCCCGGCGATGCGACCGGTTTCGCATATGTGAGCCCCCCCTCCCGACATGGCGCGCTGGGAAAAGAGCCGTCCCGGCGCCCGAAGAATCTTCGTGAAACATTAGGTACTACGCAGACAATTGACAAGCACTCATTGCCATGAGGCCGTCCGCACGGCGAGAGACGGCCTAGGCGGCCGCGCGGCGCTTCAGGCGGCGACCCAGAGCCTCCGCCAGTTGGCGGGCCTCGGAGAGCCGGAACAGCCGCGCCAGGGCGAAGTAGGCCACGGCCCATACGGGAATGAGCAGCGCCCACACAAGATGCGTGTCCGCCGTGGCCCAGGCCCCCAAGCCCATGCACAGGCTGGCCGCCGCGCACTTGAGCGTGGGGCGCAGCTCCATGGGCCATTGGCCGAGCCTGCGGCGCAGGAGCCAGGAAAGCAGGCCCACGTTGGCGTAGGAGGCGAGGGACACGGCCAGCGCCAGCCCGGCGTGGGCCATGAACTGCATGAGCGCAAAGCCCAGAACGATGTTCACCACCACGCAAAACGCCGCCACCATGACCGGCAGGCGCGTGTTCTCCAGCGCGTAGAAGGCCCCCACCAGCGGCCGCACCAGGGCGATGGCCGGCAGGCCCACGCCGTAGGCCACAAGGGCCGTGGCCGTGGCGTGGATGGCCTCCGGTCCGAAGGCCCCGCGCCCGAACAAAAGCCCGATGAGCGGCGCTGCCAGGGCGATCAGGCCCGCCATGGCCGGCAGGCTGATGAAGAGCGAAAGGCGCATGCTGGAGCGGATGACGCCCTGGAATTCATCCATCTGCCCGGCGGCGGCCAGGCGCGAAAGGCTGGGCAGCGCGGCCGTGCTGACCGCGAGGCCGAACACGCCCACCGGAAACTGCACCAGGCGGTCCGCGTAATACAGGTACGAGATGCTGCCCACGGGCAGAAACGACGCCAGGAGCGTGCCCAAAAGCAGGTTGATCTGGTACACGGCCGAACCCAGCACCGAGGGCAGCATGAGCTTGCCCATGCGCATGACAGCAGGGTCCTTCCAGCGCCAGGGCCCGCGCCAGGAAAAGCCCAGGCGCGCAAGATACGGCTGCTGGAACAGCCACTGCGCAAGGCCGGAGGCCAGCACGCCCCAGGCCAGGGCATAGGCCACGTTCCAGCCCATGGCCACGGCGAGAAGCGACGAGGCGATGAAGCCGATGTTCAGCAGACAGGGCGCGAAGGCCGGAGCGAAGAAGTGGTCCATGGCGTTCAGGATGCCCATGCACAGGCCCACGCCCGAGATGAACACGATGAACGGGAAACAGATGCGCAACAGGTCCGCCGTGGTGCCGAGCAGCTCCGGATTGCGCGCAAAGCCGGGCGCGATGACGGCGGTGAGCTGCGGCGCGAAGAGGATCGCCAGCAGGGTAATGACCGCAAGGATGGAGACCAGCCAGGCCAGCACCGAGCGGGCCATCTCCTGGGCCCTCTCCTCGCCCTCCTCGCTGCGCACGCGGGAGAAGGTCGGGATGAAGGCCATGGTCAGCGAGCCTTCGGCGAACAGGCTGCGCAGCAGGTTCGGGATGCGGAAGGCCACGAAGAAGGCGTCGGCGAAAAGCCCCGCGCCCAGGGCGAAGGCGGTGATGAGGTCGCGCACGAAGCCCAGCACGCGGGAGACGAGGGTGGCCCCGGCAACGGTGACGGCGCGCTTGGCTATGTGGCGTGATTCGGCGTTCATCTGCCAGCCGTATAGACCATGCGGGGCGGGCTGTCATCATGCGGCGCCACGACCCCAGAGCCCCCCTTCGCGGGTCCAGGGGGTGCATGCCCCCTGGCGGGGCCTGGGGCAGCGCCCCAGCGGGGTCCAAGGGGCGGCGCCCCTTTCGAAGTCCCGGCCAGCGCCCCTTGCTCTCCTACCCGAGCCCCGCCAACACCCCGACGATATCCTCCGGCAGGACGATCGCCCCGCGCGGCAGGCGGGCGAAGGAGAATCCGCCCACAAGCTCCCGGGCGGCGCAGGACCGGGGCGCATCGAGCAGGCCCGCGCGCCAGCCCAGGTAGCCGACGATGGCCGGGGCGGAGACGCCCGCGTGGCGCAACTCGGCCAGGGTCAGGGACTGGTGGCGCTTGGCCAGGCGCTCGCCTTCATGGTCGAGCACCAGGGGCAGGTGCGCATGCTGCGGCGGCCGTGCGCCCAGCAGGCTGTAAAGGAAGACTTGGCGCGGCGTGCTGGTGAGGATGTCGTCGCCGCGCACCACCTGGGTGATGCCCATGGCGATGTCGTCCAGCACCACGGCCAGCTGGTAGGCGAAGACCCCGTCGGAGCGGCGCAGGGCGAAGTCGCCGCCGCACTCGGCCAGGGTCATCTTTTGCGGCCCGGCCATGGCGTCGTCGAAGGCCAGGGAAATGTCGTCGCAGCGCAGGCGCAGGCAGGCGCGGCGGCCCTGGCGCAGCAGTTCTTCCTGCTCGGCTGGGGCCAAGGTCCGGCAGGTGCCGGGATAGGCGGGCGAGCCGTCGCCTGCGATGTGGACGTGGGGCGCGCCGGCCAGCTCGCGCAGCTCCTTGCGCGTGCAGAAGCAGGGGTACACGCGGCCCGCGCGGTCCAGCAGTTCCAGGGCCTCGGCGTAGCGGTCGAGCCGCCCGCTCTGCTCGTAGGGGCCGCAGGGGCCGCCAACATCCGGGCCCTCGTCCCAGTCGAGCCCCAGCCAGCGCAGGTCGCGCATGATCTCGTCCGCGAACTGCGGACGCGAGCGGTCCGGGTCGATGTCCTCCATGCGCAGCACTATCTGCCCCTTGGCGGAACGGGCGGCCAGCCAGGCCAGCAGAAAGGCCCAGGCGTTGCCCAGGTGCAGACGGCCCGTGGGGCTGGGGGCCAGGCGGCCCCGGACGGCGGTTTCGTTGTGCGGCATGGGGTTCCAGGCACCATCATCGGCCTGGAAAGTCAAGTGCATGAGGAACGGGCGGGGCGGGCTCTCAGCTGCCCAGGCAGGCCAGCTGCCCCATGGACCAGGGACAATGCCCGCAGGGCACGGCAACGCCCAGGCAGTCCTGCTCAAAGGGGCCGGAGATTCCGGTGGCGTCGCTGCAGAGCCCTGCGCCGCAATCGCCGCAGGCCGGATATTCGCCCGAGCGTGCGGTCTCGCGGAAGGCGGAGAATTCCGCCCCGCTCCAGACGTCCTCCAGGGCTGAGGCGCAGATGTTGCCGAAGCGGCGGGGCTCGACGCGCTTCTCGTCGCCCAGCACGCGGCAGGAGTAGCCGTGCCACAGGAAGTGGCAGGGCGAGATGTTCCCCTGCCAGTCGATGAACGCGGCCTCCCGCTCCATGAAGCCGCAGCGGCGGTCTTCGGGCCGCTCCGGTGCGGTGAGGGGGGGCAGGTTCAGCTCCAGGCCGGCGGCCTCGGCCCGGCGGCGCGCCTCGGCGAAGATCTCCTCCAGCGCGCTCAAAGCATCAGGATCGGTTCCGGCCAGGCGGGCCACGTTGAGCCACACGCCCTCTTCCTGGGCCTGCTTGCGCATGCGCAGAAGCAGGTCCATGAGCTCCTGCTCCTGCGGATTGCGATGGTACATGACCGCGGCCTTGGGCACGGCGGCGAGGTCCAGCCCGCGCGCGGCGGCCTCGGCCTGGTGCCGGGCGAAGAGCCGCAAGGCGGCCGCGCTGCACGGCAGGAACAGTGATTCCGCCTCGGAGGCCGCGTCCATGGGCAGCAGGTGCGAGGCCAGCAGAAAATCCAGTCCAAGGGTTGCGGCGCGGTCCACCAGCTCGGGCAGGCGGGCGATGGTGCCGCGCATGAGCACGGTCTCCAGGCCCAGGCGCATGGGCCGCCCGGCCTTGGCCTGGGCCGCGCGCATGAGCCCGGCGAAGCGGGCCAAATTATCGCCATGGGGGCCGTCCAGGGCGTCCGCCGCATGGCCGAGGACAGTGCCCTCCGCAGGACATGCACCGGCCGTAGGCCATTCATAGGACATGCAGGCCACGTCCAGCCCGGCGGCGGCGAGTTCCTCGGCCAGGGGCGCGTCCAGCAGCAGGCCGTTGGTCTGCAGTCCGCACCAGCCCCCTTCGGGCAGACGCTGCGAGACGAAGCGCACCATGCGCGGCAGCTCCGGGTGCAGCAGGGGCTCGCCCATGCCGTTCAAGATCACGGCGTGTGCGTGGCGCACGGCACCGTCCAGGCGCTCGAACAGGGCAAAATCCATGTCGCCGAAGCCGTCCTGCCAGCCCGGGCGGCAGCGCGCGCACATGGCGCAGGAAAGGTTGCAGCGCGTGGTGGTTTCGATGAACAGGGTTCTGGGAAAACGCGTCATGCGGGGAAAATGCTCCTTACGGCTTGCAGTCCACGTGGCACACGCTGGCCAGCGTGCCGGGGTCGTTGGGGAACCAGCGCTTCTTGAGCTTTAGTGCCACGTTCACCAGGCCGATGAGCACGGGCACCTCCACCAGGGGCCCGATGACCGCGGCAAAGGCCTGGCCGGAATCGAGCCCGAACACGGCCACGGCAACCGCGATGGCCAGTTCGAAGTTGTTGGAGGCGGCGGTGAAGCTCAGGGTGGCGCTCTGGGCGTAGCTGGCCCCGGCCTTCTTGGACAGCCAGAAGGAAGCCAGGAACATGATCAGGAAGTAGACGAGCATGGGAGCCGCCACGCGCAGAACGTCAAAAGGCAGTGCCACCATGACCTCGCCCTTGAGGGAGAACATGACCAGGATGGTGAACAAAAGCGCGATGAGCGTGATGGGGCCGATCTTGGGCGCGAACACCGTGTCGTACCACTCGCGCCCCATGACCTTGAGCCCGATGACGCGCGAGGCCAGGCCCGCCAGGAAGGGAATGCCCAGGTAGATGAACACGCTCTCGGCGATCTGCCCCATGGAGATGTTCACCGTGGCCCCCTCAATGCCCAGCCAGCCGGGCAGCACGGTCAAAAACACCCAGGCGTACACCGGGAAGAACAGCACCTGGAACACGGAGTTGAAGGCCACCAGCCCGGCGCAGTACTCGCGGTCGCCCCCGGCCAGGTCGTTCCACACGATGACCATGGCGATGCAGCGCGCCAGGCCGATCAAGATCAGCCCGGTCATGTAGGCGTGGTGCCCGGAGAGAAACGTCACGGCCAGGCCGAACATCAAAAGCGGGCCGATGACCCAGTTCTGCACCAGCGAAAGCGCCAGCACGCGCACGTTGCGGAACACCTGGCCCATGAGCTCGTAACGCACCTTGGCCAGGGGCGGGTACATCATCAAGATGAGCCCCACGGCGATGGGCACGTTGGTGGTGCCGCTCTGCATGCCGCCCACGGCCTGCTTGAGGCCCGGGAACGCAAACCCCGCGCCGATGCCCGCGAACATGGCCGCGAAGATCCACAGGGTCAGCCAACGGTCGAGAAACGACAGCTTTCCGGTGACGGATTCAGACATGGTGTGCCTCCTCATGCTTCCAGAAAGGGCCGAATGACAAAGTACACGCCCAAAAGCCCTACAAGAACGCCCGCCCCGCGCCGCACCCACGCGCTGCCGCCGGAAAAGCCTTCCAGCATGCGCCGGGCCAGCGCGGCGGAGCTGCCCGCCAGCACGATGGGCAGGCAGTGCCCCAGGGCAAAGGCCAGAATGAGTCCCAGGCCCGTGGCCAGCTGCCCCTGCACGGTGATGACGGCCAGGAGCGGGGCCAGAAAGCCGAAGGTGCAGGAGCCGGACAAGAGCCCATAAGCCAGCCCCATGACAAGCGCGCCGGAAAGGCCGCGCACCTTGAGCCGGGCCATGAACCCTCCCGAAAGCCTGCACGCGGCGACTCCCAGCATGTCCAGCGCCACCAGCACGAGCACCGCGCCGACGGCCATGGTCCAATACGGCCCCACATCGCCCAGCATGCGGCCCAGAAGCGCGCAGGCCGCGCCCACCAGGGCGATGGAGACGAAGAGCCCCATAGTGAACACCAGGGCGTAGCGCACGGCCTCCCGCCCCTCGATGAGCCTGCCCTGCCCGGCCACATAGCCCACCATGAGCGGGATGCTGGCCAGATGGCAGGGGCTGAACAACACGCTCACCAACCCCCACAGGAAACTGCCCGCGTAGGCCGCGAGGGAGTCCCCCAGCATCCAGGCGTTGATGGCCAGAAGGAACTGTTCAAGCCCGGCGTCCACCAAAGCCCTCCGCTACTGGGCCAGCAGCTTTTCCAATTGGCCGGTCAGGGATTTCTTGTCCATGTAGCCCTCGTGGCGGGCCACTTCCTGGCCGGTCTTGTCGTAAAATATCTGGGTGGGGATGGCCCGCACGCCCAGGTTGCGCGCCAGGGTCTCGTTCTTGGTCACGTCCACGAAAATCACGGCTGCGCGACCCTTGTACTCGCGCTCCACCTCTTTCAGGATGGGCGCCATGAGTTTGCAGGGCACGCAGTAATTCGCCCCAAGGTCCACCACGGTCACCGTGCCGATGACCGGAATAACCGGGGCCTTGGCCGGGGCGGCAAACGCCAGGGAAGCCCCGGCGAGGACCAGCACAAGGACGAGGATACGCATCATTTTCCGAGCCACGCGAGAATCTCCTTTTTCGAGGGCACCTTGCCCGAGCACTTGATCGCGCCGTCCACAACCACCGCCGGGGTGGCGAACACGCCCAGCCTGGCCATTTCCTGGAAGTCCGAAACCTTGGTCACCTGGGCGGCGGCCCCGGCCTCGGCCACGGCCTCGCGCACCAGCTTCTCCGTCTCATGACATTTGGGGCAGCCCGGCCCCAGCACCTTGATTTCCATTGTCGCCTCCAATCCTGCCGCGGGCGCTAGCCCTTCTTGAGTTCGTCCACCAGGGCGCGCATGGAGCGGCCCTCGGGATTCTTGGCCCCGGGGTTCACGGTCAGCAGCTTCTCCCAGGTGGCGGTGGCCCCCGCGCGGTCCTTCAGGTCGTGCAGCTGCACCACGCCCTTGTTGTACAGGGCGTTCTCGTGCGCGGGGTTCAGCTTCAGCGCGGTGTCGAAGGTCTCCACGGCCTTCTTGGCCTCGCCCGCCTCGCGGTGCATGATGCCCAGGTCCGTCCACACGTCGGCGCTCACCGGGCCCAGGGCCACGGCCTTTTCATACGAGGTGATGGACTTCTTGGCCTGGTGCGTGTCGAAGTACAGGTTGCCCAGCTCGATCCAGGTGGCCTGGTCGCCGGGCTTGCCGGCCAGCGCGATCTCAAGCTCGGCTATGCGCGCCACCTCGACCGGATGGTCCTGGGCGTCGCCCGCCTGCGCCTGCTGCGCGGACATGCCCGCACCGGCCTGCATGGGCATCTGAGCACCCTGGCGCATCTCCATGAACATGCTGCCGATGAAGAAGCCCACGGCCAGGGCGGCCACGATGCCGCCGATGAATTCGCCTTTGCTGAAGGTGCGCGCCTTTTCGGCCATGTGCTTGTTCTCCTTGGATGCCCGCGCGCCGGCGGCGCCGCGGATGTTTGTCGTTAGGTGGTCGCGCTTACAAAATCGCGTTGAACAAGAAGCCCACCAGCAGAATGCCCAGGCCCACCACGGCCACGAAGGCCGCCAGCAGCCGGGGCTTGAGCACCTTGCGCAGGATGACCATCTCCGGCAACGAGAGCGCGATGACGGCCATCATGAAGGCCAGCACCGTGCCCAGCGCCGCGCCCTTTTCCAGCAGGGCGTGCACCACGGGAACGATGCCCGCGGCGTTGGAGTACATGGGGATGCCGATGGCTACGGCCGCGGGCACGCTCCACCAGGCGTCCTTGCCCATGATGGCGGCCAGGAAGCCCTCGGGCACGTAGCCGTGGATGCCCGCGCCCACGGCGATGCCCACCACCACCCAGAGCCAGACCTTGCCCACGATGTCGCGCACGGCGAGCGCCCCGGCGTCGATGCGGTCGGCCCAGTCGAGTTCCTCCTCGACCACCTCGCCGCCATCCGCACGCACGGCCTGCACCCAGTCCTCCACGTGCTTCTCCAGTCCCAGCTTGCCGATGACGAAGCCGGAGACCATGGCCACGGCGAGCCCGGTGCCCATGTAGATGGCCGCCACCTTCCAGCCCAGCAGGCCATACAGCAGCACCACGGCAACCTCGTTCACCATGGGGGCGGAGACGAGAAAGGAGAAGGTGACGCCCAGCGGCACCCCGGCCCCCAGGAAGCCGATGAACAGCGGCACGGCCGAGCAGGAGCAGAACGGCGTGACGATGCCCAAAAGCGCGGCCAGCACGTTGCCAAAGGCCTCGCTCTTGCCCGCCAGCAGCCTGCGGGTGCGCTCCGGGGTGAAGAAGCTGCGCAGGATGCCCACGAAGAAGACGATGAGCGCCAGCAGCATGAGCACCTTGGGCGTATCGTAGAGGAAGAACTCCACGCTGGCGCCCAGGTGGCTCGAAAGGTCCAGGCCGAGGATACTTTGGGTGGCGAAGCGGGCGATGCCCGGCAGCATCTCGTACAGGTTCCACCAGATGATGAGCGCGGCAAAGGCCAGGCCCAGCTTGCCCGGCAGGGTGGCGGGCGGGGCCAGGGCCTCGGCCACGCGCTGGGCGCGGGCTTCCGCCTCGGCCCGGCGGTTCTGCTCGCGCTGGGCGCGCAGCATCTCGCGCGCCTCGCGCACGGTCTTGGGCTTGCAGTCGCACGGAACCATATCAAGCGGCTTCAGTTCTTTCACTGCCTATCTCCCGGCCAGCCAGGTCGTGACGGCCGCCTCGATGTCGTCGCGCACGGCGCGCACCTTGGCCAATTGTTCCTCGGGCGTGCCGTCCACGGTGCCGGGATCGTCGAAGCTCCAGCGCTCCGTCACCTGGACGCCGGGCACGAAGGGGCACAGGCCCGCGGCCTTGCTGCACACGGTGACGACCACGTCGAACTGCTGGCCCTTGGCGGCCAGTTCGGCCACGGCCTCGGCCACCAGCTTGGTGCGCTTGTGCGAAATGTCGATGCCGCGCTCGGCCATGACGGCCACGGCCAGCGGGTTGATTGGCGCTGGCTCGATGCCTGCGCTGTGGGCCTCATAACGGTCGCCCGCCAGATGATCAAGCAGGGCCTCGGCCATCTGGCTGCGGGCGGAATTCTGTCCGCACACGAACAGCACGCGCGTCTTCTTCACAGGGGCGGGACTCATGGGCGCAGCTCCTTTTCCTGGGGCGCGGCGGCGCAGGGGCCGCCCTTGCCGTTTTTCCCAAAGGGCCCGTCCGCCGCCAGGGAAGCCCTGAGCTTCGCCACGGCGGGGTCGTCCTCCAGCCACAGGGCCAGCTTTTCCAGCATGGCGCGGGCATAGGGCGAGGCCGGGTTCTCGGCCACGCGGTAGTGCACCCAGGGGCCCACCTTGCGGCCGCTCACAAGCCCGGCGTCGGAGAGCACCTTCATGTGCCGGGAGATGGTGGGCTGGGCCAGCCTGAGGGCCCGGATGATCTCGCAGGCGCACAGTTCGCGCGCGCCCAGAAGCTTCAGAATGGTGACCCGCCCGGGATCGGACAGGGCCTTCATGACCCGCACCAGTTGGTCCATGCCGTTCTCCTTGTTTCGAGACATAGCAATATTGCTATATGACGAAGAAGTCAAGCCCCCGTGCACAGAATGCTCCGGAATAGCGACAAAGAGGCCCCGCACAGGTTGCCCCGGAGGAAGAAATGTGCGAGATTCCATATGCGATTTACCTTGACCTGAAAATCAAGGGAGTCCGGCCACTTGAGGAGGGCCCATGCGCGAACTCGCCCAACTGCTGCGCCAAAGCGAGCCCTGGCTGCTGGAACGCGTGCAGTCCTACGCCAGGGAGCGCGGCTACGCCCGGCACACAACGGCCCTGCGCATGGCCTGGGAACTGTCCATCACCCGGCTCTCGGCCGCGTTGCGCCAGGCCATTCCCGGCGGGCTTTCCGCGGTGGAGATGGGCCCGGACGACGCCTTCGTGGCCACCCAGCTGGAGGCCTTCGCCGTGGACGAGGCCCGGCTGCACCGGTCGCGCGGCGTGCCCCTGGGCATGTTCCTGGGCCTCTTGTCCTACTACCGCCAGGGCTATCTGGACATGGTGGAGGAAAGCGCCCTCCCGGCGGAGGAAAAGGCCGAGGCCCTGCGTTTCGTGGCCCGGTTCTTCGATCGCTTGAGCACGGGCGTGGCCGTGGAGTGGAACAAAGGCGGCGAAGCGGCGGCCGTGGACGAGATGCGCGCCGCCACCTTGACCGCCCAGACTCTGAAGCACCATTTTTCCGCCGTGTTCCAGGCCCTGCCCAGCGCGGTGCTCCTGGCCGATCCGCAGAACCGCGTCACCGACCTGAACCAGAGCGCCTGCCGCTGGCTGGGCCAGAACATGGCCGAGCAGCTGGGAATCGAAGGCGGCACCTGCCCCCACCGCGAGACCTTCCTGGGCGCGGACGTGACCACCCTGCTGCCCTGGATAGGCCCGGCCATGGAGCGCATGCGCCACGGCCTCTCCGACGAGCAGGCCGAGCTGGGCCGCGTGCCCACGGGCGAGAAGCTGACCTTCCTGGACACCCGCCTGTACCCGCTCTTCGGCGTCAGCGGCGCCTTCGAGGGCGTGGTGGTGGTCCTCCAGGACGTGACCGCCCTGCGCGACGCCAACGAGACCCAGGCGCGCATCGCCTCCGAGCTGCGCGGCCAGCTGCGCGAGGCCTCGGGCCTGAACCGCTTGGCCGAGGTGCTGAACCAGGGAGCGGAAAGCGAGGCCGAGCTGCTGCAGAAGGTAGCCGAGGTGCTGCCCCACTGCTGGGACGCGCCCGGCAGCCTGGCCGCGCGCATCGTCTTTGACGACCAGAGCTACTGGAGCGCCGATGCGGCCGGTGCGGACTGCCCGCAACGCATGGAGGAGCCCCTGAACGTGTTCGGCAGGGAGCGCGGGGCCGTGCACCTGTGCAGCAACAACCCGGACCACCTTTTCCTTCCCGCGGACGCCTCCACCTTCAAGGCCATGACCCGGCAATTGGAGCACGTGCTGGAGACCCGGATCTCGCTCTCGCTTCTCAGCAAGTCCGAGCGCCAGTTCCGGGAATTCTTCAACAGCGCGGCCGACGCCATCTTCATCCACGATGCGGCGGGCCGCATCCTGGACGCCAACACCAACGCCGGCATCTGGCTCAACCTCTCCACGGAAAGCCTCCGGGGCATGGACCTGCTGGACAGCGTGGTCGAGGGCGAACGCGAGGTCGTGGCCGGCCGCTTCACCAACGCCCTGCGCGGCACCCCGGAGCTGTTCCAGGCCACCCTCACCCGGCGCGACGGCTTCGCCATCCCGGCGGAGATGCTCTGCCAGGCCCAGGAGTACCAGGGCCAGCCCGCGCTCATCACCAGCGGCCGGAACATCACCGGCCGCCTGCGCGCCCAGGCGGAGATCGAGCGCCGGCTGGAGACCGAGGCGCTGGTCTCGGCCATCTCCGGACGGCTCATCAATTCCGGCGATGGAGACATGACCCACGCCATCGAGGACTCACTGGCCGACCTGTGCCGTTTTCTGGACATGCCCCGGGGCGCGGTGTTCCTGTACGATGCCAGAAAACGCTCCCTGAACCTGACCTACCAGCAGCGCGCCAACGCCGAACTGGTCCTGCCGGAAAGCCTGCGGCGCATCGGCCCGGGCAAGGCCCCCTGGTTCACGGAGCGCATCCTGGCGGGCGAGCGCGTCTCCATCCGCGACGCGGGCCACATGCCCCCGGCCGGGCGCAAGGAGAAGGCCCTGCTCACCCAGGTGGGCATAGCCAGCCTGGTGGCCGTGCCCATGACCGTGGAGGACCGTCTGCTGGGCGTGCTGGCCCTGGCCTCCGGCACTCCCTGGGACACCGGGCGGCTCATCGGCTCCCGCGTGCTCGACCAGGCGACGCTGCTTCTTTCCAACGCCATCGAACGCCAGCGCACCGGCGCGGCCCTGCGCCAGAGCGAAAGCCTGGCCCGCGCCATCCTGGACGCCCTGCCCGCCAACCTTTGCGTGCTGGACCGCCACGGCGTGCTGACCATGGTCAACAAGGCCTGGGCGGCCACCGGGCCGGAAAGCACGCCCCTGGGCGGCGAGGGCGAGCGCCTGGCCCTGGGCGGCAACTATCTGGACGCCTGCCGCGCGGCTCCGGACAACCCCCACGCCAAGGCCGCGCTGGAAGGCATCCTGGCCGTGCTTTCGCGCCGCGCACCCTCCTTCCGCCTGGAGTATCCCAGCCACGTGGCCGGGGAGCAGCGCTGGTTCGTCATGCAGGCCACGCCCTTCGCCAAGGGCATGGCCGGGGCCGTGGTGTCCCACCGCGACATCACCGAACGCATGCGCGCCATCACCGAGATGCGCGAGAGCGAGGAGCGCTTCCGCATCATCGTGGAGACGGCCCAGGAAGCGGTCATCAAGATCGACAGGGACAGCGCCATCACCTACTCCAATCCGCGCGCCAGCACGCTCTTCGGCTACGGACCGGAGGAGATGCAGGGCCTTACCATCTTCGACATCCTGGACCCCGCGGACCGCGCGCTGATCCTGCAGAAGATCAAGCGCCGCCGCCAGGGCCACTCCGACCAGTACGAACTGCGCTTCCGGCACAAGCACGGCCACCGCATCTGGACCATGGTCAACGCGAGCCCCCTGCGCGGCCCGGACGGCTCCTTCGCGGGTTCCATCGGCATGATCACCGACATCACCGACCGCGTGCGCGCCGAGGCGCGCCTGCGCAGGAACGAGGCCCGCTACCGCTCCCTGGTGGAGTCCATGCACGAGGGGCTGGTCATGGCCCGGCGCGGCGGGGTCATCACCTACGCCAACGACCGCTTCTGCGCCATGCTGGGCAGGCGCAAGCCCGAGCTCATCGGCCGGCCCCTGTCCGAGTTCGTGGAGGAAGCCAGCAGGACCCGCCTGGCGGCCATGCTCTCGGCCAGCCATCCCTCGGGACATCCCGGCCGCCGCGCAGACGGCCAGCCCGGCGGACCGGAAGAGATCCTCTGGGAGCACACGGCCGGGCGGCACATCTACTCCCTGGTCTCCCCTTCCGTGTACACCGACGAAGAGGGCAAGGCCGTGGGCTTCTTCGCCGTGGTGACGGACACCACGGATCGAAAGGGACTGGAGTCGCAGCTTCTGCACTCCCAGAAGCTGGAGGCCATCGGCCAGCTGGCCGCGGGCATCGCCCACGAGATCAACACCCCGGCCCAGTACGTGGGCAACAACACCCAGTTCATCAAGGGCGCCTTCGACGACCTCCTGGCCGTCATAGAGGCCACGCAGGCCCTGGTGGCCGGCGCCAAGACCGCCTGCCCGGGCCCGGGCGACATCGAGAAGCTGGAGAAGCTGATGGAGGAGCGCGACGTGGAGTACCTGGCCACCGAGGTTCCCGGCGCCATCAACCAGACCCTTGAAGGCGTGGAGCGCATCAGCACCATCGTGCGCTCGGTGAAGCAGTTCGCGCATCCTGGCGCGGCGGTCATGGCCCCGGCGGACCTGAACGAGTCCATGAAGAGCACGGCCACGGTCTCGCGCAACGAGTGGAAGTACGTGGCCGAGCTGGACCTGGACCTGGACCCGGCCCTGCCGCTTGTGGTGTGCATGATCGGCGAGCTGAACCAGGTGGTGCTGAACCTCATCATAAACGCCGCCCACGCCATAGCCGACGCCAAGAAGCTCGACCCCGCGCGCGAGGGCCGCATCACCCTGGCCACGCGCTTCACCCCGCCCTGGGCGGAAATCCGCGTGTCCGACACGGGCACGGGCATCCCCCCGTCCGTGCAAGCCAAGATCTTCGATCCCTTCTTCACCACCAAGGAAGTGGGCCGCGGCACGGGCCAGGGGCTCACCATCTCGCGCGGCATCGTGGTGGAGAAGCACAAGGGCCAGCTCTTCTTCGAGACCGTGCAGGGAACAGGCACCACCTTCGTGGTGCGCCTGCCCCTGGAACAAGCCGAGTCGTGAGGCACCATGAAGCGCACCATTCTCTTCGTCGATGACGAGCCGAACATCCTCATGGGGCTGAAGCGCATGCTGCGGCCCATGCGCGACAAATGGGAGATGCTCTTCGCCAACTCCGGGCCGGAGGCGCTGGAGATCATGTCCAAGCAGCGCGTGGACGCCGTGGTCTCGGACATGCGCATGCCCGGCATGGACGGCCCGCAGCTGCTCCGGCGCGTCATGAAGGAGCACCCGGACACCATCCGCTTTGCCCTTTCCGGCTACTCCGACCAGGAGATGGTGGGGCAATCCATCGCCCCCACGCACCAGTACCTCACCAAGCCCTGCGAAGAGAAACAGCTGGTGAACGCCCTGGAAATGGCCATGAACGCCCGCGAGCTGGTGCCCAACAAGAACGTTCTGGACAAGATCGCCCGGGTGGAGCACCTGCCCGTGCTGCCGGAGATATACAACCGCATCACCGCGGAACTGGCCAAGGGCGAGCCCTCGCCCAAGGAGATAGGCGACATGGTGGCCCAGGACGTGGGCATGAGCGCCAACATCCTGAAGCTCGTGAACTCGGCCTATTTCGGCCTGCCGCGCCACATCGCCGCGCCGCAGCAGGCGGTCATCGTGCTCGGGGTCAACGTCATCCGCTCGGTGATCCTTTCCCTGCACGTGTTCAACAGCTTCGAGCACATCGGCCGGGCGTCCTTCTCCCTGCCCATGCTCTGGGGCCACAGCATGCGCACCGGAGCCATGGCCCGCACCATCGCCCAGCACGAGTCCCTGCCCAAGGAGGAGGCCGACCACGCCTACATCGGCGCGCTGCTGCACGACGTGGGCAAGCTCATCATGGAGGCCCACTGCGCCGAGGAATGCCTGCGCATCTACGAGGTGGTGCGCGCGGAAAACCGCCGCGTGGCCGAGGTGGAGGCCGAGCAGCTGGGGCTTACCCACGCCGAGGTGGGGGCCTACCTGCTGGGCCTTTGGGGCCTGCCGCCCCAGGTGGTGCACGCCGTGGCCCGCCACCACGACCAGGTCCCCCAGCCGGGAGCCGTGGGTGCGGCGGACATCGTGCACTTCGCCAACCTGCTGGATCATGAGATCTTCGTCTTCAACGAGCACTACGCCAAGGCCACCCCCACGCCGGAACGCCTGGACGCCATCGGCGGCCCGGAACGCTACGCCCTGTGGCGCAAGGCCGTGCTCGTCATGGGCCTGGGTTCGGAGGACAAATGAACAGAAAAGCGCTCTTCGTCGATGACGACGTGAATCTCCTGGAAAGCTTCCGCCGCCAGCTGCGCAAGAAGGCGGAGCTCGTCACGGCCGAGGGGGCCAAGGCCGGAATCGAGGCCGCCGCCCGCCAGGGGCCGTTCGCCGTGGTCATCAGCGACTACAACATGCCCGGCATGAACGGCGTGGACATGCTGCGCGTCATCCGCCACGGCAGCCCGGACACGGTGCGCGTGCTTCTGACCGGGCACGCCGACCTGGAGATCGCCATCCAGGCCGTGAACGAGGGCAACATCTTCCGCCTGCTCACCAAGCCCTGCCCGCCGGAAACCATGGAGCGGGTGCTGGACGACGCCTTCCGCCACCACGACCTCATCACGGCCGAGCGCGAGCTGCTGGAAAAGACCCTCACCGGCAGCGTGGCCGTGCTCTGCGACCTCATCTCCCTGGTGAAACCCGAGGTCTTCGGCCGGGTGTCGCGCATCCTGCCGTACTTGCGCGGGGTGTGCAAAAGGGTGAACGACCCGCGCGCCTGGGAAACCGAGACCGCGGCCATGCTTTCCGTGGTGGGCTTCATCACCCTGCCCGACTCGCTCATCACCAAGGTGGAGAAGGGCCGGCCCCTCACCGACGCCGAGATGGCGCAGTTCCTGGGCCACCCGGCCTTCGGCGCGCGCCTTGTGGCCAAGATTCCCCGCATGGACCGCGTGGCGGCCATCGTGGCCTACCAGGAGAAGCACTTCGAGGGCAGCGGCGTGCCCAAGGACGACCTGAAGGGCGAGCAGATCCCCCTTGGCGCGCGCATCCTGAAGGCCGTGGTGGACTTCGACATCCTGCTGGCCAACGGCATGCCCAAGGGCGAGGCCATGACCAAGCTGGAGCGCCGCAAGGGCGCGTACGACCCGGCCGTGCTGGCGGCGCTGAACGAGGTCATCGGCGAGCAGGCCCGCTACAGCCTGCAGAAGGTGCACCTGATCGGCCTGGCCCCGGGCATGATCATGGCCGAGGACCTGTACGGGCAGCGCGGCACCGAGACTCTGCTGCTCGTGGCCAAGGGGCGCGAGCTGAACGAGACCGTCATCGAGTTCCTCATAGACAACTCCCGCACCATCAAGATCAACCAACCCGTGGCTGTGATCCAGCCCATGCCCTAGGAGAAAACGCGTGCCGGACCAGACCCCCTTGAGCGCGGAACGCGGCAAGGAACGCATCCTGCTGGTGGACGACGACCAGAACCTGCTTGATTCCTTCCGCCGCCTGCTGAAGGACGACTTCGAACTGTTCACCGCCGAGAGCGGCCAGGAGGCCATGGGCGTGCTGGTCACCTGCGGGCCCTTCACGGTCATCGTCAGCGACCTCAAGATGCCCGGCATGGACGGCATCGAGCTCCTGTCGCGCGTGTCGCGTTCGAGCCCGGACACGGTGCGCATCCTGCTCACCGGGCACGCCGACATGCAGGCCGCCATCGACGCCTCGAACCTGGGCTACGTGTACCGCTTCCTCACCAAGCCCTGCCCGCCGGAGATCCTGCGCCTGTCCATCGACGCCGCCTGCCACCACGCGGCCCTGGTGCGCGACCAGCGCGAGCTCTTCGCCCTCAAGCGCTGCAAGGTGCTGCTGGAGGGCATCGTCAAAGGCTTCTCCGCCCTGGTGGAGGCGCGCGACGTGTACCTGGCCGGGCACCAGCAGCGCGTCACCGCCCTGGCCCTGGCCATGGGCCGGGAAATTGGCCTCACCCCCGGCGAGCTGGACACCCTGCGCATCGCCGGGCTTCTGCACGACATCGGCAAGGTCTACGTCCCGGCGGACTTCCTGAACCGCCCGGGCATCCTGCGGGCGGAGGAACTCTCGGTCATCCAGATGCACCCGGAGGTGGGCTACGACATCCTGAAGCACCTGGACCAGGACTGGCCGGTGGCGGTCATCATCCGCCAGCACCACGAGCGCATGGACGGCTCCGGCTACCCGCAGGGGCTGCTGGGCCGCTTCATCGTGCAGGGCGCGCGCATCCTGGCCGTGGCCGACGTGGTGGACGCCATGTGCTCGCACCGGCCCTACAGGCCCAGCCTGGGCATCACCGCCGCCCTGGCGGAGATAGAGAAGAACGCGGGCAAGCTCTACGACGAGCGTGCGGCGGAGGTCTGCCTCATGCTCTTCCGCGAGCGGGGCTACAAGCTGGAGGGTGGAGCCGCGGAGCTTTAGCCGGCGCCCAGCGGGAGCATCGCGACTATCTGCACCCGCTCCCTGGACAAGGCAAATAAAGTGTTTAATTAATGCGGAATAATCATCACCACAACACGCGGAGGCGTCATGAACATCGCCATAGTGTATTACTCCATGTACGGACACATCCGCGCCATGGCCCAGGCCGCGGCCGAAGCCGCGAACCAGGTGCCGGGCGTCACTGCCACCATCTACCGTGTGCCCGAGACCCTGCCCGACGAGGTGCTGGAGAAGATGGGCGCGCTTGAGTCCTCGCGGGCCCAGGCCGCGGTGCCCCTGGCCACCCCGGACATCCTTGCCGCGGCGGGCGCCGTGCTCTTCGGCACGCCCACGCGCTTCGGCAACATGACCGGCCAGATGCGCCAGTTCCTCGACTCCACCGGCGGCCTGTGGGCCAAGGGCGCCCTCGTCGGCAAGCCCGCCGGGGTGTTCACCAGCTCCGGCACGCAGCACGGCGGCCAGGAATCCACCATCCTGACCTTCATTCCCACCCTGCTGCACCAGGGCATGGTCGTGGTCGGCCTGCCCTACACCTTCCAGGGGCAAATGGGCGTGGACGAGATCGTGGGCGGCTCGCCCTACGGCGCCAGCACCATCGCCGGGGGCGACGGCTCGCGCATGCCCAGCGCCCGCGACCTGGACGGCGTGCGCTTCCAGGCCCGCCACTTGGCGGAAATTGCCAAGAAGCTTGCAGCCTAGGCGCAATTATTTCTGGAAACGTCCAGAGAGTTGTGCCATAGGGAAGATGACATCCGTTCCCCGTTTCCGTCGGAACCGCCCGGCGGAGGCGAGGGGCGATACACACACGCGCTAATTTCTGGAGGCATCATGAAAAAGCTCGCCATCGTCCTGGCCCTTACCCTTGCCACGGCCTTCGCCGCTTCCGCCGCCCTGGCGGCCGATGGAAAGACCCTGTACGCCAAATGCGCCGGCTGCCACGGAGCCGACGGAACCAAGACCGCCCAGAGCAAAGCCCTGAAGGGCATGAGCGCCGACGCCCTGACCAAGGCCCTGGAAGGCTACAAGGCCAAAAAGTTCGGCGGGCCCAAGAAGGCCGTCATGGAAGGCCAGACCGCCGCCCTCTCGGCCGACGACATCAAGGCCCTGGCCACCTACGTGAGCAAGTTCTAGCACCGGAAATGGCGGCCGGGCGCGGGTCACGGCTCGTGCCCGGCCTTTTCTGCAACGTTTGAGGAGGCGCGCATGAAACGCATGTCCATCATTCCGGCGCTGGCTCTGGTTCTGGCCTGTGCCGCCACGGCCCTGGCCCAGGATGGCAAGGGCGTCTACACCGCCAAGTGCCAGAGCTGCCACGGAGCCGACGGCTCCAAGACCATCATGAGCAAGCCAGTGAAGGGCATGAAGCCCGAGGCCGCCCTGGCGGCCATGAAGGGCTACAAGGCCAAGACATTCGGCGGGGCAAAGAAGGCCACAATGGAAAACCTGGCCTCCCAGTTGTCCGACGAGGACATCAAGGCCGTGGCCGCCTACATCGGGACGCTGTAACCGTGCGCCGCGCCGCCCTGCTCGCGGCCGCCCTGCTCGTCCTCGCCTGCGCGGGGAGCGCCTGGGCGGCCAGCACGGCTGGCGATCCCCCCGTCGCCCAGCACCAGCCCGACGCCAAGCACGAGCACCCGGCGCAACCTGCCCCGGACAAGCCCGCGCCTGCCGCCGCGCCAATGGCCGCGCAAACCGCCGGTCAGCCGGGCGCCAAGCCGCCCCTGCCGAGCAATCCGGCCACGGGGGTGACGGAGCGCATCGGCCGCATTGCCGCCCTGGACGTGGAGCTCTTCGCCGAGGACGGCACGCGCCTGCGCCTGTCCGACCTGGTGGACAAGCCCACCCTCATCGCGCCGGTCTATTATTCCTGCCCCAACGAGTGCAACGTGCTCCTGGGCACCCTGTCCTCGGTGCTGCCCCAGGTGGGCCTCAAGCCCGGCGTGGACTACCAGGTGCTGGCCGTCAGCTTCGACGACCACGACACCCCGGCCACTGCCACCAAGCGCAAGGGCGACTTCTTCAACGCCGGGCTCTCCACGGGTCTGGCGGGCTTTCCGCCCATGGCCTGGCGCTTCCTGACCGGCGACGAGCAGAACGTGCGTAAGCTCATGGACTCCATCGGCTTCGGCTACCAGCGCACGGGCGACACCTTCCAGCACTCCATCGCCCTCATCGTGCTCACGCCTTCGGGCAAGATCTCTCGCTACCTGTATGGCATCCGGCCCCTGGCCTTCGACATCGCGCTCTCCGCCACGGAGGCGGGCGCGGAAAAAACCGGGCTCTCGGTCAAGCGCGCCATCGCCATGTGCTACACCTACGACCCGGAGGGCCGCAGGTACGTGTTCGATTTCGTAAAGGTGGCCGGAGCGGGCGTACTCGTGGCCATCGGCATCTTCGCGCTCTTTCTGGCCTTTGGCGGCAAGAAGCGCGGCGCGCGCCCGCCGGAAAACAAGCCGGAAGCCAAGTAGGCGCTCCGGGCCGAAAATTTCAGACGAAACCAAGACTCAAGCCGGGCCCAAAAGACACAGGCCAGTACACGCGAATGGGAGAGCATATGGACCACACAGACGATCCGCAGGCCAACGCCTTCTACACTCCGCACGGCAAGGGCGGTCTGGCCTCCTGGATTTTCTCCACCGACCACAAGCGCATCGGACTTCTGTACCTGAGCCTCATCCTGCTCATGTTCGCGGTGGCCACCTGCCTGGGCATCATCATCAAGCTGAAGCTCATGACCCCGGGCAGCACGCTCTTGTCGCCCCAGCAGTACAACGCCATGTTCACCCTGCACGGGGTGATCATGATCTTCCTCGTGGTCATCCCCAGCATTCCGGCCAGCTTCGGCAACATTTTCCTGCCGCTGCACATCGGCGCCAACGATGTGAGCTTCCCCAGGCTGAACAACTTCTCCTGGTGGCTCTATGTCATGGGCGCGCTTCTGGCCCTCGTCAGCATCTTCACGGGCGACGGCGCGCCGGACACGGGCTGGACCTTCTACGTGCCCTTCAGCGAGCGCACCACCACCAACGTCTCCGTGGCGGTCATCGCCGTGTTCATCCTGGGCTTTTCCAGCATCCTGACGGGCTTGAACTTCATCACCACCATCCACCGCCTGCGCACGCCCGGCATGACCTGGAAGAAGCTGCCGCTCTTCGTCTGGTCGCTCTACGCCACGGGCTGGATCCAGGTGCTGGCCACGCCGATCCTGGGCATCACCGCGCTCCTGATCTTCTCCGAGCGGGTGCTGCACCTGGGGCTCTTCGACCCCGGCCGCGGCGGCGACCCGCTTCTGTACCAGCACCTGTTCTGGATCTACTCCCACCCGGCCGTGTACATCATGATCCTGCCGGCCATGGGCGTCATCTCCGAGATCATCCCCGTGTTCTCGCGCAAGCCCATCTTCGGCTACAACATGATCGCCTTCTCGAGCCTCGCCATCGCCTTCGCGGGGTCGCTCGTGTGGGCGCACCACATGTTCACCAGCGGCATGAGCGACACCGCCGTGCTGGTCTTCTCCTTCCTCACCTTTGTTGTCGCCATCCCCTCGGCCATCAAGGTCTTCAACTGGCTGTCCACCATGTACCAGGGCTCCATCAGCCTGGATCCGCCGCTTCTGTTCTCCCTGGGCTTCATCTTCATGTTCTCCATCGGCGGCCTGACCGGCCTGGTGCTGGGCAGCGCGGGAACGGACATCCACGTGCACGACACCTACTTCGTGGTGGCGCACTTCCATTATGTCATCTTCGGCGGCACGGGCCTGGGCATGTTCGCGGCCATGCACTACTGGTTCCCCAAGGTCTTCGGCCGCATGTACGACCATGGCCGCGCCGCCTGGAGCTTCTGGCTCATCCTGATCGGCATGAACGTGCTCTATTTTCCCATGTTCATCATGGGCCTGCAGGGCATGCCCCGGCGCTACTACGACTACCTGCCGCAGTACGCGCCCATGCAGATGGTCTCCACCTGGGGCTCGTGGTTTCTGGCCGCCGGGCTCATCTTGATGTTCTACAACCTGTACCAGGGCTGCCGCTACGGTCCGCGGGCGACGAAGAACCCCTGGGGCGGCGCCACGCTCGAATGGACCCTGCCCTCCCCCCTGCCGCACGAGGCCTTCCACCACGACCCGGAAGCCCCGGAACCATACGACTACAAGGGGGTGAATCCCGATGGCTGACCCGACAGCTGAGATGTCGCCCGAGATGGCCGCCCCTGTCATGCACAAGGACTACCATGCCTCCAAGATGGGCATGTGGCTCTTTCTGTTCACCGAGATCCTGCTCTTCGGCGGGCTGTTTTTGCTCTACGCCAGCTACCGGGCCAAGTTCCCCCAGGCCTTCCACGAGGGCGGCAAGACGCTGGACGTGTTCATCGGCGGCTTGAACACCGTGGTGCTCATCACATCGAGCCTCACCGTGGCCCTGTCCATCACCGCGCTCAGGCGCGGGGCGCTGGTGTTCTGCCAAAGCCTGCTCGCCTTCACCGTGGCCTGCGCGGGCGCGTTCATGGTCAACAAGACCATCGAGTGGAGCGCCAAGTTCCACCACGGGCTCATCCCCGGCTCGGAGCACATGGCCGAGCTGCCCCACGGGCAGAGCGTGTTCTACGGGCTCTACTTCGCCATGACCGGCCTGCACGGCATCCACGTCATCATCGGCGCCTCGGTGCTCCTCTGGGTCATGCTGCTCATCAAAAAGGGCAAGGTGACGGGCGAGGACTACGTGGTTCTGGAGAACGCCGGGCTTTACTGGCACATCGTGGACCTGGTGTGGATCTACCTCTTCCCCCTGTTCTACCTCATCTCCTAAAACGACGGGGGCGCACATGACCGACACGCACGCATCGACCCAATCCCCGGAAGGGCACGGCCAGGACCACGAGCATGGTCCCTTGGGCTACCGCTTCCTCACCCTCATCTGGGTGGGGCTCATGATCTTCACCGCCATCACCGTGGCGGTGTCCAAGGTGGACCTGGGCTTCATGAACGTCGCCGTGGCCCTGGGCGTGGCCAGCCTCAAGGCCAGCCTGGTGATCTTCTTCTTCATGCACCTGAAGTACGAGAACTGGATCATCAAGGGCATGGTGCTCACGGCCTTCGTCATTCTGGCCATCGCCATCGGACTCACGTTCGTGGACGTGGGCTACAGGTACTAGGGGCAGGCCATGGAACCAAAGCTCGTCAATGTGGTCCAGACGGTGGACAACACCTTCCTGCTGATCTTCGGCATCTCGGCCCTGCTGCTTCTGGGCATCACCGCGGCCATGATCTGGTTCGTCTTCCGTTACAGCCGCAAAAGGAATCCCAACCCCTCGACCTTCCACGGCAACCTCCTGGCCGAGGTCATCTGGATCGTGGTGCCCACCCTCTTGGTCATGGGCATGTTCTACTCCGGCTGGCACAGCTACCGCGCCCTGCGCGACGCGCCCGAGGGCGCCATGGAGGTGAAGGTCACCGCGCGCATGTGGTCGTGGGACTTCGAGTACGAGAACGGCAAGCACAGCAACACCCTGGTGGTGCCCGTGGGCAAGCCGGTGAAGCTCTCCCTCACCTCCACCGACGTGTTGCACGGCTTCTTCGCCCCGGCCTTCCGCCTCAAGATCGACACCGTGCCCGGCATGACCACCCACGGCTGGTTCCGGGCCGACAAGCCCGGCGAATTCGTCATCTTCTGCTCGGTGTACTGCGGCCTGCAGCACGCCAAGATGCTCAGCTCCATCAAGGCCGTGAGCCAGGAGGACTACGAGCGTTTCCTGGCCGAGAAGGGCGCGGGCCTGGGCCATCCGGGCAAGGCCCTGCTGGATGCCAAGGGCTGCCTGGGCTGCCACAGCCTGGACGGCACCGCGTCCATCGGCCCCAGCCTGAAGGACGTGTGGGGCCGCGAGGCGGTCCTCGTCACCCCGGACAAGAAGGAAAAGAAGCTCAAGTACGACGCCGCGAGCCTGAAGATGATGATCATGGGCCCGCGCACGGGCGTGGTGAAGGGCTTTGAGCCCATGATGCCCACCTATGCCGACCAGATCACCCCGGACGAGCTGACGCTGATACTGGACTTCCTGGAGCGCGGCGATTCCGCGGTCGACGGGCCCGAGGCCGGGCGCGCCGTGGCCGAGGCCCAGGGCTGCCTGGGCTGCCACTCGACGGACGGCACGGACATCGCGGGCCCGAGCTTCAAGGACATGTTCGGCAAGAAGGGCTCCGCCAGCGACGGCGCCAAGGTGGACCAGCCCTATGTGGAGGCCATGCTGCGGGACCCGGCCGGACGCCTGGGCAAGCCTTCTGCCATGCCCGCCTACCCCGGCCTTTCCGATGCCGAGCGCGGCGTGCTGCTGAAGTTCCTGGAGTCCTTAAGCGGTGCGGCCCACGCCGCTCCGGCCGGTTCGCCGGGCGACCTGCCCGGCCACGGCGCGGCCGCTGACGGCAAGCCCCACCCGGAGCACAAGTGAGCCTGAGCTTCAGCGATCTTGCGGCGCTCTGCCGGCCGCGCATCGGGCTTTTGGCCGCAGCCGGGGCCTGCGCGGGCTATCTGACCGCCGGACAGGAAACTGGACCGGCCGCCGACGCGGCCGCAGGCGCGGACTTGGCCCTGGCCGTTGCCGGAGCCTTTCTGCTGTCCTGCGCGGCCTCGGCCATCAACCAGGTGCAGGAGCGGCGCCAGGACGCCCGCATGGAGCGCACCAGGAACCGGCCCCTGCCCGCAGGCCGCCTGGATACGAACAGCGCCCTGGCCCTGGCCCTGGCCTGCCTCGGCCTGGCCCTGCCCGCCCTGGCGCTGACGCCCGGAGGCCTGACCGCGGCGCTCTTCGTCCCGCTCACCCTGCTCGTCTACAACGGCCTGTACACGCCGCTCAAGAAACGCACCTCGCTGGCCATGCTCGTGGGCGGGCTGGCCGGAGCCTTTCCCCCGCTGGTGGGCCTGGCCGCGGCCGGGGCCGATCCTTTGAGTTCTCGCGCGCTCATCCTGGCCGGAGTGTTCTACGCCTGGCAGGTGCCGCACTTCTGGCTCTTCGCGCGCCTGCACCGGGCCGAGTACGAGGCTGCGGGCTTCCACGTGCCGCAGCACGGCGTGGCCGAAAGCCGCGCAGGCGGCGCGCTGGCCCTGTGGCTTGTGTGCTACGGCGCGCTGATGCTGCTCGTTCCGGCTTTCGGCCTCATCATCCAGCCCCTGTGGCAGATGCTCGTGGCCGGTCTGGCCGTGGCCTTGAGCCTCGGCGCATGGCCCCTCGTGTCGCGCCAGCGCCTGGGCTTCGCCCTGGTCAACGCGTCACTGGTCCTATTCCTGTGCTTCCTGGCCGCGGACGCCCTGCGTCTGGCGGCCTGACGCCCTAGCCCCCCAAGAAAAGGAGCGCCCGCCCATGATCATGTGGATACACCCCACCCTGCAAACCCTGGCCGTCTGCCTGTCGCTCTACGTGCTGTACCTGGGCTTCGTGCGCTTCCGCTTCGCGCACCTGGGGCACAAGGGCATCATCTTCCAGTGGAAGCGCCACGTGGCCCAAGGCATCATTGTCATGACCGTCTGGGCCCTGGCCTTCGTCATCGGCCTGGGCGCGGCCTGGACCAACTGGCACGTGCTGGGCATCACCGAGCTGCACTACCAGCTGGGGCTCGTCATGCTGCCCATGATCATCTTCGGGCTGGCATCCGGCTTCGTCATGGACCGCGTGAAGGCCAAGCGCAGGTTCCTGCCCCTGGCCCACGGCATCGTCAACGCGCTTCTGGTGCTCATGGCCCTGTGCCAGCTGTACACCGGCATCATCATCCTGCGCGACATGGTGCTGGGATAAGAAAGAAACGCAGGGGCTCCGCCCCCAGCCTGACACCCCGCAACGAAAAGGGCCTGGGCCGAGTTCCACTCGGCCCAGGCCCTTTTCGTTGCCCTGCGGGTCCAGGGGGCGCATGCCCCCTGGCCTGCGGAGCATATTCTCCCCTCCCCGCGCCTACACGTACTCGGCGTCGCCCTCGCGCTGGCGGCAGGCGGACACGGTGCGCGCGACCATGCGCTCCAGGTAGCGGATGTCGCGGATCTCCATGTTGGTGAAAAAGAGCCCCAGGGTGGCGGAGGCGCCGTCTTCGGCGTGCAGCAGGCTGCGGATGACGCCATCGCCCGCGGCATAGCCCGAGCCCAGGAACAGCAGGCGGAAGGGCAGGCTGTTGCCGATGGCGAGGTCGGAAAAAGGCACTTCCCCGGCGGCCACGCGCACGCGCGCCCCTCCGGCGGAGAAATCCAGCAGATCCGGGTGCTCAAAGCCTTCCAGGCGGATGACCACGCCCATGTCCTCGTCCACCGGCACGCGGTAGTGCATGCGCAGGCTGGTTTCAAAAAAATCGCCAGGTTTTGGGGCGGAGAAGGCCAGGGCCTCCACGGCCAGGTCGCCGTGGGGGAAATCCTCGCGCACGTCCAACAAGCGCGCGGCGTAGCCGAAGGGACGGCTGGTGCCGTTGTGGTCTTCCGACAGCACGGCGATCTCGGCCTCGGCCCCGTGCATGTGCGCGGGCACGGGCGGGTCGGTCTGGGCCAGGAAGAGCACGTCCTCGTCCAGGGCCAGCACGCGGCTCACGCGCACGTCGATGCGTTCGCGCAGGGCGTCCTTGTGCAGCACCACAAAGACCGGGCAGTCCGGCGTCAGCGCCGGGTTCACGGCGTGGGCGAGATCTTCCGCGCTCATCTAGGGCCTCCCTTGGGAGCGGGCTTCTTGGCGTCCTTGGCATCCTTGACGTCCGGCACCTTGGCGCGCTCCACGGAGAGCATCTGCTCGATGGTGGCGTTGACTTCCTCGGCGATGTTCGGCTCCTTGCGCTTGGCCTTGCCGTCGGCGCCCAGGGATTCGGCCAGGCCGTCCTTCCCTTCCGGGGCCACGTAGTTGCGCACCAGGATGCTGATGCGGCGGTTGCGCGGGTCGGCGGGATTGTCCGGGTACAGGGGCTGGGTTGAGGCGAGCCCGGACACGCGGGCCAGGCGCTCCTCGGCCAGGCCGCCCTGCTCCAGGGCCACGCGGGCGCTGCTGGCGCGCGCGGTGGAAAGTTCCCAGTTGGTGTACTTGCCGCCGGAGTAGTTCACGGCGTCGGTGTGGCCCTCCACCTCGACCTTGTTGGGCAGGGCCTTCAACTGCTGGCCGATGAACTGGATGGCCTTGCGGCCCTTGGCGGTAAGCTCCGGGCTGCCCTTGGCGAAAAGCGGATCCTCGTCCTTGTAGCCGATCTGAATGCGCACCCCGGCCTCGGTGACGTCCACGGTGATCTGGTCCTTCACGTCGGCCAGGTTCAGATTCATGGCGTCCTGCAGGCGGCTCTTAAGCTGCTCCGGCTGGATGGCGGGCTGCTTGCCGTGCTCTGCGGCCTCGGTGAGCTGGTCGCGCTGGGGGATGGGCGGCTTGTCCTGGTCGGGCATCATAGCCCCACCCTGGCGCACATCCATGGCGCTCTGCTTTTCGAATAGGCTGAATTCCTTGAAGTACTGTTCAACGCCGGCGCGTTTTTCGGGCACAACCATGGACAGCAGCCACATGAGCAGGAAGAAGGCCATCATGGCGGTCATGAAGTCGGCGTAGGCCACCTTCCAGGCGCCGCCGTGGGCTGCGCCGTGGCCTTTCTTGCCCTTCTTGATGATGATCGGCCTGTTTTCAGCCACGTGCTCTCACTCCACTTTCCCGTGCGCGGCCCGAAGCCTAGGCGCCGGCCTTCTTGCTCTGGCGCAGCAGTTCCTCAAGCTCGTCGAAGCCGGGGCGGTCGTGGGCCGGAATGGCCCGGCGCGCGCTCTCAAGCGACATGGCCGGGGGCCAGCCCATGGCGAAGGCGTTCATGGCCGCCTTGACCACGTTCAACTGGGTGCTGACCTCCTCCACCATGGTGCCCATGATGGCGGCCAGCGGACCGGCCACGCCATAGGACAGGAGCACGCCCAGGAAGGTGCCCACCAGCGCCGCGCCGATGGAGTGGCCCAGCACTTCGGGCGGCTCGGAGAGCTTGCCCATGGTGAGCACCACGCCCATGACCGCGGCCACGATGCCCAGCGCCGGGAAGGCGTCGGCCATGCGGTTCAGGTTGGTGGGAGCCTGCAGGGCGTCCGCATGGTGCGACTCGATGTCGATGTCCATGAGGGCCTCGAACTCGTGGGGTTCCATGCTGGCGGCGGTGTAGGCCTTGAAGTTGTCGCAGATGAAGTCGAGCACGGCGTGGTTTTTCAGCACGCTGGGCCGGTTGGTGAAGATGGAGCTGGCGTCGGGCTTGTTCACATGGGATTCAAGGGCGATGACGCCCTCGCGCCGGGCCAGGGAGAGCAGATCGAAGAGCACCAGCAGGATGTCCGTGTACTCGGCCTTGCCCTTGGGCTTGCCGGTCATGACCGTGACGAGGTTCTTGCCGATGGCCATGTTGACCTTGAGCGGCGAGCCGACCAGCAGCGAACCGATGCCGGACCCCAGGATGATGAGCAGCTCGACGGGCTGCCAGAGCACGTGCAGGTTGCCGCCCTCAAGCAGGTATCCGCCGATGACGCAGGCCATGACGACGACGAGGCCGATGATGACAAACATGTATACCCCTTGGCGTCAGATCCGGGCCGTTCCTGGCCGTTTCCGGCATCAGGCCTTTGGCCCGTTCTCCTGGTCCTTTTTCTTCGCGGTGATGTCGATCTCCTCGGGCTCGGAAAGACCGCGCTTGAAATTGGCGATGGTCTTGCCGATGCCGCTGCCGATTCCCGGCAGCTTGCCCGATCCGAACAGGACCAGGCCGATGATGACGACGATGAGCAGCCCCGTGATATTCATGCGCCGCACCCCCTGGCGTTTCGCTGTCCGGGAGCGCTGCTCCACGGTCCGCAACGATGCAAAATGCATTCCCCGTGCACAATGGCCAGCAGGTCGGGCAAACCTTACCACCGCATCGGCTTTTTGAGCCTATCTCTTTAGCGCCCGCCTTGGCAACCGCGCACTGTATTGACAGGTTCCAGACATGAGGCGTAAAGATCGGGTTGCCGAATTCCGGGAATGTTTCCCGGGAGCGGGGGACCCAGATCCCTTGGGGCGCATCGCTGCTTGCAGCGTAGGACACCTTTCGGTCCGAGCCCGTCAGCTAACCTCGCAGGCGTCGAAGGGGAAGACCTCCGGTACAACGGGGCCATCCCCCGTATTCATTCGTACCGGAGGTATTTTTATGCCCGCCGTCTTTTTGGCCGTTGTGCGGCCGCTTCAGCCCGTGGCGTTTCGCCATGTCTTTGTTTTGTGCCGCGCCGCCGCGCCCCTGGAGGCGTAGGGCCATGGAGCAGAACGCCAAGCTTGGCCGCAAGGCCAAGGAACTCATCATCGGCAAGTCCTTGAGCCTGAAGGACACGTCCATCTTCCACAACCTGTCCCTGGTGGCCTTCTTCGCCTGGGTGGGCCTGGGCTCGGACGGCCTGTCGTCCTCGTGCTACGGCCCGGCGGAGGCCTACCTGGCCCTGGGCGAGCACACCTTCCTGGCCCTTTTCGTGGGCCTGGCCTCGGTGCTCACCATCTTCGTCATCAGCGCCAGCTACTCGCAGATCATCGAGCTGTTCCCCTCCGGCGGCGGCGGCTACGTGGTGGCCAGCAAGCTGCTTTCCCCAACGCTCGGCATGGTGTCCGGCTGCGCGCTCATAGTGGACTACGTGCTCACCATCACCCTTTCCGTGGCCAGCGGAGCCGATGCGCTGTTCAGCTTCCTGCCCCTGGCCTGGGAGGCGTACAAGCTGCCCGCCGCGGTGCTGGGCGTCGTGCTGCTCATCGTGCTCAACCTGCGCGGGGTGAAGGAATCCGTCACCGCCCTGGTGCCCATCTTCCTGGTCTTCGTGCTCACCCATGCCCTGGTCATCCTGTATGGCCTGGGCACCCACCTGGGCAACCTGCCGGCCATCGTGGAGCGCACCACGGCCGACGCCGGCGCGGCCCACAGCCAGCTGGGGCTCTTCGGCATGGTGCTGCTCATCCTGCGGGCCTACAGCATGGGCGCCGGCACCTACACGGGCCTGGAGGCCGTGAGCAACGGCCTGGCCATCCTGCGCGAGCCCAAGGTGCACACGGGCAAGCGCACCATGACCTACATGGCCGTGTCGCTCTCGGTCACGGTCATGGGCCTCATCCTGACGTACATTCTCTTCGGCGTGGCCGAGGTGAAGGGCAAGACCCTGAACGCCGTGCTGTTCGAGACCATCGCCCTGGGCTTCGGCGCGCCGGGCCAGGTATTCGTGCTGGTCACCCTGCTCTCCGAAGCGGCCATCCTCTTCGTGGCCGCGCAGACGGGCTTCCTCGACGGGCCCCGCGTGCTGGCCAACATGGCCATGGACCGCTGGTTCCCCACGCGCTTCGCCATGCTCTCCGACCGGCTGGTGACCCAGAAGGGCATCCTGCTCATGGGCGTGGCCGCCCTTGCGCTCATGCTCATCAGCCACGGCTCGGTGGAGCTCCTGATCGTGCTCTACTCCATCAACGTGTTCATCACCTTCGTGCTCTCGCAGCTGGGCATGGTGCGCCACTGGCTGGAGGTGCGCGGACGCGACCCGCATTGGAAGAAAGGCCTGGCGCTGAACGGCCTGGGACTCGTGCTCTGCGGCTTCATCCTCATCACGGTCACGGCCATCAAGTTCTTCGAAGGCGGCTGGGCCACGCTGCTCGTCACCGGCGCGGTGGCGGGCCTGGCCCTCACCATCCGCAGCCACTACGACAAGACCTGGGGCATGCTCAAAAAGCTGGACGAGCTTTTGCCCGTGGCCGAGGCCGACACGAGCCCCCTGGCCGAGGCCGGCGGCCATGACGCCGGGGAGGCCTGTGACCCCAACGCCAAGACCGCCGTCATACTGGTGAACGGCTACAACGGCCTGGGCATGCACACCCTCATGGGCATCCATAAGCTCTTCACCGGAGAGTTCCGCAATGTGGTCTTCGTGCAGGTGGGCATGGTGGACGCGGGCGTGTTCAAGGGTGCGGAGGAAATGGAAGCGCTCAAGACGCACATCCAGGCCGACCTGGACCGCTACGTGGACTTCGTGCGTGCACGCGGCATCTACGCCGAGGGCGTGAGCTCCGTCGGCGTGGACGTGGTGGAGGAGGTGACGCGGCTGGCCCCGGAGATCCGCAGGCGCTTCCCCAAGGCCATCTTCTTCGGCGGGCAGCTGGTGTTCCCGAACGAAACCTTCTTTACGCGGCTGCTGCACAACCACATCGTGTTCGCCGTGCAGCGGCAACTGTACCGCCAGGGTGTGGCCTTCGTCATCATGCCCATCCGGCTCTAATCCAAAGGATAGCCGCGCGCCCTCCTCCGAAAGCTGGACGCAGCGGCAATTCCCCGGCGCCGGGCCTCCTTCCCCCGTAAAGGCGGGGGGCGGGGCCCGGTGTCCCCATGCCGGGGGTTCCCTTGACAGCATCTTTACACCCCAGGTAAAAGGTCCGTTGCCGAGTTCTGGGAAGCCTTCCCAGAAGCGGGGGAACCCATCTTCCTCGGGGCGCATCGCCGTTAAACCGGCGTAGGACACCTTCGGTCCGAGCCCGTCAGCTAACCTCGCAGGCGTCGAAGGGGAAGACCTCCGTACAACGGGGCCATCCCCCCCGTATTCACCGTACTGGAGGTTTTTTCATGTCCGCTGATCCCCAGGCCGACCCTCGGCCGGATTCCCATACACCCGCAGGGCAGGCAACGGCCCAGCCCCAGCCGGAAGACAACGGCGAAAGCCACGGGCACCACGCCTCCGGCCGCAACCTGGGCCTGGCCCTGGCGGCGCTCGGCGTCGTCTACGGCGACATCGGCACCAGCCCGCTGTACGCGGTGAAGGAATGCTTCCACGGCCCCCACGCCGTGGCGCTTCTGCCCGTGAACATCATGGGCGTGCTCTCCCTCATCATCTGGTCGCTGCTCATCGTGGTCAGCCTCAAATACGTCATGTTCGTCATGCGGGCCGACAACAAGGGCGAGGGCGGCATCTTCGCCCTGCTGGCCCTGGTGAAGTCCTCGGTGGAGGGCACGGGAAAGAAGCGCCACGGCCTGCTCATCAGCTCCGCCCTGTTCGGCGCGGCCCTGCTCTACGGCGACGGCATCATCACTCCGGCCATCTCCGTGCTCTCGGCCATGGAAGGCATGAACGTGGCCACCGACGCCGCCGAGCCCTTCATCCTGCCCAGCACCTGCGTCATCCTCATGCTGCTGTTCATGATGCAGAAGTACGGCACCGAACGCATCGGCAAGGTCTTTGGCCCGCTCATGATCATCTGGTTCGCGGTCATCGCCGCCCTGGGCCTGGTGTCCATCGCCCAGCGGCCCGAGGTGCTGGCCGCGGTGAACCCCCTGTTCGCCGTGCGCTTCTTCTCCGAAAACCACCTGCACGGCCTGGTGGTGCTTGGCTCGGTGGTCCTGTGCATCACCGGCGGCGAGGCGCTCTACGCCGACATGGGCCACTTCGGCCGCAGTCCCATCCGCCTGTCCTGGTACGCCATGGTCATGCCCGCGCTCATGCTCAACTATTTCGGCCAGGGCGCGCTGCTTCTGGCCAAGCCGGACATGGCCTTCAACCCCTTCTTCGCCCTGGTGCCGCAGGTGCTGCTCTACCCCATGGTGGCCCTGGCCACCCTGGCCACGGTCATCGCCTCCCAGGCCATGATCTCCGGCGTGTATTCCCTCACGCAGCAGGCCGTGCAGCTGGGCTACTGCCCGCGCATCCGCATCATCAACACCAGCGCGGAGACCAAGGGCCAGATCTACCTGCCCGGCGTGAACAACGCCATGATGCTCGCCTGCATCGGCCTGGTGCTGGCCTTCAAGAGCTCCAGCGGCCTGGCCGGGGCCTACGGCATCGCGGTCACGGCCACCATGGCCATCACCTCGGTGATCTTCTTCTACGTGGTGCACACCCTGTGGCGCTGGTCCATGTGGAAGACCGCGCCCATCATCGCGCTGTTTCTGGTGTTCGACGTGGCCTACCTGGGTTCGAACCTGCTGAAGATCCTGGACGGCGGCTGGTTCACCCTCACCGTGGCCGCGCTCATCATGGTGGCCATGGTCACCTGGCGCGACGGCAAGGCCGCCCTGGGCCGCCAGTTCCAGTCCATGGGCCTGCCCATGGACCTGTTCCTGAACAGCCTGGTGGCGGGCAAGCCGCCCCTGCGCATTTCCGGCACGGGCGTGTTCATGTCCGTCTCCGCCACGGGCACGCCCATCACCCTTTTGCACCACTACAAGCACAACAAGGTGCTGCACGAGCAGATCCTGCTGTTGTCCATCGCCGCGGCGGAAACGCCCTTCGTCTCCGGCAAGGACCGCCTGGAGGTCTCCAGCCTGGGCCACGGCTTCTTCCGCGTCATCGCCCGCTACGGCTTCATGCAGACCCCCAGCGTGCCGGAGATCCTGCGTCTGGCCAAGGCCCACGGCCTGCACACCGACATGGCCAGCACCACCTTCTACCTGGGCCGCGAGACCTTGCTCACCGGCGGAACCACGCGGATGATGCGCTGGCGCAAGAGCCTCTTCGCCTTCATGTCGCGCAACGCCTGGAACGCCACGACCTTCTTCGGCATTCCTCCCGGACGCGTGGTGGAGCTGGGCACCCAGGTGGAGCTTTAGGAACCGGGCCGGCACCTCTCCAGGCGGACCTGCGGCCTTTACCCCGGGGCCGGAACGCGGTATGCGCCCCTTCGGGGGGCAAATCCCCCGGCCAAGAGGAAGAAGAGGGACACGAGGTCCATGCAGCACCAGAACCACGCACCGCACCGGCGCAAAGGCCGCAGATGATTCCGCGCCGGGCCGGTCTTCTTTCGCCGCTGCCGTATTTTGCGGCCTTCGTGGCCGCGCCCTTCGCCGTGCTGGCGGGCAAACTGGCCGAGCGGCCGGGAGCCTTCCAGCTGTATGGCCTGCGCGGCCTTGCGCCCTGGCTGGTGCTTTCCGGCGTGGCGCTCCTCGTCTGCCTGTTCCGGGCCGCGCAGGAACGCGCCGACCGCGACCTGCCCCGCTGGCCCGTCATCGCGGCCGGTACCCTCCTGGCCCTGGCGGCCTGGATGCTGGCCCGGCTCTTCATCCCCCTGCTGGCCGAGGCCGTGGACTGGGCCCCGCTCTTGAGCGAACTGCGCCTGCCCGTGCTGGCCCTCTTCGCCTGCCTGTGGGCCTGGAGCTTCGGCGCGCCGGAGCGCGGCGCCCTGGCAAACGCCGGCGCGGCCCTTGGCGCCCTGGTGGTGCTCGACTTCCTGCTCACGGCCATCATGGCCCGCAGCCTGGTGCTGGGCGGGGGCTATCTCTTCGGCGAGGCGGCGGGCACGGCCGACATCCTGGCCTTCCTGCTCTGCCTGGGCCTGGCCGCCACCCTGGACGACGAACCCGCACCCGGCCAGCCGCGCCTGGCGCGCTGGCTCATCCTGGCCGGGCTTCTGGCCGGATTCTCCCGCCCGGGGCTCGCCGCGGCCGGAACCATGATTCTTTTCCTGGAGCGCGGCCCCTTCCGGCAGCGCCTGGCGCTCGCCCTGGCCTGCGCCCTGGCGGCGTGGATGTCCCTGATGTTGCCCCTGCCCCACCTGGGCGGCGGCGAAGAATTGGACCTCTCCTGGCATCTGGCGGCCAGCCTGGAAGCCTTGCGGCAGGAGCCCTGGGGCTTTCTCACCGGCCTGCCGCTCGACCAGCCCGTGGCCCTGGCCATGCCCGAATTTCAGGGCCTGCTCTGGGACGACGAGTCCCAGGGCCTGCCCGTGTACGCCTTCGACATCCCCTCCTCCGGCCTGCGCCTGCTTGCCGGGTGGGGAGCGGGCGGACCCCTGGTCGTGCTGGCCGTGGCGGGCTTCTGCGCCCTGCGCGGGCGCAGCCGTTTCGGCCTGGGCCTTGTGATCGCCCTGATCCTGGGCGCGGCCCTTTCGCCGGTGCTGCACGTTCCCGCAACGGCGGGAGCCCTGGCCCTGGCCCTGGTCTCGGCCGCGCGCAGGCAGGCCCAAGGCACCGATCCCTCGTAAACAAATCCACGCCGGCGCGACCGGCGTTACAAGCGGAGAGAATCCATGACGGCACTTCCCCGGCTCACCGCAGCCCAGACCAGCACCCGCCCGCTGAAATCCCTGACCGGCGCCATGTCCCGCGCGTGCGGAGCGGCCCTGCTGCTGGGCCTCTTCCTGCTGCCCGGCCAGGCCCTGGCCGTCACGGACGACGCGGTGCTCAAGCGCATGGACACCGTGCTTGAGGAGAACAACCGCCTGCGCGACGAGGCCTGGAAGGCCCGCAAAAACGGGCGCGAGGCCGCCAAGCAGGCCGAGGACGCCCTGAACGCCTCGGACGACCGCCTGGAACGCACCCGCACCGAGGCCCTGGCCCACGTGGCCGGCGTCACCCCGGCCCAGGTGGAGAGCCTGCGCAAGGACGGCAAGTCCTGGGGCCAGGCCGCGGGCGAACTGGGCGTGCATCCCGGCTTCCTGGGCGTGGGCAAGGCTCCGCTCTACCAGTCCATGCCCAAGCGCAAGGCCGCGCCGGAAGAAGCCCAGACCAAGGGCAAGCGCGGCAAGAAAGGCAAAGAGACAGCCAAGGACAAGACCCACGAAAAGACCCCGGCCAAGGCCGAAACGGGCAAGAAGGCCAAGGCCAAGAAAGAGGCCAAGGCCGCCCCCAAGCAGCAGGCCAAGGCTGAAAAGAAAGCCAAAAAATCCAAGAAGAAGGATTAGCCCGAAACAGCCAAGCTTTTTCTATGCCGCATTGACGGACACTTGCCGTCCTGATACGTATACCCGTAAGTTGTAGTATCAGGACAGGCGCGTCCGTGCCCCGTCATTTCTTCGGCCCGCCCGCGCCCGCCTTCCTTGACTTGAGCGAGGAGAGTGCCCCATGGCGCAGGAAATCGGCTCCGCAAAGGCGATCCAGGGACAGGTGACGGCCGTCGGGCCGGAAGGGTCCCGCACGCTTTCCGTGGGCAGCCCGGTGTTTAAGGGCGACACCTTGGCCACGGCCAAGGGCTCGGCCGGGTCCATCCAGTTCCTCGACAAGACCGTGCTGAACGTGGGCGAAGGCTCAAAGGTCAGCCTCGACCAGTACGTCTACGACGCCTCCAAGGGCTCGGGCCAGGCGCTGTTCAAGATGGCCCAGGGCACCTTCCGCGCCGTCACCGGCGAAATCGTCAAGCAGAACCCCGAATCCTTCAAGATGCAGAGCCCGCTGGCCACCATCGGCATCCGCGGCACGGAAACGGCGCACACAGTGCCCGCGCCCGGCCAGACCGAGGCCAGCGAGAGCCACCTGGTCATGGTCTTCGACGGCAAGCCCGTCATCGTGCAGCCTTTGGGCGGCGGGGCCTTCCAGGTCCTGTCCCAGGCGGGCGTCAAGGTCGAGGTGGGCAAGTTCGGCGCCGGCCCGGTCATGGTCATGACCCCGCAGGAATTCAAGTACTTCCAGGCCCTCACCACCACCGGCGTGCAGCAGGGCGTGACCAAGGACACCATTTCGCCCCAGGGCCAGAACCAGACCAAGGACCCGAAGGTTCAGGCCGCCCAGGACGCGGCCAACAAGGCCACGGCGGACGCCCAGGCCAAGGCGGCCGCAGCGGCGGCGGCAAAGGCCGCGGCGGAGGCGGCGGCAAAGGCGGCAGCCGATGCGGCGGCCTCTGGCGACCCGGCGGCAAAGGCCGCGGCGGACGCGGCGGCAAAGGCCGCGGCGGACGCGGCAGCAAAGGCGGCGGCGGATGCCAAGGCCGCGGCCGAGCTGGCGGCCAAGGCCCAGGCCGAGGCCTTTGCGGCCCAGCAGGCCATGGCCATGGCCGAGGCGGCCAAGGCGGCGGCGGAAGCGGCGGCCAAGGCGGCGGCCGATGCGGCCAACCAGGGCCAAACCCTGACCCTGAATCCCGGCTCGGTCATCTCCTTCAGCACCAGCACCAACTCTTCGGGCCAGACCGTCACGGTCATCACCGTCACCCAACCCGGAGGAAGCAACCAGAGCGGCACCGGCGGGGTTATCATCTCCGACCAGGCCGAGAGCACCAAGACCGACGAAACCCAGAACAACCCCCAACAGGAC
>CAYUOW010000009.1:37352-40771 GCA_964446455.1 uncultured Desulfocurvus sp.
CGAGGACAACTTCAAGACCCCCGAGCCCAACAACAACGGCAACCAAAACAACAACGGCCAGACTTCCACCGTCACCACCCTCGACCTCTCGGGCAGCGCACATCCGGTGATGGTGGACCTGAACAGCCACACCTACATGGACCTGACCACCAGCGAGTCGCACAGCATCGACAGCACCGTCGTCAGCGTGGTGGGCACCGACTACAACGACAGCATCATGGGCAACGCCAGCGCCAACAACCTCCAGGGCGGCGACGGCAACGACACCATCTACGGCGGCGGCGGGGCGGATTCGCTTTACGGCGGGGTGGGCAACGACGTCATCATCGGCGGTCCCTCGGCTGTGCTCGTAGACCCCGGCACCGGGGTGGACTCCATAACCACCGGAGCCGGCAGCGACGCCATCTTCATGGGCACGGCCCTGAACGACACCGACGGCCAGGACAGCATCAACGCGGGCCAGGGCCACGACGTGCTCTATTTCACCGATAACGGGCACGGCACCAACGACCTGGACACCACCAAGGGCGTGGAAGAGATCGTCCTGGGCGACGCTACCACGAACATCATCTTTCCGGGCCCCGGCACCTTCGGCTCCACCGACTGGGGCAACATCGGCGGCGTGTTCACCGTGGACGGCCACGCGCTCACGGCGGACCACCCTCTGACCTTTGACGGCTCCTTCGTTGTGGACGGCGACTTCTCCATCATCGGCGGCGCGGGCAACGACACCCTCACCGGAGGCCACGGCGACGACACCATTGAGGGCGGCGCGGGCAACGACAGCATCGTGGGCGGCAACGGTTCGGATACCGTGAGCTACGCAACCTCCACCGGCGCGGTCAGCGTGGCCCTGGACGACCACATCGCCAGCGACGGCATGGGCGGCACCGACCACCTGAGCGGCATCGAGAACGTCTTCGGCTCCGCTTATGCCGACCAGCTCTGGGGTGACAACCAGGCCAACCTCATCTCCGGTGGCGCGGGGGACGACATGATCTCCGCCGGGTCTGGCGATGACACCGTCTACGGCGGAACCGGCGCGGACAGCATCTCCGGCGACGACGGAAACGACGTCATCGAGGGCGGCAAGGGCGCGGATTTCATAGACGGCGGCGCGGGGAACGACGTGCTCGTGTTCCGGGCCGGAGACATAGACGGCCTCAAAACCCTGGTACCCGATTCCTGCGACACGGTGCGCGCGTACGGCAGCATCGACTTCCGCGACGCGGGGCCGGGGCTGCACGGCTTCGGCACCGTGGAGCTCATGACCAGCGGCTCCGAGGTGATCTTCTCGCGCCCGCAGCTGGAGGAAATGAACACCATCCACCTCCACGGCGACGGAGGCACCGCGCCCCAGACCATGGCCGTATACCTCGACACCACGAACACCCTGGTCGACGCCTCCACCGACTCCACCATCACCGGCGCGCTTGCGGGCGACGTGTTCAAGTTCTACGGCAGCACCATCGCCGACACCATCACCGGCACCAGCCTGAACGACTCCATCAGCGGCGGCGCGGGCAACGACACCTTAAGAGGCGGCAGCGGCGACGACACCATCACCGGCGGCCAGGGGGCGGACGTGCTCTCCGGCGGCGGCAACGACACCCTGCACGGCCTGGGCGACACCCTGACCTACGCGGGGGAGACCGGCACGGCCCAGGGGGGCGGCATCATCGCCAGCTTCACCGGTGCGGTGAATGGCAACAACGAACAGATCATCAGCATCACCGACACCTACGGCAACACGGATGAGGTGAGCGGCTTCGAGCACATCATCGGCACGGCGCACGCGGACACCATCTACATTGATTCCAGCAGCCCGGTCAGCTCCCTCGAGGAGATCGCCATGGGCGACGACGCGGGCGTGGTCGACACCATCATCGCCAGCCAGGACGCCAACCTGGCGTTCAACGCATCGTCCACGCCGATGCACATCTCTGGCCTGGACAAGCTCGTGTTCGACACCGATGGAAATCCTGTCACCGTGACCGTCCGGGCTGAGGACGCCACCGGGCAGCACTGGGTCCTGGAGAAGACCGGCGGCCACAGCGCCAGCCTGAGCATCACCGGCACCAGCGCGCAGACCATCGACGTCTCCGGCTTCACCCTGGGCAATGGCTGGAACGACAGCGACGACGGCATCAGCATCTCCGCCTCCAACGGAAACGACACCATCATCGGCTCCAGCGGCTCCGACAACATCGAGGCCAACGCCGGCAACGACAGCATCAGCGCCGGCGCCGGGAACGACAACGTCAACGCCGGAGACGGAAACGACACCATCAGCAGCGGTACCGGGAACGACTACATCTATGGTGGCACCGGGGGCGACAGCATCAGCGCCGGAGACGGGAACGACACCATCTGCGGCGCAGAAGGCGCCGACACCATCGACGGCGGCAGCGGCTTCGACAGCCTCGACTACTCCATGCAAAGCACCTCCGCCATCCTTTTGTACGCCAACGGCGACGTGCGGGACAATTACGGCGACACCGACCACGTGACCGGCATCGAGCGGCTGGTGCTGAACGACGTGGACTATACAAGCGGCGTCTACGCTGGCGGCCAGATCACCGACGCCCTGCTCGCCACCATAACCGGCGCCAGCAGCGGCACCTTCGAATTGGACGGTTCGGGCATCGACATGGCCGGCCACAGCCTGCGCTTCGACGCCAGCCCGGTCACAGCCGCGTTCGACCTCGTCGTCTCCGGCAGCGCCACCAACGACACCCTCATCGGCGGGGCCGGCAACGACACCCTCACCGGCGACCTGGGCAACGACATCCTGACCGGCGGCGCGGGCAACGACGTGTTCTTCGCCGCGGACGAATGGGTGTGGGCCTACCATGACACCATCAACGGCGGGGACGGAACCGACACTCTGAACTTGTCCACCTCCACCCTGTTCCACTGGGTGGTGGACCTGGGCGCACACAGCGCCACAGGCTACAGCGGCAGCACCCCTTACGATTCCAACGACATCTTCGGCATCGAACGCGTCATCGGCTCGGCCCAGGAAGACCTCGTTGTCATGGACGACTCCACGAGATACGCCGACGGCGGAAGCGGCGTCGACACCATCAGCTACGCCAACGCCACAAGCGGCATCGCCTTCGACATGACCGCCGAGACCGTGACCCACACGGTGAGCGCGGTCAGCCAAACCGATACGGTCAAGGACTTCGAGAACGTCGTCGGCTCAGCCTATGACGACCACATCACCGGAGGCGTGGGCAACAACGTCATCATCGGCGGCGTTGGGAACGACACCCTGGACGGCGGCGACGGCACAGACACCCTGGACTACAGCTCCTCCTCGGCCTCGGTGACGGTGAGCCTGTCCACCCACACGGCCAACGACGGCATGGGCGGCATGGACAGCATCACGGGTTTCGAGAACATCATCGGCTCCA
>CAYUOW010000009.1:40871-51761 GCA_964446455.1 uncultured Desulfocurvus sp.
GCAGCAACAGCATCCGCGTCTTCGACGACGGGGGCTGGTCCGTCGACGACCCGTACGGAGCCACGGACCATGTTTCCGGCATCGACGCGCTCATCCTGAACAACGCCAGCTACTCGGCCGGCTTCTACAGCGGCAACCAGCTGGACAACGCTGTCTTCCAGGGACTGAGCGGCAACATGAACGGCACCTTCACCATCGACGCTTCGGCTCTGAGCGGCAGCAACAAGCTGGCGCTGGACGTCAACTCGGCCACCACCTTCAACCTCGTGGAGATCGGCGGCTCCTCGGCCGACACCCTCATGGGCGGGGCCGGAACCGACACCCTCTTCGGCAACGGAGGTGCGGACTACCTGACCGGCGGCACCGGGGCGGACATATTCCATTTCAACAGTTCGGGCACAGGGGCGCACATCACGGACTTCGAGTCCGGCACGGACAAGATACAGCTCAACGTCAGCAACACGGAGTTCTCGGCCATGGTCGGCGGCTGGACCTTCACCACCGTGAGCGACGGGGTGAGCCATTCCGGCGGCACGGCCCAGGCCACCCTGACTTACGACACCCAGGACCACGTGCTGTACTACGATGCAGACGGCACCGGCACCGGGTCGGCGGCGGTGGCCGTGGCGCACATCGCCAACGCGGCTACGGTGACGGCTTCGGACATCCACCCCGTGACCGTGGACCCCGGCCACTAGGACGGGGACAAGACGCAGAAACGAGCGGCCGGGCCGGGGGACTACCCCTTGGTCCGGCCGCTTTCCATGTTCAGCAGAAGTTCCTTAAGGGGCAGGCCGTGGGGATTGGTGTACCCGGTAAGCGCCCCATCCGAACCCAGCACCCGGTGGCAGGGCACCACGAGGGGCCAGGGATTGCGGGCCATGGCCTGGCCCACGGCCCGGGCCTTGCCCTTCTGCCCGGAGAGGGCCGCAAGCTCGCCGTAGGTCACGGTCTTTCCGTGGCCCACGCGGCAGTACAACGCGTCGAGTACCTGCCGGGTGAAGGGCGGCAGCTGCTCCCAGTCCAGGGGCAGGTCCGGGAAATCCGCGGGCTGGCCGCCGGCCAGGCGGGAGAGGGCCGCGTGCAGGCCGCGCGCGGCTTCGCTGGCGTCCGCATCCAGACGCGGGCCTTCCGCCCGGCGCAGGTGCAGGCTCGTTATGCGCCCGCCGCGCCAGTTGACGGTGAGCCCAAGGGGCGGCACCGCCACCTGCTCCACGCGCTCCACGCCCGCGTCTCCCCCTGTACCGGGGCGCTCGGCCTTTTTCCGCGCCGTGGCCGCGTGCTTCTCGTTCTTGCCCGGCTTGCCGCTCATGCGCCACCATCCTTGTAATAGGTGCTCCAGTCCGGCGGGCCGTGCGGGCAAAACCCCGCAGACCCCTGCCACATGTTTAGCCTGAGGAGCTCCGCCCGCGCAAGGGCCAGCCCCGCGGCCTTGTCCCCCGCCCAGTCAGGGGCCACAAGTTCGCCCGGCGCGGGGTCGGAAAAGACGCGCTGCACGCAGATGTCCGGCCGCAGGTGCGCAAGGGCCCGCACAAGCGCGGCCACGTATTCGTCGCGCCCGGCCGGGACCAGCTCCCCCTTGCGCCACAAGGCCTCCAGCCGCGTGCCCCGGCAGATGAGCAGATTGTGGAACTTCACGGCGGCCACGGGCAGGGTGTTCAGAAATTCCACCGAGGCCGTCAGGTCGTCCTCCCCGGCGCCGGGCAGGCCGTGCACCAGGTGCGCGCAGACGAAGAGCCCCCGCTGCGCCGCCGCGCGCGCGGCCCGGGCAAAAACCTCGGCCCCGTGGCCGCGGTTGGCCTGCATGAGCACCGCGTCGTCCGCGGACTGCAGGCCCAGGTCCAACTGCACAAAGGGCAGCCCGCAGTTGGCCAAAATATCCAGACGCTCGCAAGTGTCCTCCACATCGAGACAATCTGGACGGGTGCCCAGGCACAATCCGGAAACTCCAGGCAGGGCAGCAACTTCCGCCAAAACCGCGCGCAGGCTTTCCGGTGCGGCATGTGTGTTCGTGTACGCCTGCAGGTAGGCCAGAAGCCGGGCCTTGGGCTCGCGGGCCAGGGCCCGGGGGACGAGGCTCTGCCACTGGGCGGCAAGGGAGAACCCCTGCGCGTGCAGGCCGGTGCCGGAACCGGCGGGATTGCAGAAGCTGCACCCGGCCCGGGAAATTGTCCCGTCGCGGTTGGGACAGGAGAACCCGGCGTCGAGGGGCACCTTGCGCACGCGGCCGCCCACCCGTGCGCGAAAAAAAAGTCCGGCCGGATGCCAGCGCGGGGCATCTGTAAATGCTGGGCCGGAAAGTGGGACTGCAGGGCCGGGCGGGTGTGTCATGTATTGCCTGTCGGGTTTTCTTTTGGTACGGGTTGCCGTTCTGCGGCTGTTGCGCTCTGAAGACGCCGTGCGGAGAACGTACGTGCGGCGACACAATATTTCAAGAACCGGGGGTCTTATGGTCAAGCTGTTTGACAAATTCTTTGAATATTTCTCCACCGACCTAGCCATCGACCTGGGCACGGCCAACACGCTGGTCTACGTGAAGGGCGCGGGCGTCATGCTCTCCGAACCCTCCGTGGTGGCCGTGAAGCGCGATTCGCGCGGCGGCAAGGTCGTGCTGGCCGTGGGCACCGAGGCCAAGAAGATGCTGGGCCGCACGCCCGGCAACATCGTGGCCATCCGCCCCATGAAGGACGGCGTCATCGCCGACTTCGAAGTCACCGAGGCCATGCTCCGGCACTTCATCTCCAAGGTGAACAACTCCCGCCGCCTGGTGCGTCCGCGCATCATGATCTGCGTGCCCACGGGCATCACCCAGGTTGAGAAGCGCGCGGTGAAGGAATCCGCCCAGAGCGCCGGCGCGAGAGAGGTCTACCTGATCGAGGAGCCCATGGCCGCGGCCATCGGCGCCAACCTGCCCATCACCGAGGCCACCGCCAACATGGTGGTCGACATCGGCGGCGGCACCACCGAGATCGCCGTCATCTCCCTGTCCGGCATCGTGTACGCCAAGAGCGTGCGCATCGGCGGCGACAAGATGGACGAAGCCATCATGCAGCACGTGAAGCGCAAGTACAACATGCTCATCGGCGAAAGCACCGCCGAGGAGATCAAGATGACCATCGGAAGCGCCTACCCCGTGGAGGGCGCGGGCGAGATGGAAGTGCGCGGGCGCGACCTCGTCACCGGCATTCCCCAGAACCGTGTCATCACGGCCGAGGAAGTGCGCGGCGCCATCTCCGAGCAGGTGGAAGGCATCGTGCAGGGCGTGCGCATCGCCCTTGAGCAGACTCCGCCCGAGCTGGCCGCCGACATCGTCGACCGCGGCATCGTGCTCACCGGCGGCGGCGCGCTTCTGAAGGGCCTGGACAAGCTTCTGCAGCACGAGACCCAGCTGCCCATCACCGTGGTGGACGACCCGCTCACCGCCGTGGTGCTCGGCTCCGGCAAGGCGCTCGAATGCATCGACCTGTACAGGGAAGTGACCACGGACTAGCGTGAATCCTAAGAAGATCGCCATCTTCCTCGTAGCCGGGCTCTTCGTCTACCTGAGCCTCTACACCTGGAACCTGCGCTCCGGCCATTTGACGCGTCTGAGCACCTACTCCGGGCTGGACAGCGTGGGGATGGTGCTGCGGCCCGGCAAGTGGCTGGGCGGCCGCGCGGGAGACTTCGTCGAACGCTACGTGTCCCTGGTGGGACTGAAGCAGGAGACCGAAGCCCTGCAGGCCGAGGTCAAGGCCCTGCGCCTGGAGAACATGACCCTGCGCGAACGCGCCGAGGCCACCGCGCGGGTGGAGAAGCTCCTGGGCTTCCCCGAACCGCCCGAGTGGAAGCGCGAAGGCGCGCGCGTCGTGGCTCACCGCGTGGGCCCCACGGCCATCCTGGAGACCATACTCGTTGACCGCGGCCGGCTTTCCGGCGCGGTGGAGGACACCCCCGTGCTCTCCACCGAGGGCGTGGTGGGCCGCATTTACCGCGCCGGGCTCTCCGTCTCCACCGTGCTGCTTCTGACCGACCCCTCCGGGCGCATCGCCGTGGTCGGGCGCGACAACCGCGCCGCGGGCGTGGTGTACGGCATGGGCGCGGACGAGAAGCTCATGGTCAAATACGTGGGCCTCACCTCCACCATCGAACCCGGCGAAATCCTCGTCACCTCCGGCATGGACGGCGTGTACCCCAAGGGCCTGCCCGTGGCCCGCGTCACCCGCGTGAAACGCGAGGAAGGCACCCTGTTCATGGACGTGCAGGCCGAGCCCCTGGTGGACATTCCCCGCCTGGAGGAAGTCCTCCTGCTCAAGCGCGCGGCCAAGCCCGAAGACACGCGCAACCTCTGGGAGTAGCGCCCATGTTGGCGGCCATCTGGTGGACCATTTTTACGGTGTGCGGCATCTGGGGACAGGTGCTGGTGCCCGGCGTGGACTTCTTCGCCCCCGGCATGGCCATAAGTCTGCGCTGGCAAAAGCCCGCAGTCACCCTCACCCTGGCGGTCATCTGGATGGCCATTCAGGAAGGCGCGGGCGGCCTGGCCTTCGGCTACGGCATCCTGTGGTACTTCACCCTCTTCGCCCTGCTGACCCTGGGCCGCTGGCTGCTCGATCCGGGCAGCTTCCAGTTCCAGGCCCTGCTCGGCCTGGCCCTCGGCCTGGCGCACCTGCTGCTGCTCTACCTCATGGCCGTGCTCGAGGTGCGGGCCTTCCCCTTCAAGCGCGTGCTGGGGGAATGCCTGCTGCAGACCCTCATCTACCCCGTCCTCTGGTACACGGCGGACAACCTTTTCCCCGACAGGCTGAAGCGTCATGAAGAACCTTCTTAGCGCCTCCAGCCAGAACATGCCCCGCTACGGGGCCAGCCTCCTCCAGTTCCTGGTGCTGGGGCTCTTCTGCCTGTTCGCCGTGCGCCTGTGGTATCTGCAAATCCACCTGGGCCCGGTGTTCACCGAGAAGAGCCGCAACAACCAGCTGCGCATCGAGTACCTGTTCGCGCCGCGCGGCTTCCTGCGCGACCGCAACGGCGAACTGCTGGCCGTCAACGAGCCGGCCTTCGCCCTGGGCCTGGTGCGCGAGGACTGCGACGACATTCCGGCCACCCTGGCCAAGGTGGCGGAGCTCACGGGCATCCCGGCCGAGCGCGTGAAAGATATCTACACACGCAACAAGCCCAAGGTGAAAAGCTTCGAGCCCCTGGTGCTGGCGCCGGACTTGACCTTCGACACCATCGCCAAGGTGGAGGGCGTGAGCGTGCGCTGGCCCGGACTCGAGATCCTCTCGCGCACCCGGCGCAAGTACAACTACGGGCACCTGCTCTCCCATGTGCTGGGCTACGTGTCCGAGGCCAACGAGGCCGAGATGCAGGCCGACCCGACCCTTTCGCTGGGCGACTTCGTGGGCAAGCAGGGGCTGGAGAACAGGCTGGACAACCGCCTGCGCGGAGCCAAGGGCAAACGCCTCATCGAAGTGGACGTCACCGGGCGCAGGCTTTCCGAGGAGCAGCAGGGCGAACCCAGGGCCGGAGAGGAAATTTTCCTGTCCCTCGACCTTGGCCTGCAGCAGCTGGGGCACAAGCTGCTGGAGGGCAAGAGCGGCGCCGTGGTCGTCATGGACCCGGACAACGGCGAAGTCCACGCCCTGGTTTCCGAGCCAAGCTACGACTCCAACACCTTCACCAACGGACTTTCCAGCGCCCAGTGGGCCGCCCTGCGCGACGACCCCCTGCACCCCCTGCAGAACCGCGCCACCCAGAGCGTGTATCCGCCGGGCTCGGTGTTCAAGCTGGTCATCGCCGCCGCGGCCCTGCACTACGGCCTGGTGGACCCCAAGGAGACCGTCACCTGCACCGGCGAGGTGGCGCTCGGCAACCACGTGTTCCGCTGCTGGAAGCATTCCGGCCACGGCGCGGTGAACTTCCAGCGCGCCCTGGTGGAGTCCTGCGACACCTATTTCTACAAGCTCGGCATGAAGCTTGGCGTTGACCGCATGAGCGAGTTCGCCAAGGCCTCGGGCTTCGGCTCCCTCACGGGCATCAACCTGCCACACGAGAAGAGCGGCCTCATCGCCAGCCGGGAGTGGAAGGAGAAGCGCTTCGGCGTGCGCTGGACCAAGGGCGAAGACCTGAACATGTCCATCGGCCAGGGCTACACCGTCACCTCGCCCCTGCAGGTGGCGCGCTACGTCGCCGCGCTCATCAACGGCGGCAAGCTCATGCGCCCGGCCCTCATCAGGGGCGAGCAGCCGCAGGTGACGGGCCAGCTGCCGCTGACGGACGAGCAGTCGGCCACGGTGAAGCGGGCCATGATCGCCACGGTGGAAGACCCGCGCGGCACCTGCCACCGGGTGCTCACCCCCGGCGTGGTGGTGGGGGCCAAGACCGGCAGCGCCCAGGTGGTGCGCCTCACGGACGAGCTCAAGCGCATGGGCGACGGCGTGCCCTACAAATATCGCGACCACGCCTGGATGGCCGGCTTCGGCGAGCAGGGCAACAAGCGCTTCGTGGTGGTGGCCATGGTGGAGCACGGCATGCACGGCGCTTCCGGCGCCGGCCCGGTGGTCAAGGCCATGCTGAACGCCCTGTTCATGGGCAAGAAGGAACTGCCGCCCCAGGACGTGGCCGGAGCCGCCAGCCCCACCGCAAGCCCCGCCGCCAGGCTGGAGGCCGTGGAGACGCAGTTCCCCGAACCGCCGCAGGCCCTGCCCTCCGGTCCCATCGAAGCGCCGCGCAAGGAGGCCAACGAATGAGCCCCATTGACCGGCGGATGTTCTACCACGTCAATTGGCGGCTCGTGGGCGTGCTGGCCGCGCTCTTCGCCATCGGCGTGCTGAACCTGTACTCCGCCAGCGGCGTGCGCCTGGGCGACGGCGTGCAGGTGGAGAACTACTACCAGAAGCAGCTCATCTGGGGCGCCATCGGGCTCTTCGGCATGGTGGCCTTCATGATCTTCGACTACCGCCGGCTGCACGCCGTGGCCTGGCCGCTCTATGCCGTCACCCTGGTCCTCTTGCTGGCCGTGCCGTTCATCGGCAAGACCGTGCTGGGCGCGCGAAGATGGCTGGACTTCGGCCTGTTCAGCTTCCAGCCCAGCGAGCTGGCGAAATTCACGGTGCTGCTCTTGGGCGCGCGCCTGCTCTCGGGCGATTCCGAACGCCTGAACCTGAAGGAGCTCTCCACCGTGCTCGGGCTTGGGCTCGTGCCCGCGCTCATGATCATCAAGCAGCCGGACCTGGGCACGGGCATGCTGGTGCTTCTGCTTCTGGGCGGGCTGGTGCTGTTCCGGGGCATCAAGCCCTGGCTGTTCCGCACGCTCTGCGTGGTGGTGCCGCTGGTCATGCCCCTGTCCTGGTTCGTCCTGAAGGACTACCAGAAGCGGCGCATCCTGGCCTTTCTCGACCCCGCCACCGACCCCCTGGGCTCCGGCTACCACATCCTGCAGTCGGAGATCGCCGTGGGCTCGGGCCGGCTCTTCGGCAAGGGCTTTTTGGGCGGCACCCAGAGCCAGCTGCGCTTTTTGCCGGAAAAGCACACCGACTTCGCCGTGGCCGTGTTCGGCGAGGAATGGGGCTTCTTCGGCATGATCACCATCCTCGGCCTGTTCTGCGCCTTCCTGTACCAGATCGCCGTGGTGGCGCGCGACGCCAAGGACCCCTACGGCAGCTACCTGGCCGCGGGCGTGTTCTTCTACTTCTTTTGGCAAATCCTCATCAACATGGGCATGGTCATGGGGCTTATGCCCGTGGTGGGCGTGCCCCTGCCCTTTGTCAGCTATGGCGGCAGCGCCACCCTGGTCAACTTCAGCCTCGTGGGGCTGGTTTTGAACGTCTCCATGCGCCGCTACCTGTTCAAGCAGACCTAAAATATCCCGCCTCGCGGTCCTTGCCGCGCCCGCAAAATTTGCCCCATGGCACAGATTTCACAAGCCCCGGGGCCTGGAATCGATTTTGCGCAGATTGCCCCGGAGGCCTTGAAAATCAAGGCCGTACGCCACGTAAGGAGCCGGGAAAAACGAAAAAAGGCTTTGACAGGTCTCAGGGGGTGGTGTAAGTCCCCTCTGACTTTGGACCAAATTTCACAATCCCAATTCCAAAGCGCTGGGGGCCGTAATGATAGATATTGACAAGACGTTTTTCATTCAGCTTATCAACTTCCTCATCACTGTGATTGCGCTGAATTTTCTCCTGATCCGTCCCGTCCGGGAAAAGATCAAGGAGCGCAACACGCTCATGGCCGGCCAGCTGGCCAGCATTGAGGACTTCACCTCCAGCGCCGACGAGAAGCTGAAGAGCTACGAGACGGCCCTGGATTCTGCGCGCCAGCAGGGCCTTGAACTGCGCAAGCAGATGCGTGCCGAAGGCGCGGGCGAGGAGCAGCAGATCATGGCCGTGGCCGGCAAGGAAGTTGCCGCCACCATGAAGGCGAACCAGGACGAAATCGCCACCCAGGTTGCGAGCGCCAAGCAGACGCTCTCCGCCGACGTGGAGAAATTCGCGCTCAAGGCCACCGCCAAGATTCTTGGCCAGGCCTAAGCCGAGAGGAAGAAGGAGGGGGAACATTTTGAAAGTTGCACGGCATACAGTACTGACCCTGATCGGCGTCCTTGCGTTCACCGCACTGGCCTACGCCAGCGGGGGCGAGGGCGGCGAAGCCCACGAAGGATTGCCCTGGGCCAACTATGGCTGGCGCATCCTGAACTTCGTCATCTTCATCTTCCTGCTTTACAAGTTCGCCGGCGCCAAGGCTGCTGCCTTCTTCGGCGGCCGCCGCACGCAGATCAAGAAGGATCTCGAGGACCTGGAAGCCCGCAAGGCTGAGGCCGAGAAGAAGTTGAAGGACGTCGAGACCGGCATCCGCAACCTGGAGCAGGAAAAGGCCAGCATCCTGGCCGAAGCCAAGAGCCAGGGCGAAGCCATCAAGACCGCCATCATCGAGAAGGCCCACAAGGACGCCGCAGCCATGCAGGCCCAGGCCGTCACCAGCGCCGAGAACGAAGCGCGCGCCGCCTTTGACCGCGTGCGCGGCGAGATCGCGGACCAGGTCATCGAGCAGGCTACGAAAATCGTGCGCGAGAAGCTCACCGGTGAAGATCATGAGCGCCTCGTGGATGAATACTTAACAAAGGTGGTGCTCAATTGAGCGGGAACATCGTCGCGCGCAGGTACGCCAAGGCGCTGTTCACCGTGGGCATGAAGCAAGGCGCTGCCGAGCTTGAGACCTACGGGAAACAGCTTGCCGGGTTGGCTGGGGCATTGGCGGAGTCGCCGGAGGCCATGCGGTTCTTCCGCAATCCGGTCTTCAGCGTTGAGGAGAAGAAGGCCGTTCTGCAGCAGATCACGAACCAGCTGGGCCTGTCCCAGATGCTGGTGAACTTCGTGAGCCTGCTTGCCGACAAGAGCCGTCTCGTCTCCCTCCCCGAGATTGCCGAGGACTTCGGGGCCATGCTCGATGAGAAGAATGGCATCGTTTCCGGCAAGCTCGTGACCGCCGTAAACCTTTCCGATGCCCGGAAGGTGGAATTGAAAGAACGGCTGGAGAAGCAGACCGGCAAGAAGCTGGTTCTCGACTTCGGCACCGACGCCGACATCCTGGGCGGGGTGGTGCTGCAGATCGGCGACAGCGTGCTCGACGCCAGTCTGCGCGCTCAGCTGAACATTTTGAAAGAAACCATCAAGAGGGGTGAGTAGGGCCATGCAGATCAAAGCGGAAGAAATCAGCAAAATCATTGAGGGACAAATCCAGAATTACGAGTCCCGCGTGGAAATGAGCGAGACCGGCACCGTTCTGTACGTCGGTGACGGCATCGCCCGCGTGCATGGCGTGAAGAACGCCATGGCCATGGAGCTCCTGGAGTTCCCCGGCGGCCTCAAGGGCATGGTGCTCAACCTCGAAGAGGACAACGTCGGCGTCGCGCTGCTGGGTGACTGCACCGAGATCAAGGAAGGCGACCCGGTCAAGCGTACGGGCCAGATCTTCTCCGTGCCCGTCGGCGAGGCCGTTCTCGGCCGCGTCATCGACCCCCTGGGCAACCCCATCGACGGTCTCGGCCCCATCCTGGCCAAGGAGACCCGCCCGGTGGAGCTCAAGGCCCCCGGCATCATCGCCCGTAAGTCGGTCCACCAGCCCATGATGACCGGCCTCAAGGCCATCGACGCCATGACCCCGGTTGGCCGCGGCCAGCGCGAACTGGTCATCGGCGACCGTCAGGTCGGCAAGACCGCGGTGTGCATCGACGCCATCCTCGCCCAGAAGGGCGGCGACGTGAAGTGCTTCTACGTGGCCATCGGCCAGAAGAAAGCCACCGTCGCCCTGGTGGCCGACACCCTGCGTCGCTACGGCGCCATGGAGTACACCACCATCATCTCCGCCACCGCTTCCGAGCCCGCGCCGCTGCAGTTCATCGGCGCCTACTCCGGTTGCACCATGGCTGAGTACTACCGCGACTCGGGCAAGCACGCGCTCATCATTTACGATGACCTGTCCAAGCAGGCTGTTGCCTACCGCCAGATGTCGCTGCTTCTTCGCCGCCCTCCCGGACGCGAGGCCTTCCCCGGCGACGTCTTCTACCTGCACTCCCGTCTGCTGGAACGCGCCTGCAAGGTCAATGACAGCCTGGGCGCCGGTTCGCTGACCGCCCTGCCCATCATTGAGACCCAGGCCGGCGACGTGTCCGCGTACATCCCGACCAACGTCATCTCCATCACCGACGGTCAGGTGTACCTGGAGCCCGCGCTGTTCAACGCCGGCATCCGCCCGGCCATCAACGTCGGCCTCTCGGTCTCCCGCGTCGGCGGCGCCGCCCAGATCAAGGCCATGAAGCAGGTTGCCGGCACCCTGCGCCTCGACCTCGCCCAGTACCGCGAACTGGCTGCCTTCGCGCAGTTCGGCTCCGACCTGGACAAGGCCACCCAG
>CAYUOW010000010.1:0-41251 GCA_964446455.1 uncultured Desulfocurvus sp.
ACATAAGCTCGCAGGGTCACTTTTGTCGTCGATGTTTGGAAAGAAGCAAACTGATTCAGAACCTCAATCCTCTTCAGACCTAGACGCGCAAGCCCCCCCCAAATAACAACCTACTGAGTGTACGATTAAAACACAAAAAGGGGAGCCCTCGCGGACTCCCCTTCTTCATTCCCTCTGCGGGATTCTTTCTGATTGCGCGCTAGATGCGGACCGGCAGCTTCTGCGGCAGGCCGGAGAGCACCTTGCCGTGCTCCTTGTCCACTTCCTTGTCCACCAGCGTGCGGTCCGCGTGGCGGTAAGTCAGGCGGAAGGTCAGGTTGCGCTCGGCCGAACCATCGGGGGCGTAGACAGCCACCAGGGCCAGGCTTTCCAGATTCTTGGGCTTGATCTCCAGCACGGCCGCCTCGACGGCCTCCGCGTGCAGCGTGGCCGGGCAGATGACCGTCACGTCGCGCCGCACGGGCGGGAACTTGGGCAGGCTCTTGAAGGCGGGCGTGGTGGCGCGGGAAAGCTCGCGCAGCAGGTCCGCGTCCATGTCCGCCAGCCAGATGTCCTTGCGGGCGTGGTAGGCGTCGGCGATCTTGGGCTGCACGCGGCCCATGCGGCCAACGAGGCGCACGCCGTCCTTGGTCGCCACCTCCACCCGCACGCAGGGCTCCAGGTAGGGGTGCGCGGGCTCCAGCACGTAGCTGGCCGGGCCCAAACGCAGGTGCACCAGCAGGTTCTCCACCAGGCCCTTCACGTCCAGGTAGTCGGCCTCGCCCTGCTCCCACGGCCATTCCTGGCTGTGCCGCGCGCCGTGCACCAGCATGCCCAGGCGAGAGTTCTCGCGCGCGCCGGTGTCGCTGGCGGCGTCCTCGTGGAAGGACTTGGCCACCTCGAACAGGCGCAAACTGGCGTTGCCCTGGCTCAAGTTGTGGCGGACGTTGTTCAGCAGGCCGGGCGCGATCTCCGTGCGCAGCACGTTCTGGTCCTCGGACAGCGGGTTGGCGATTGTGATGCGGCCTTCGACGGGCAGATTCAGGCGGTCCAGGTCGTCGGTGCCCACAAAGCTGTAGTTGATGGCCTCGCGCAGGCCCGCGCCCACGGCCCAGGCCTTGAGCGCCTGGAGGAAGCCGAACTCGGTGTCGCGCATCTGCACGGAATCGAGCGCCTTGGAAATGCGCGGCAGCACGGCCGGGATGCGGTCGAGCCCGTGTACGCGGCCGCATTCCTCGAACAGGTCCACCTCACGCTCCAGGTCCAGGCGGTGCGAGGGCGAGGTGACGCGCCAGCAGGCGGCGTCGCTATCGTCCACGGTGCAGCCCAGGCCCGTGAGGGTGGTCTTGCAGAATTCAGGCGTCAGCGTGAGGCCGAGGAGCGCGTTGCAGCGGTCGATGCGGAAGCTGTGGCTGCGCTCGGCCCAGGGCTTGGGCTCGGCCACGGCGATGCCCGCCATGACCCTGGCGCCGGAGACCTCGGCCATGAGCTGGGCCGCGCGCTCCAGGGCGAAGAGCGAACCCACCTGGTCCACGCCGCGCTCGAAGCGGTAGGAAGCTTCGCTCGGCAGGGCCAAGCGGCGGGCGGTTTTGCGGATGGTGCCGGGCCGGAAGATGGCGCATTCCAGCAGCACTTCGGTGGACTCGTCGGTGATGCTGGAATTGGCGCCGCCCATGACACCGGCCAGGGCCACCGGACGCTCGGCGTCCCAGATGAGCAGGTCCGAGCCCAGCAGCTTGCGCTCCTGGCCGTCCAGCGTGGTGATATTCTGGCCGTCGCTTGCCGGGGCCACGCGGATGACGCCGCCCTTGAGCAGGTTGCGGTCAAAGGCGTGCAGGGGCTGGCCCAGCTCCATCAAAATGTAGTTGGTCACGTCCACGATGTTGCTGATGGGACGCTGGCCGATGGCGATGAGCCGGTAGCGCAGCCAGTCCGGGCTCTTGGCGATCTTCACGCCGGTGAGGGCGCGGGCGCGGTACACCGGGCACAGTTCGCCGTCGGCGATGTCGATGCGCACCACAGAATTGGCGTCGCCCGCGCTGGCGTCTTCCTTCAGATTCAGCGTGGGCATGGTCAGCGGCAGGCCGAAGCCCAGGGCGGTCTCACGCGCAATGCCGAGCACGGACAGGCAGTCGGCGCGGTTGGGCGTGATGGAGACCTCGATGACCTCGCGCTCAAGCTTCAGCGCGTCGACGAGCAGCGCGCCGGGCGCGAAGCCCTCGGGCAAGACCATGATGCCTTCGTGGTCCTCGGAAAGGCCCAGCTCGCGCTCGGAGCAGATCATGCCGTGGGAGGCCACGCCGCGCAGCTTGCCCTTCTTGATCTGCATGCCGCCGGGCATGGTGGTGCCGATGGGGGCCACGGGCACCTTCTGGCCCTTGGCCACGTTGGGCGCGCCGCACACGATCTGCAGCACTTCGGGCCCGCCGACGTCCACGGAGCAGACGTGCAGGTGGTCGGAATCCGGATGGTCGGCACACTCCAGCACATGGCCCACCACGATGGTCGCGATGGACTCGAAGGGGTCAAGGATGGCCTCGACCTCAAGACCCTGCATGGTCAGGCGCTCGGCCAGCTCCTGCACGGTTCCGGTGAAGGGCACGAACTCACGCAGCCACTGCAAACTGATGTGCATATCCGCCTCGTGCGGCTTTGGGGGCTTCATCGCACCCCGGTGAGACAACAGCGCCCCGGCGCCCTGCCCTTCGCCGGACCCTGGTGAGGGCTTCAGGCGACGGCCGGGCGCGGGGCGCTTAAATGCTACGAAAACTGTTCGAGGAAACGAACGTCGTTCTCAAAGAACATGCGCAGGTCGCCGATGCCATACTTGAGCATGGCCACACGCTCCACGCCCAGGCCAAAGGCGAAGCCGGTGTAGGCTTCCGGATCGTACCCCACGGAACGGAACACGTTGGGGTCCACCATGCCGCAGCCCAGAATCTCGACCCAGCCGGTCTTCTTGCACACGCGGCAGGGCTCGCCCTTCACGTGGCCTTCACCGCCGCAGAGCATGCACGAGATGTCCACCTCGGCGCTGGGCTCCGTGAAGGGGAAGAAGCTGGGGCGGAAGCGCACGCGGGTATCGGCGCTGAAGAGCTGGCGCACGAAGGCCGTGAGCGTGCCGCGCAAATCGGCCATGCTCACGTTCTTGTCGACCAGCAGGCCCTCGATCTGGTGGAACATGGGCGTGTGGGTGATGTCCGAGTCGCGCCGGTACACCTTGCCCGGGGCGATGACCGCCACGGGCGGCTTGCGCGAAAGCATGGTGCGCACCTGCAAGGGCGAGGTGTGCGTGCGCAGGAGCACCCGGTCCGAGACGTACAGGGTGTCCTGCATGTCGCGCGCGGGGTGGTCCGGGGGCATGTTCAGCGCCTCGAAGTTGTGCCAGTCGTTCTCGACCTCGGGACCCGCCACGACCTCGAAGCCCAGGCCGGTGAGCACTTCGCAGATTTCCTGCATGGCCAGGGTGACGGGGTGCAGGCTGCCGGGAGCCGGGCGGCGTCCGGGCAGGCTCGGGTCGAAGCCGGACAGGGCGTCCTTGGCGGCTTCGGCCTCAAGCTCGGCCTGGCGCGACTCGAGCAGCGCGGTGAGGGCGTTTTTGACCTCGTTGGCCTTCTTGCCGGCGGCGGGCTTGTCTTCCGGGCCCATCTGGGCCAGGGCGCCCATGCCCGCGGCGAGCTTGCCCTTGCGTCCGAGGAATTCGACGCGCAGGGCTTCCAGGTCCTTTAAACTGCAAGCCTGACCCCGGCGTGCTTCACACTCCAGGGTCAGGCCATCGAGTCCTTCCAGGAAGGACTTGAGCATCTCGTTCACGTTCTTATGCCTTGGCCGCCTGGCAGATCTGGGCGAACACGGCGGGCTCACGCACGGCCAGGTCAGCCAGCATCTTGCGGTTAACTTCGATACCGGCCTTGGTCAGGCCGCCGATGAGCTTGCTGTAGGACAGGCCGTTCTGGCGGGCGCCGGCGTTGATGCGCACGATCCACAGGCGGCGGAAGTCGCGCTTCTTCTGCTTGCGGTCGCGGAAGGCGAAACACAGGGCGCGCTCGACACGCTCGCGGGCGGTGCGGTACAGGCGGGAGCCCGCGCCGATGTAGCCCTTGGCCATCTTCAGGAATTTCTTGTGCCGACGGTGAGCGGCAACTCCACGCTTAACTCTCATGATCCATTCCTCCGATACGTTTTGGCACGGTCAGCTTACGCCGACAGGCACGATCGTGGCGTTAAAGGTTAGCCGTAAGGCAGCAGGCGCTTCACAGCACCCAGGTTGGCATCATCGACCATGGCGCCCTGACCCAGGCGACGCTTACGCTTCGCGCTCTTCTTGGTCAGGATGTGACGCAGGTTCTGGCGGCGACGCTTGAACTTGCCGGCGCCATTGCTCACGAAGCGCTTGGCGGCGCTGCGGTTGGTCTTCATCTTGGGCATGGTTTCCTCCTCATATGCTCATCGCGGTTGGGGCAAGCCCGCCGCGAGGACGCTCGTTACTTCTTCACCGGGGTCAGCATCATCACCAGGGTGCGGCCTTCCGCCAGGGAAGGCTGTTCCAGCTTGGCGATGTCGGCCGTGTCGGTCACCACGCGGTCAAGCATGGTCTGGCCACGGTCCTTGTGCACAATCTCGCGTCCCCGGAAGAACACCGCCACCTTGCAGCGGTCGCCGTCTTCCAGGAAGCGGCGGATGTGCTTCAGCTTCGTCTGGTAGTCATGCTCGTCGGTCTTGGGCCGGAACTTGACTTCCTTGATCTGGATGACGGTTTGCTTCTTTTTGGCTTCCTGCTGACGCTTCTGCTGTTCATACTTGAACTTGCCGTAGTCCATGATGCGGCAAACAGGCGGATCGGCGTTGGGCGAGACCTCAACAAGGTCAAGTCCCTTGTTTTGCGCCAGCGCCAAGGCCTCAGAAGTCGCCATGATGCCCAGCTGCGTGCCTTCGTCGTCGACCACGCGCACCTGGGGAATACGTATCCGCTCGTTTCGGCGGACGCCATCATCCTTGGGATGCTGGTCCTGCCGTCTAGGAAAAGCTATAGCTCATTCCTCCGCGCTTGAAAGGTTCACGGGCCGCGTCCAGAATAATCTGCGCCACCCCGGAAAGCGGTACAAAACCGACATCGGCACCGCCGCGCACACGCACGTTGACGCCGTCGGCTTCCACTTCCTTGTCTCCGACAATAAGCATGTAGGGGATCCGGTCGAGCTGGGCCTCGCGTACCTTGTACCCGAGCTTCTCATTCCGCACATCCGCTTCGGCGCGTATGCCCTTTTCCTGCAAAAACTGCAAGACCTTTTCCGCGTGGGCATTGTGCGCATCGGTCACGGTGAGGATGCGCGCCTGGGTCGGCGCGAGCCACACGGGGAAGGCCCCGGCGAAATGCTCAATGAGCACGCCCATGAAGCGCTCGATGGAACCGAGAATGACGCGGTGCAGCATCACCGGGCGGTGTTTGTTGCCGTCCTCGCCGATGTAGGACAGCTCGAAGCGCTCCGGCAGGGTGAAGTCGCACTGCACGGTGGCGCACTGCCAGCTGCGGTCCAGGGCGTCCTTGATCTTGATGTCGATCTTGGGGCCGTAGAATGCGCCGTCGCCCTCGTTGATGGCATACGGCATGTCCATGTGCTCAAGGGCGTCCTTGAGCGCATTGGTGGCGCGGTCCCAGTCCTCGTCGCTGCCGATGCTCTTCTCGGGCCGGGTGCTGATCTCGGCCTCGAAGTTGAAGCCGAAGATGTCCATCACGTCGCGCACGAACTTGACCACGCCGATGATCTCCTCGCGCAGCTGGTCCGGGCGGCACAGGATGTGCGCGTCGTCCTGCGTGAAGGAGCGCACGCGGAGCAAGCCGTGCAGCACGCCGCTCTTCTCGTGGCGGTGCACCACGCCGTGCTCGAAGTAGCGCTGGGGCATGTCGCGGTAGCTGCGCAGGCGGCTCTTGAAGATGAGCATGTGCGACAGGCAGTTCATGGGCTTGATGCCGTAGGCCTGCTCGTCGATCTCCGTGAAGTACATGTTCTCGCGGTAGTTGTCGTAGTGGCCGCTCTTCTCCCACAGTTCCCTGCGGAGGATGAGCGGACCCTGCACGAACTGGTAGCCGCGCTTCAGGTGTTCCTTGCGCTCGAAGTCTTCCAGGATGGCGCGGGTAAGCGCGCCCTTGGGATGCCACAGCACCATGCCGCCGCCCACGTCCTCGTGGAAGCTGAACAGGTCGAGCTGCACGCCGAGCTTGCGGTGGTCGCGCTTCTTGGCTTCCTCGATGCGCTCCAGGTAGACCTTGAGGTCCTTGGGGCTGGCCCAGGCCGTGCCGTAGATGCGCTGCAGCTGCGGGTTCTTCTCGTCGCCGCGCCAGTAGGCCCCGGCAACGGTGGTCAGCTTGAAGGCCTTGATGAGCCCGGTGCGCGGCACGTGGGGGCCGCGGCACAAATCGGTGAAGCCGCCCTGGGTGTAGGTGGACACGTGGTCCACGCCCAGGTCGTCGATGAGCTCGACCTTGTAGGTCTCACCCTCGGCCGCGAACTTCTCCCGCGCCTCGGCGCTCGAAAGCTCCGCGCGTACAAAGGGCTTGTCCGCGCCCACGATCTTGAGCATCTCGGCCTCGATGGCCTCCAGATCCTCGGGCGTGAAGGGGCGCTCGTAGTCGAAATCGTAGTAGAAGCCGTTGTCCACGGCCGGGCCGATGGTGACCTTGGCGCTGGGAAAGAGCTTCTTCACGGCCTCGGCCATGAGGTGCGCGGTGGAGTGGCGGATGACCTCAAGGCCTTCCGGGGAGTCCGCGTACACGGGCTCCACAGCCGCGCAACCGGCCGGGATGGGGGTGGTGAGGTCCAGCAGGGACTCGCCGCAGCGGGCCACAACCAGCTCTTTGAACTGTTTTTTGGACAGGGCCTGTTTGAAGGCGTCGGCGAAGCTTGCGCCCGCTTCCACTGAGATCTGCTGACCAGCCACGGAGAGTTCCACGGCGATGCTCCTTGTTCGGCCCGGCGCTCCCGGAAGCGCGGAGACCTGTGGAAGATACAAAAGGAAAAGGGAGGCACAGGCCTCCCTTTCCGCATAATATGGTAGGCACGAGGAGACTTGAACTCCTGACCCCTTGCGTGTCGAGCAAGTGCTCTAACCAACTGAGCTACGCGCCTAAATTGCTCAAGGGAAGGTTCGTTTACCCAAAGCCATTTTGCTTGTCAACAAAAGATTGCCGGGAAATCTTCACTTCGCCGCGGCAAGCCGTTCAAGGGCCTGCCGGGCCAGCGCCCCGGCCGTGGTGCGGACAAGCTCTCCGTTCAGGAACAGCGCCACTTCCGAGGCGTCGTCCTTCAGGGCGTGCAGTGCTTCACGCGCCGTGCCCGCCTGCGCAGCGGGCACAAGGCCCAGCACCCAGGCCGCCAGCCCCCGGTTGGCTCCGTCCTCGTCGGCCAGCCCGGCCACAAGCGTGCCCGTCTCCGCCGCCAAAAGTTCCGGAAAGCTCTGCGCCAGGCGCCCCAGCCCCCAAAACACCCCGCGCCTGAGCGCCGCGTGCTCCAGGTAGTTGCCCTCGCCGCTGGTTTCCTCGCGCACGTAGGAGGCCAGCATGCGGTGAAACTCTTTCGCCAGGCGCTCGTGCCGGGCCAGGCTTTCGCCCAGGGCCTCGGGGATGCCCCAGCCGAGGCCGCCGGATTCCTCGTTCATGCGCCACAGGCACTGGCGCAGGACCACGCGGGCGGCTTCCAGACCTTCGCCCTGCTCGCGGCTTTCGGCCATGCGGGCCATGGTCAGGCCAAAGGCGGTGACGGCCCGCCAGCGCACCAGCTCGTCCTTGTCCAGCAGCAACGAAAACAGCGGACCGGGCAGACGCCGCGCAGGCACGGACGAAAGTTCATCCAGGCGTGCGCGCCAATCCGGCCCGGCCAGCAGTTCGCGCACAAGGCGCTTGAGGTCGCGGAAATGGGCCATGCGCCCCTCCGTGGGACCTATTTCAGGTTCTGGGCGATCTCGTCCAGGAAGGCCTGGGGCACTTCGTAGCCGCTCTCCTGGGCCTTCTTGGCGCACTCGTCCGCGCGGGTCCAGTTGCCCAGCTCGGCGCTGCACAGGGCCAGGTTGTTCCAGGCCGGTCCGAACATGGGCTGCCGCTCCACGGCCTTGGTCAGGGCCGTGACGGCCTCTTCCATCTCGCCGCGGGAGAAGTGCGCGCTGCCCAGGGTGGCCAGGGCCTGCACGAAGTTGGGATCGTACTTGATGGCCTTCTGCAGGGCCGGAATGGCCTTGTCCGAATCGCCCAGCTGCAGCAGCACGAAGCCGATGTTGCCCCAGGGCACGGCGAAGAAGGGCCGCACCTGGGTGGCCTGGCGGTTGAAGTTCAGGCAGCCTTCCAGGTCGCCGCGCTCCAGGCAGATGCCGCCCAGCTGCACGTAGCCCTCGGCCAGCTTGGGCGAGTTGGCCACGGCCTCGCGGAAGGAGCGCTCGGCGTCCATGAACTCGCGCTTGGAAAGATAGGCCACGCCCAGGTTGTAGTGGGTGTTGCCGCACTCGGGCGCGCCGCGCAGCTTGTCCTTCAGGTGGGCGATGTATTCGTCGACGTTGTTGAACTTCGGATCGTCCATGCGATTACTCCGGGGTGTTGTCGGCGCTCGCGGCCTTGGGTTTGATGCTGATGCCGCGCTCGTTGAGCCGGGCGTTGTACCAGTCGCTGAACTCCAGGATGGGCCGCACCTTCTCGATGTTCATGACCAGCATGACCATGAACTCGGACAAGGTCTGCATGTAGTCCGGGTCCGGCATCTCCGGCAGGCTCTTGAAGTAGCGGTTCAAAAGATCGTGGGTGGTCATGCCCATGACGTCCGTGCGGATGTCGATGGGGTCGAACGGGGCCTGGTAGGGGTCCCAGTTCTCGTAGCCGATGCGGTCCACGAAGCGCCGGCGCCGGGGCGACAGCCCCTCGTACATGGCGCGCTTCTGCTCCTCCACCTGCTGCGGGGTGTACATGGCCTCCATGGCTATCCCTTGGCCTTTTTGGCCGCGGGTTTGGCCGCGGGCTTCTTCACGGCGGGTTTGGCTGCGGGCTTGGCGGCGGCCTTCTTCGCAGCAGGCTTGGCGGGCGCCTGGCCGATGGTGAAGGCCTGGGGCGAGCAGCCAGCGCAGCCGCCCTTCTTGGTCTCCGGCGAGCAGCCGGAGCAGGCGGCCATGCCCTTGCCTGCGGGCTTGGCCCCCGAAGCCGCCTTGGGCGCCATTTGGGCGCGGGGCCGGGCCACGGCGGCAGGAGCCTTGGGAGCCGGAGCGGGCGCGGCGGCCTTGGCGGCTGCGGCGGCGGTCTCCTTGGCTTCTTTGGCCTCCTTCTCGCTCATGATGCCCAGGTATTCCTCGTTGTACTCGGTCAGAAGCGCCAGCGACGCGGGCACCAGCACCTCGCCCAGGCCCTTGTAGCGGGTGGTCAGGCTCTCGGCCAGTTCGTGCGAGAGGGCGTACAGGCGGTCCTGGATGCGGTCCAGGTACACGGTGGGATAGGGCTTGCCGCGCTCAAAGCCGGACTTGCCGCAGGTGTGGGCCTGCCCGCCGATGGCCGTGGGCACGCCGTAGATGCGGCAGGTGACCGGGCGCTTGTCGTACATCTGGCAGGCGCCGTCGTCGTCGAGCAGCGGGCAGCGCACGCGCACCTTGGCCATCTCGGCCAGGATGTCCTGGGCGTTGGCGCCCTCCTTCACGGCCTTGAAGGCGTCGCGCTTGAGGCGGTGCACCAGGCGGTCGGACTCGTCGGCGCGCTCCAGCACGGCGGTCTTGGCCTTGCCGGAAAAACGCTCCAGGAAGTTGGCGTTCAGGTACAGCGCCTCGACCAGGGTCAGGTCGAACAGGGCATGGCAGCAGTCACTGCAGCCTTTTTCGCAGCGCACGTTCTCGGCGTACTTGCCCTTCACGGTCTCGAAAACCTGGTCGGCCTCGCCGATGATGGCCTCGTAGCGCTTGAAGAAATCGGAAAAATCAAGGGCCATGCGGCACTCCTCGCTGGCAATCGCGGTGATGGTGGTGACGAAAATATGTGTCCCCAGGCGGGGCATGTAAAGGGGGCCTTGATACAAAAAAGCCGGGATTCCCCCGGCCCCGTTCCGCCTCAACAAAGACGGACATGCATCATTCCCGGCGCCCCGGCCGCCGCCAAAGACGGCGATTGCGGGGGCGGCGCAAGCGCCGCCCCCGTCGTCTCAGCCGGAGCTGTTGAAAGCTATTCTTCTTCGATGACGATGGCGTCCTGCTCGCAAACTTCCACGCAGGACTCGCAGCCCAGGCACTCTTCCATGTTCACCGCAACGGCCTTGCCGTCCTGCAGCTCATAGACCTCGACCGGGCAAACGTCCACGCACTCGCCGTCGCCGATGCATTTGTCGTTATCGACAGTAACCTTGTAGCCCATTGTACCCTCCAGGTGTGTATAATAGGAATATCGTCAGCCCCGTCCGGTCCGCATTTCTCTAAGATTTAAAGGATGCGGCCCGGTGGGCCAGGCGCCGTTTCCCTCAGCTTTCATGCCAGGCGGCGAGCGCGCTGGCTCCGGGGTTGCTGATATATCCAGGTCGGCTTCCGTGTCAAGCCATGCCGGAGATTCTGAATGTCTGTGCGCCATCCGCGCCCCCCGCGCCGATATTGAGCTTCGCGGGCGTGTGGGCTATGTACGCACAATCCGGCGGCGAAGCGCTTTGGTCGGAAATCTCCTTCAAGGACAGACGCATGTTCTCCACACTCGAACTCGAAAAATATGCCCGCACCCTGTGGTGGGGCCTCACCACCGCCCGCACCAGCCCCTACAAGCCGGGCGATTTCATCCTGCTGCGCTTCGACCAGGCGGCCACTCCCCTGGCCGAGGCCGTGTACGACCTGCTCATCACCGAGGGCATGGTGCCCGTGCCCCGGCAGAACCTCACCACCGGCATGGAGGTCTCGTTCTACGGCAAGGGCACGGACGAACAGATCAAGGCCGTGCCCCCGGGCGACCGTGAGCTGATGCAGAACCTTTCCGGCCTCATCTCCCTCATCGCGCCCGCCTCCCTCACCCATCTTGCGGGCACGGACCCGGCCAAGATCGGCCTGGCCGCCGTGGCCAGAAAGTTCCTGCGCGAGATCATGGAAGGCCGCGAGCAGACCGGCGACTTCGGGTGGACCCTGTGCGCCTATCCCACCGAGGAGCAGGCCAGGTGCGCCGGGCTCTCCGTCGAAGAGTACGCCGCGCAGATCAAGCAGGCCTGCTTCCTGGACGCCGACGACCCGGCGGCCAAATGGAAGGAGGTCCACGCCGAGGTGACCCGCGTGAAGCAGGCCCTGGGCGGCCTTGAGATCGACCGCCTGAAGGTGGAGAGCGCGCACTGCGACCTCACCGTCACCCCCGGGGCCGAGCGGCGCTGGCTGGGCGTCTCCGGGCACAACATTCCGAGCTTCGAGGTCTTCCTCTCGCCTGATTGGCGCGGCACCGAGGGCGTGTACTACGCCGACCAGCCGTCCTACCGCTCCGGCAACCGGGTGGAGGGCGTGCGCCTGGTGTTCAAGGAGGGCCGCGTGGTGGAGACCACGGCCAAAGAAGGCGAGGACTTCGTGAAGAAGCAGCTGGCCATGGACACGGGCGCGGCCCAGCTGGGCGAGTTCTCCCTCACCGACCGCCGCCACTCGCGCATCAACGCCTTCATGGCCAGCACGCTCTTCGACGAGAACTTCGGCGGGCCGTTCGGCAACTGCCACGTTGCCGTGGGGGCCAGCTACTCCGACACCTACGCCGGGGACCAGACCACCCTGGACGCGGCCAAGAAGGAAGCGCTGGGCTTCAACGACTCCGCCCTGCACTGGGATCTGGTGAACACCGAAGACAAGACCGTCACCGCGCTGCTCAAGGGCGGCGGCAGCCAGGTCATTTACGCGGGCGGCGAATTCAAGCTGTAAGCCAAAACAAGGCAGCCGTCCCCCCGTCGCGCCCCCTTTGTGGGCCAGCGCTGGACAATGGCCCGGAATACAGGCTAAAGTTTCGAATACCCCTTCCCGGCCGCCAGCACAGCGGCTGGGGAGGGGCAGCAGGAGAAACGCATGCGCTGGGCCCGGCCGATACTCCTTTTCACCCTCCTCGCCCTTGGCGCGGCAGTGCCCGCCCGGGCGCAAAGCCCGGCCAGGGCCGAGGCCGCCCTGCGCGTGCTCGTGGTGCACAGCTACAATCCCGGCTACATCTGGACCGACGCCGTGAACCAGGGCGTTCAGGAAGGCCTGCGCGGCAGCAAGGCCGAGGTGGAAACCCTATACCTGGACGCCAAGCGCGACCATGATCAGGCAAGCCTCCAGACCAAGGCCCTGGTCTTGGTGCAGCGCATCGAAACCTGGAAGCCCCAGGTGGTCATCGCCACGGACGACGCGGCCCAGGTGTATCTGGTGCAGCCGCATCTCAAGGGCCGCGCCAGCCCCCAGGTCATCTTCTGCGGGGTCAACGCTCCGCTGGAGGCTTACGGCTTCCCGGCGCGGAACATCTCCGGCGTGCGCGAGCGCTGGCACTTCCGGCAAAGCTTCGCCCTGCTCAAGAAACTGGTGCCCGGCGCCAAACGGGTGGCCATGCTCACCGACGGCTCCGACTCCAGCTCCCACGTGCTAGCCGACCTGCGGCAGGAACAGCGCCAGAACGGACCCTTCAGCCTCAAGCTCATCGCCGCGGAACAGGCCGAAACCTTCCAGCAATGGCAGCGCAAGGTGCAGGGCTACCAGTCCCGGGCCGACGCCCTGGCGCTCGGCATCTACCATTCCCTGCGCGACGAGGACACGGGCAGGACCGTGCCCCCGGAGGCAGTCATCGCCTGGACCAAGACCGCGAACAAGCTGCCCACCATCGGCTTCGCGGACTACTCCGTCGGGCACGGCATGTTCTGCGGGGTGCTGGAATCCGGCCACGAGCAGGGCTACCTGGCCGGGCTCATGGCCCGGCAGGTGCTGGAGAAGAGGGTCGCTGCCGGCGCGCTGCCCGTGCGCACCAACATGCGCGGCACCGTGCTGCTGAATCTCAAGGTTGCGGAACAACTGGGCATATCCATTCCATTTGAGCTCATCCAAGCCGCGGGGATCGTCATCAAGTGACGGGCGCGCGGCCAAGGCAGCAGCGGGAGCGAAGCAAGGGGCGGGGCGCTGGACAGGGAGACGCCATTTAGCTAAGTAGTTAGGACTACGGCCTCCCCAGCCGTCAATGCCGCGTCCACACAACACACGGCGGGAGAAACGCATGCGCTCTGCGCGTCTTTCCTTGTTCACTCTGTTGCTCGTCTTATGCGTAGCCGTCATGGCGTTCGCCCAGGACACGGCGGAGACAAGGCCCGCACCGCGCATCATCGTCGTGCACAGCTACAATCCGGAATACATCTGGACCCAGACCATCAGCCAAGGCATCCAGGAGGCCCTGCGCGGCACCAGGGCCACGGTGGAAACCCTGTACCTGGACGCCAAGCGCGACCCGGAGCCCGAGAACCAGCGCCGCAGGGCCCGGGCCATCCTGGACCGCATCAACGCCGTGAAGCCCCAGGTGGTCATCACCGTGGACGACGCGGCCCAGGTGTACCTTGCGGAACCTTTCCTCAAGGGCCGCCCCTCTCCCCAGGTCATCTTCTGCGGGGTCAACGCCCCTTTGAGCCTGTATGGCTTCCCGGCGCAGAACGTCTCCGGCGTGCGCGAACGCTGGCACTTCCGCGACGGCTTCGCCCTGCTCAAGAAAATCAGCCCCGCTCCGCGGTCCGTGGCTTTGCTGCTGGAAGACTCCGAATCCATGGGCTACGTCCTTGATGACATGAAGGCCGACCTGAAGCAGCACGGCCCCTTCGCCCTGAAGATCGTCGGAGTGGAACGGATACGCACCTACCAGCAGTGGCAGCGCCAGGTGCTGCGCTACCAGTCCAAGACCGGTGCCCTGGCCCTGGGCGTGTACCACTCCCTGCTGGATGAAACCACGGGGCGCGTGGTCCCGGCCGACACGGTCAACGCCTGGACAACCTCGGTCAACAAACTGCCCACCCTGGGCTTTTCGGACTACGCCAAGGAACACGGCCTGCTGTGCGGCGTGCTGGAGTCCGGCCAGGAACAGGGAACCTTGGCCGGAAGCATGGCCCGCCAGGTGCTGGAACGCGGCGTCAACGCGGGCAGCCTGCCCGTGCGCATCAACCAGAAGGGCATCGTGGTGCTGAACCTCAAAACGGCTGAACGCCTGGGCCTGACCATCCCGTACGAGATCATCAGCGCCGCCGGGGTGGTGATCAAGTGACGCAGCCTCCCGATTCCCCCTCCCGCCGCTTTCTGCTCGACCGCTACCTGGCGCCGGTTTTGACCGCCGTGGCCCTTGGCGTGCTGGTGACCACCCTCGTTGCCTATTTTTACACCAAAAACACGGTGGAGGCCCTGGCCCAGAACCAGATAGCCCAGGCCCTGAGCTTCCTGGACCGCGAGATAAGCCTGCAGGCGCGGGACATGAGCACCCAGACCAGCCTTGTGGCCCAGGAGGACGTGCTGCGCCTGGCCCTGGAGGATTCCTACCTGGGGCGCTCGGCCCGGGTGGCCGCCCAGCGCAAGCTGGAAAGCTATGTGCGCAGTGGCACCTTTGAGCGCGTGTACCTCATGAACCCCCAGGGGCAACTGGTACTCGCATCGTCCCCCTCGCTCACCGCGACCCTCAACGTGTCGGACCGGCACTACTTCACCCAGGCCCTGGCTGGGCACTCCACCCTGGACACCGTGGCCGTGTCGCGCGTCACCGGGCGGCCCATCCTGGTGTCCTCCACCCCCTTGCGCGCGCCAGACGGCATCGTGGTGGGCGTCGTGGTGGGCATCCTGCACACGGAAACCTTCGCCCGGACCATGCTGAACGATTCGCGCATCGGCAAAAGCGGCGGCGCCTCTGTCTTGAGCGCCGACGGCACGCTTCTGGCCACCCCGCCCTGGTCCGCTCCGGGCGACTTCGGCACCGGGGCGCACACCGCGGAGCTGGTGGCCGACGCAGCCACAGGAGCTGTCCACCGCTACAACCGCGAGGGCGTTCGCCACATGTGCCTCACGCGCCGCAACGAAGCCACAGGCTGGGTCCTGGTGCTCGAATCCGACGAGGACGAGGTGCTGGCCCCGGCCACGCGCCTGGCCGCGGTGAGCGGCGTCATCTCGCTCGTCACCCTGATGGTGGTGGCCCTGGCCCTGGGCGCCCTGCGCAAGATCATGGCCAGCCTGCGCAACTCCGAGGCCGACCACCGCACCCTGACCGAACTGTCCCCCGTGGGCATCGTCACCTTCGGCCCCACGGGCCGGCCGGAATACATGAACAGGCACGCCCGCGGCATCCTGGCCCTGGACACCCACTCGCCCCTGCCCGCGGCCATCGCCCTGGAGGACTCCGAGGGCGCGCCCCTCACCGAGGAGACCTCGCCCTTCGCCCTGGCCTTTGCCCAGCGCGCGCCGGTGCTGGGCCTGCTGGCCTGGTACCCCCACCCCGGGGGTGAGCGCAAAGCCCTCTACGTGAACGCCACCCCGCTGGTGGTGGAGGGACGCGAGGCCCACGGCGTGGTGGCCACGCTGGAGGACATCACCGAACGCATGCAGGCCCTTGAGCTGCTGCACCAGTCCGAGGAGCGCTTCTCCAGCCTGTTCCGCCTCTCGCCCGACAGCATCGTGCTCTCCGAACTGGACACCGGCATCATCGTGGACGTGAACGAAACCTTCATCGAGAGCCACGCCTTCGACCGCGAAGAAGTCATCGGCAAGACCGTGGCCCAGCTCGGGCTGTACACCGACCCGAAGCAGCTGGAAGACATTTTGGAGCGCGTGAAGGCCGACGGCCACGCCTTGAACGTGGAAGTGCGCGGGCGCGACAAGCACGGCGCGGAGGTCATCCACTCCATTTCCAGCCAGATCATGGAGATCGGCTCCAAGCGCTACCGCATGACCGTGGCCCGCGACGTGACCGAGCGCACCAGGGCCGACCAGGAACTGCGCGAGAACCGCCGCCTGCTGGAGAGCATCCTGAACACGGTGCCCCTGTCCATCTTCTGGAAGGACAAGGCCAGCGTGTTCCAGGGCTGCAACGCGTCCTTCGCGCAGGCCATGGGCCTGGCCTCCTCCCTCGACATCGTCGGCAAGACGGACTTCGACCTGCCCATCGCCCCCGAAGCCAGCGCGGCCTACCGTCTGGACGACCAGGAAGTCATGAAGACCCAGACATCCAAGCTGCGCTACGTGGAATCGCTCACCCGGGAGGACGGCAGCCTGGCCTGGCTTGAGACCAGCAAGCTGCCGCTGCTGGACGACACGGGCCAGGCCGTGGGCGTGCTGGGCATCTTCCAGGACATCACCGAACGCCTGCAGGCCGTGGAGCAGCTGCGCCAGTCCGAGGAACGCTTCTCGCGCCTGTTCCGCTACTCGCCGGAGGCCATGGCCCTGGTGGACCTGGAGGACAACCGCTTCGCCGACGTGAACGAGGCCTTCAAGAAGCTCACCGGCTACAGCTCCCAGGAGCTCCTCGGCAAAGACTCCAAGGGCATGGCCTTCTACGCCGACGAGATGAGCCGCAACGCGATCCATGAGATGCTGCGCACCGACGGCCACGTGGAGAACTACGAATTCGAGGGACGGCGCAAGGACGGCCAGCTCATCCAGTGCGCCATTTCCTGCCACATCATCACCATCGGCGACAGGCGCTACATTCTGGGCCTGGTGCGCGACGTGACGGAAATGAAGCGCATGCAGGAGATGATGATCCAGACCGAGAAGATGATCTCCGTGGGCGGCATCGCCGCGGGCATCGCCCACGAGATAAACAACCCCCTGGGCATAGTGCTGCAGGCGGCCCAGAACTTGGTGCAGCGCACCCGCACCGATTTCAAGAAGAACGTCGAGGTCGCCGCCGGGCTGGGACTCGATATGGAAGTCTTCCAGCAGTACATGCAGGCCAGAAAGCTCGACGTGTTCATCGAGGACATCCAGTCCGCCGCGGTGCGCGCCTCGGGCATCATCCGGCACATGCTCGACTTCAGCCGCTCCAGCGAGAGCCGCCGCAAGGTCTGCGACCTGCCCTCCATCATCGACAAGGCCGTGACCCTGGCCGGCAGCGACTACGACCTGAAGAAAAGCTACGACTTCAAGCGCATCAAGATCGAGCGCGACTACGGGGACGGCCTGCCCGTGGTCAACTGCACGGAGACGGAGATCGAGCAGGTGCTCTTGAACCTGCTGCGCAACTCGGCCCAGGCCCTGGCCGCGGCGGAACCCCAGCCGCTGGAGCCCAGGATCTGCATCCGCGTGACGAACGCCGGGGACCACCTGCACATCGAGATAGAGGACAACGGACCCGGCATGCAGCCTGAGGTGCAACGCCGCGTGTTCGAGCCCTTCTACACCACCAAGCCTCCGGGCGTGGGCACCGGCCTCGGACTGTCGGTGTCGTACTTCATCATCACCAAGGGCCACGGCGGCAGGATGTCCGTGAGCTCGCACCCGGGCCAGGGCACCCTGTTCAGCATCGACCTGCCCGCGGAAGAGCCGGAAGGGGACGCGGCATGAGTTCTCCCGCCCGCCTGCTCATCCTCGACGACGAGGAGCGCATCCGCCAGTTGCTCGTGGATTTTCTGGAGGACTTCGACGAATTTTCCCTGCGCTCCAGCGCCTCTGCCGAGGAGGCCCTGGAGGAGTTGGCCCGCGAACCGGCGGACCTGTGCATAGTGGACATGCGCCTGCCCGGCATGGACGGCCAGGCCTTCATCCTGAACGCCAGGGAGCGCGGCCTGTGCGCGCGTTTCCTGCTGCACACCGGCTCCATGGACTTCGCCCTCACGCGGGAGTTGCAGGCAGCCGGCCTGGAGGAGGACGACGTGTTCTTCAAGCCCTGCGACATGGACCTGATGCTGACGCGCATCCGCCACCGCCTCAAGTAACCGGAGCGGAAACATGACCATCCTCATCATCGACGACGAGCCGGGGCTCAGGCGGTCGCTTACCGCCCACCTGGAGGACCTGGAGTACGCGACCCTGGAGGCCGGCAACGGCCAGGAGGGCCTGGACCTGCTTTTGGCCAACCGCCAGGACATAGCCGCCGTGGTGGTGGACCTGAACATGCCGGTGATGGACGGCTACTCATTCATCAAGCACGCCGTTGTCGAGGCGCCCGAGGTGCCCATCATCGTGCTCTCCGGCGTGGGCATCGTGGAGGACGCCCTCTCGGCCATGCGCATCGGCGCCTGGGACTTCATCACCAAGCCGCTGCACAACCTGAACATCCTGGACTACACCCTGCAAAAGGTGTTCGAGCGGGCCCGGCTGCTCAAGGAAAACAAGCAGTACCAGGAGGGCCTGGAGCGACTGGTGCGGGAGCGCACCAGCGAGCTTGAGGAGACCCGCCGCCAGGTGATGCAGCGCCTTTCCCGCGCGGCGGAGTACAAGGACAACGAGACCGGCCGCCACGTCATCCGCGTGGGGCAGATAAGCCGGCTCCTGGGCCGGGCCATGGGCATGGACGAGGACGCCTGCGAACTTCTGGGGGAATGCGCGCCCCTGCACGACGTGGGCAAGATCGGCATCCCCGACGAGGTGCTCTTGAAGCCCGGCAAACTATCGCCCGCTGAATGGGACATCATGCGCCGGCACTGCGTGTACGGCTGCGAGATTCTGGGCCCGCTGGACAGCAAGGACGAGGCCCACCGCCTCTGCTCCGACCCGCTTCTGATGCGCGAGATGGCCGGCAGCGAGCAGCTGAAGCTGGCGCGCGTGCTGGCCCTGTGCCATCACGAACGCTGGGACGGCAAGGGCTACCCCTTCGGCCTGAGTACCGAGGACATCCCCCTGGAGGCGCGCATCGTCACCGTGGTGGACGTATACGACGCCCTGTGCAGCGACCGCCCCTACAAGAAGGCCATGACGCAGGAGGAAGCGGGCGGGCTCATCCGCGCCGGCGCGGGCACCCAGTTCGACCCCGCCGTGGTTGAGGCCTTCTTCCGCCACGAGCAGGAGATCATCGCCATCCGCGAGCGCTGGAGCGACTAGCCGGAAAAGCCCTCGCCCCCGGCCATGCCCGCGGTCCTGCGGGTCAGCACCCGGCCGATGACCCGGCCAAGCTCGGCCATGTCCACGGGCTTCGAGGTGTAGCCGTCCATGCCCGCGGCCATGAAGCGTTCGCGGTCCCCGGCCATGGCGTAGGCCGTCATGGCGATGATGGGCACCCGCGACCTGGGCCCCAGTTCCTGCGAGGAGCGGATGGCCCGGGTGGTCTCCACCCCGTCCAGCACGGGCATCTGCACATCCATGATCACCAGGTCGAAATCCTCCCGCGCCAGGGCCTCCATGGCTTGACGCCCGTCGCGCGCGGGGCTGACGGCATAGCCGGACTTCTTGAGCATCTGCTCCGCCGCCAGCAGACTGATCTCCTCGTCCTCCACCAGGAGCACGCGCAGGGGCGCACCGGCTTGCGTTCCCGGCGACAGGAGTGAAAGCCCTTCCTCCCGGCTGTCTGCCTGGTCCTGCGGGGGGCCGTCCCCGGCGGCCGGCAGGCCGAAGGGCAGGGCGACGGCCATGAGCGTGCCCGGGCCGCTGTTGTCCACGCAGAGCGAGCCGCCCAGGAGCCCGATGAGCCGACGCACGATGGCCAGCCCGAGCCCCGCGCCCTGGAAGCGCCGGGTGTAGGCCCCCTCGGCCTGGGTGAAGGGCTCGAAGATGTTGGCCAGAAGCTCGTCGGTGATGCCGATGCCCGTGTCCTCTATGCTGAACAGCAGGCGGCAGTCCGTCGGCATGCATCCGGGCAGGAGGCTCACTTCCACGCGCACCTCGCCCTGGCGGGTGAACTTCAGCGCGTTGCCGATGAGGTTGAAGAGGATTTGCAGCAGCCGGGCTTCGTCGCCCACAAGCACCCGGGGCACCCCGGGGAGGATGTCCACCGTGAGGGCCACGCCCTTTTCCCGCGCGGTGAGTCCGAAGAGCTCCAGGGCCGCGCGCCGCAGGCCCTCCACCGCGAACTGCGCGCGCTGCACGGCCAGCATGCCCGCCTCGATGCGTGAGAAGTCCAGGATGTCCGACAGGAGCCGGGTGAGCCGCTTGGACGACTGCGCGGCGGCCAGCAGGTACCGGCGCTGCTCCTCGTCCAGCCGCGTGGTGTCCAGCAGCTGCAGCATGCCCAGGATGCCGTTCAGGGGCGTGCGGATCTCGTGGCTCATGTTGGCCAGGAATTCGTTCTTGGTCTTGTTGGCCGCTTCCGCGGCCTCCTTGGCCAGGCGCAGGGCCTGCTGGTTCTGCTTGGTCTCGTTGATGTCCAGGCAATGGCCGATGTAGCCCACGAACACGCCCTCGGAATCGTAGCGCGGGGTGCCCTGGTCCACGATCCAGCGGTATTCGCCGCTGGCGTGGCGCAGGCGGTACTCCATGCTGAAGGCCTCGCGCCGGTCGAAGGCCGTCACGTAGATGTCCAGGCAGCGCTCGAAGTCGTCCGGGTGCACGCCCTCGGCCCAGCCGTTGCCCAGCTCCTTCTCCAGGGGCCGCCCGGTAAAGCGCAGCCAGGGCTCGTTGAAGTAGTCGCACAGCTTGTCCAGCCCGGCGGTCCAGATGAGGGCCTGGCCGTTGTTGGCCAGGGTGCGGAAGTGCAGCTCGCTCTCGCGCAGGGCCCGCTTGTAGAACTTCTCGTCCGACTGGTTGCGGAACACCAGCACCACGCCCCGGATGCCCCCGGCATCGTCGGTGATGGGCGCGGCGCTGTCGGCTATGGCGCGTTCGGCCCCGTTCTTGGCCACCAGCAGGGTGTCGTTGGCCAGCTCCACGCGCACGCCGTCGCGCAGCACCCTGTCCACGGGGCTGTCCAGGGGCAGGCGCGTCTGCTCGTTGATGATGTTGAAGACCTCGCGCAGGGGCAGGCCGCGGGCCTCGGCGTCGCGCCAGCCGGTCATGGCCTCGGCCGCCGTGTTCACAAGCTCCACCCGGCCCTGCTCGTCGGTGACGATGACGCCGTCGCCGATGCTGCGCAGGGTGATTCCCTGGCGCTCCGCCAGGCTGTGGCCCTTCGCCTCGGCGCGCTCCCTGGCCCGCCCGGCGAAGAACACATGCGCGCTCACCCCGGTCAAAAGCAGCATCGACACGGCCAGCACCAGGGCGAATTCGTGGGCAAAGCGCTCGCCCAGGTGGCCCAGCTCGCGCCGGGTGCGCGCGTCGATGCGCTCGGCCTGGCGCTCCAGGTCGTGGTAGGCGATGCGCAGGGCCGTGGCCTTTTCCGCCTGGCTCAGGCTGCGGTTTTCCAGGTCGCCCAGGCGGGTATAGAAGGCGGCGATGCTCTCCATGAACCGCTGCGTGGCTTCCTGGTCCACTTGGCCCGCGTCGAGCACCGAACGGTCGAAGGTGGCCAGGGCCTGGCGGATGAGCACCAGTCCCTGCTCGCGCCTGTAGGGCGAGTCCGGCTCGCCGGAGAGCAGCACGGCCAGAAAGCCCTGGGAAAGTTCGATGCGCGCCTGGCGCATGGTCTCCAGCCGCTGGCTGGCCTGGCGCATGTCGTTCTGCTGCGACAGGTGCATCCAGGCGATGAGCGCGCACACCAGAAGCGAGAGCACGATGGTGCTCCAGATCTCCCAGCGCCGCTGCGGGACCCAGTTCCGCAACGCGGCGGATATGGAGGCCAGCCGGTCGCTCATGGGGCCAGAATCTCCCGGGTGGTCATGCTTCCGGGCATCTCCTCCGGCCCGAAGCCGAAGTCGTCCATGAGATCCAGATATTCCGGGCTGGCGGCAAGGGCCATCAGCTCCTCGTTCCAGGCGGCCAGCAGGCTCTTGTCCTCCTTGCGGAAGGCGAAGCCGCCAAAGCCCGTGCGTCCGCCCAGCTCAAGCCCCGTGGCCTCGAAGGGCCGGGCGATCTCCGTGCGGCCCAGCTGCTCGCGTATGGCCATCCACTGGATGGTGGGCGAGGACAGGGCCAGGCCGTCGGCCATGCCCGTCTCCACGGCCACGCGCCCGGTCTGGGCGTCGGGCACCATGACCAGCTGGCGCTCGGCCAGGCCCGCGCGGCGCAGGGCGTCGCCCTCCACCGCGCCGGTCAGCACGGCCAGCCGGATGCGCCCGTCGGCCAGGGCGTCCTGGTAGGAGTGCAGGCGCTTCGGGTTGCCCTTGGCCACAAGCAGCGCCGGCCGCACATGGAACACCGGCTCGGAAAAACTCACCTGCTCCCCGCGTTCGCGGGTGATGAACATGCCCGCGGCCACCACGTCGATGCGGCCTTCCTTCAGGTCGGTGATGAGGGCGCCGAATTCGGACAGGTGCCACTGGATGTCCTTGATGCCGAGGCGCTGGGCCAAACGGCGGGCCAGCTCGGGCGACTGCCCGGTGACCTTGCCCTCCGGGGTGAGGAAGGCGTAGGGGGCCTCCACGGCATAGCCGATGCGGATGACGCCGGCCTTGCGGATGCGCTCCAGGGCGCGGTCCTGCGCGGAGCGCATGTAAAGCGACAGGGCCGCCGCTGAAATAAGCGCTCCCAGGACGATCCACAGGAGAATCCGGACTCTGGACATCAGGGCCGCCTCGGTTGCGGTTGCGCGCGCCAGAAGCACAAGGCGCGGCGTGTCCCGAAGGGGGGGGACAATCACCCCCTGTCTATCCCCAGGATATCGACGCGTCAATGAGCGGCATGTAATTTATGTACTCCCCCGCCCGGGGGCGCAAACGCAAAAAGGGCCGCCGTCTTTCGACAGCGGCCCTGGTCTTGCGTGGTGGGCCCGGCAGGATTTGAACCTGCGGCCTACGGATTCGTAGTCCGGCGCTCTATCCACTGAGCTACGAGCCCACGCGAGGAAGGCAGGATTAAGCCTTCCTCGGCCGAGCGTCAAGCATTTTCTCCGCCAGGATGAAAAATACTGGTGAAAAACACATCGGAGAGTCCGGTCAGAAGCTGGAAGCTTTCGGTCTTGAGCCGCAACAAGACCACCCCCTCCCCGGCCAGGAACCCAGCCAGGCCGGGGTGCCGGGCCAGGAGAGCGGCGCGCGCGTGCTTTTCCGCAGCGGCGGAGGCAAAGGGCACCGACCGGACCGCCACCGTGAGCGCCTGGCCGGGCGAACAGCCGGCGGCGCGATCGTCAATCAGCAGGCTGGCGCGGGGGTTGGCCGCGAGGTTGCGGAACTTTTTCGTATCCCGTGGCGTGACCAGCCAAAATTCCGTGCAATCGGGCGCGGCGCAATAGGCCATGAGCGAGGCGTGCGGCGCGCAGGCCGTCCCTTCGCCCCCGCAGGTGGCCAGTACGCAATGCGCTTGAGTATGGACAAAATCTGCGATTTTGTTCAACATTACCACTCCTGCCAGAACGTGATACGTGAACATACCGCCCTTGCGGCACGCCCGCAAGCCGCGCGCGCATATATGTGAAGGAGTCCGCATGCCCCTCGACGCCCTGGTCCATTTTCCGCCCCTGCCGCCGGAGGCCACCCTGGCCGACAAGCTGGCGCGCAGCCGCGTGCTGCTGGACGCCGTGCTTAAGCGCCTGGCCCCGGCCGAGGTCGCAGTGGCCTATACCGGCGGCAAGGACTCCGGCGTGGCCCTGGCCCTCTGGCGCGAGGCGCTGGAACGGGGCGGCCAGAACAGGCTCCGGGCCATCAGCGTGGACACGGGGCTCAAGTTCCCGGAGGTGACGGCCTTCCGCGACCGGCTGTGCGCGGATTGGAACGTGGAGCTGACCCTGGCGCGGCCGGAGGTGAACCTGGCCGCCTACCCCGTGGCCCAGGACAAGCTCTCCTGCTGCCGCGACCTCAAGATCGCGCCGCTCGGCCGCGCCATCCGCGAAACCGGCATCAAGGCGCTCATCACGGGCCTGCGGCGCGACGAGCACGCCTCCCGCGCGGGACGGCCCTACGCCGAGTTCCGGCCCGCCACGCAGGATTGCCCGGCGCACTGGCAGGTGAACGTCATTCTGGATTGGACGGAAATGGACGTGTGGGCGCACCTGACGGGCGAATGCCTGCCCTACTGCGAGCTGTACCACCAGGGCTACCGGTCGCTCGGCTGCATGCCCTGCACGCGGCAGTCGGGGTCGGACGAAGACGAGCGCGCCGGACGCGACCAGGACAAGGAGCGCCAGCTGGAGGCGCTGAAGGCGCTGGGGTATTTTTAGAAGAGTCTAACCACGGCCGCAGAGCTTCAACGCCGCGGCCTTGATGCCCGCCTTGTCCACGCCGGCCTTGGCGCGCAGCTCCTTGGCCGCGCCATGCTCGATGAACTGGTCCGGCACGCCCACGCGGCGGATGTCGAGGCCGCCAAGCACGCCCGCGTCGGCGTAGAATTCCATCACCGCGGAGCCGAAGCCCCCGGCCAGGCAGCCTTCCTCGGCCGTCAGTACGCGCTTGAACTGCCTGGCCAGGTCCAGCAGCTGCGCCTCGGGCAGGGGCTTGATGAAGCGGGCGTTGAACACGGCCACGGAAAGGCCATGCTCGGCCTCCAGCTCCTGGGCGCATTCCAGCGCGGGATACACGCGGGAGCCCAGAGCCAAAATCACCGCGTCCGTGCCCTCGCGCAGCAATTCCCCCTGGCCGATGGGCAGCAGCTCGGGCTCGTCCGGCACCTCCGCCCCAACGCCCACGCCGCGCGGATAGCGCACGGCCATGGGTCCGGGCGTGGCCATGGCCGTGGCCACCATCTGGGCCAGCTCGGCCTCGTCCTTGGGCGCCATGAAGGTCAGCCCCGGCACGTGGCGCAGGTAGGCGATGTCGAACACGCCGTGGTGCGTGGCCCCGTCCTCGCCCACAAGGCCCGCGCGGTCGAGGAAGAACTTCACGTCCAGGCCCTGCAGGCACACGTCGTGCACCACCTGGTCGTAGGAGCGTTGCAGAAAGGTGGAGTAGATGGCCACGGCAGGCGTGTAGCCCCGCGTGGCCAGACCGGCGGCGAAGGTCACGGCGTGGGGCTCGCAGATGCCCACGTCCACGAAGCGCTCCGGGTGGCGCTTGCGGAAGCAGTCCGTGCCCGTGCCCTCGGGCATGGCAGCGGTTATGGCCACGATCTTCGGATCCTTGTCCGCCAGGCGGCACAGGCTTTCGCCAAAAACTTCCGTGTAGCTCTTGGGCCCGCCGCCGAGCTTTTTCGGGGCCATGCCCGTCTCCGGCTCGAACCGGCCCACGCCGTGAAAAAAGGTCGGGTTGGTCTCGGCCGGGTCGTAGCCCTTGCCCTTCTTGGTCAGCACATGCACCAGCACGGGCCGGTCCATGCCCTTGGTCTGCTCGAACACGTCCACCAGGGCGGGAATGTCGTGCCCGTCCACCGGGCCCACGTAGGTGAAGCGGAAGGCCTCGAACAGCATGCCGGGCGTGAAGAAGCTCTTGAGGGAGTCTTCGCTGCGGCGGGCGAACATGGCCAGGTCCTTGCCGATGCGCGGGATGTTCGACAGCCAGGACTCGAACTCGCGCTTGAAGCGCTGCGGCGCGGGACGGGAGAGCTTGCGGGAAAGGAAATTGGACAGGGCGCCCACGTTCTTGGAGATGGACATCTCGTTGTCGTTCAGCACGACGACCATCTTGGAGCCCATGCCGCCCGCCTGGTTCAGGCCCTCGTAGGCCAGGCCGGAGGTCATGGAGCCGTCGCCGATGACGGCCACCACCTCGTTCTTCTTGCCCGCCAGGTCGCGCGCCAGGGCCATGCCCAGGGCTGCGGAAATGCTCGTGCTGGCGTGGCCCACGCCGAAGTGGTCGTAGGGGCTCTCGGCCATGCGCGGAAAGCCGGATACGCCGCCCAGCTTGCGCAGGGTGTGGAAGTCCGCCGCGCGGCCGGTGAGCAGCTTGTGGGCATAGGCCTGGTGCCCAACGTCCCAGATGAGGCGGTCCTCCTCAAGGTCGAAGGCCTTGAAGAGCGCCAGGGTGAGCTCCACCACGCCGAGGGAAGGCGCAAGGTGCCCGCCGCCCGCCGAGCACTGCTCGATGATGACGCGGCGCAGTTCGCCTGCGAGTTCCGCCAGCTCGGCCGGATTCATCAGGGCCACGTCCGCCGGGCGGGCGACGCGTTCCAGAAGCTCCTTGCCGCTCAGAGGCGGGATCATGGGCTGGGGTGCTGGTCTGGCGGTCAATTCACGCGCTCCACGATGTAACGGGCCAGGGCGCGCAAAAAGCCGGCCTCGGCGTGCTCGATGCCCTTCAGGGCGTCCACGGCGGCCTGGGCCCGGGCGTGCGCCAGCTCGCGGCTCTTCTCAAGCCCCATGAGCGAAGGATAGGTGGTCTTGCCCTGGCGTTCGTCGCTGCCCACGGGCTTGCCCAGGGTCTTGGTGTCGCCCACCACGTCCAGGATGTCGTCGGCGATCTGGAAAGCCGCACCCACGTTGATGCCGTACTCCCGCGCGCGGCGAACGTACGGCGGCTCCGCCCCGGCGAGCAGGGCTCCGGCCACGCAGGCGGCTGTGATGAGCGCGCCGGTCTTCATGGCGTGCATGCCGCGCAGTTCCTCAAAGCTTACGCCCTGGCGCGCGGTGTATTCCATGTCGAGCGCCTGGCCGCCCACCATGCCGCCGGAACCGGCGGCCGTGGCCACGGCCTGGGCCGCGCGCACCAGCCTGGGCGCGGGCACGTTGCCCTCGTCCGCGCAGGAGAACATGAGGCAGAAGGCCTCGGTGAGCAGGCCGTCGCCCGCAAGGATGGCCGTGGCTTCGTCGAATTTCTTGTGATTGCTGGGCTTGCCCCGGCGCAGGTCGTCGTCGTCCATGGCGGGCAAATCGTCGTGGATGAGCGAATAGGTGTGGATGAGCTCGAGCGACGCGGCGAAGGGCATTATGCGCGCGCCCGAGGCCCCGAACATCCGCGCGAAGGAGAGCACCAGCGCGGGCCGCAGGCGCTTGCCCCCGGCGAACAGGCTGTACTCCATGCTGGCCAGCAGACGCTCGGGAATGTCGCGGGCGCGCAGGCAGTCGGCCAGATAGGCCTCCACCTCGGCGGCGCGTTTCTTCAGCTCGGCCTTCACGTCCACGTCGGCGGCGATGGCCTGTTCGGCACTCATGGCTTGGCTCATGCGTCGGTCTCCCCGGTTCCGTCTCCGGCTTGGTCCCCGGCCCCGTCAGCCTCGTTCAGGGCGGCAAATTCCTTCAAGAGCCCGTCCTGCACCAGTTTCACCTCGTTCTTGGCGGCCTCCAGCTGGCGGCCAAGATCACCGGAGAGGCCGAGCCCCTCCTTGTACAGGGCCAGCGCCTTCTCCAGCGGCAGGTCGCCCCGCTCCAGGGAGTCCACCACGGTCTTCAGGCGCTCCAGGCGCTGCTCGAAACTCGTCTTGTCCTTGGCCATGTTCGCTCCGCCACGCTCTCTCGCGAGTCACCGCAGGTTATGGAAGGGCATCATACAGAAAGAGGGGCGCGGGGTCCACCAGCCGCCCCAGGGCCGAAACCCCGAAATGCAGGTGCGAGCGCGTGCTGCGGCCCGTGTCTCCGGCCAGTCCCAGCAGCTGCCCGCGCGCCACGCGCTGGCCCTGCTCCACGCGCACTTCCGAAAGGTGGAAGTACATGGTCAGCAGGCCCTGGCCGTGGTCCAGGTACACGCAGTTGCCCGCGTAGTAGAAGCCTCCGGTGAGGGCCACCACGCCATCGGCCACGGCGCAGACGGGCTGGCCGATCTCAGCCTCCAGGTCCAGCCCCCGGTGCGGCGCCTTGGGTTCGCCGTTCAGCACGCGGCCGATGCCGTACACGCTGGACAGCTCCCCCGGCACCGGGCGCGAGAAGGGCAGGCTCCACAGCCGCTGCGCGCTGGCCTGGCCCAGGGCCTGCCGGGTCAAGGCGCGCTCGCGCGCGATGCGCGGCAGCTCCGCGTCCGGCGGGTTGACCATGGCCGGGTCCAGGGTCAGGCGCTCCACCGGGCGCTTGATCTTCACAAGCTCCACGCCCGCCTTCAGGCTGAACGGCTTGCCGCCGCCAGTCCCGGCGGCCGGCGTCGCGCGCACCGTGATGTCCTGGCGTCCGGGCCGGGCGTCGAGAAGGTCGGCCCCAAGGATGATGGCCGCCTCCATGCCCGCGCCGTTTTTGCGCAGCACCAGGGGCGCGCTGCGGCCCAGAAAAAAGAGCTCGGCCTTGGCCGCCGGGCGGGTGAGCTTCAGCCGCGCCACAAAGGGCTCGCCGATGACCGCCGTGGCCGGGCACACGAGCTCGCCGCCGGGCTTCTGCGCCGCGCTGTTCCGGGAAGGCGTCTTCGGGGACGAGGCGTCCTTGGCCTTGGCCGCCAGCACCAGGGAAGGCAGCAGGCACAGCGCCAGGGCCAGCAGCACCGGCCGGAACGTGGAAATTTTCAGCATCAGGCTCCCTGTCCTTCGATCTTGGCGGCCACCACGGCCCGCACCTCGCCCTGGCCCGTGCGCACGCACAGCCCATCGCCCGGCGAGACCTCCACAGCCGCGCGCAGCAGCTTCCCGGGCGCGCCCTTCTTGTCCAGCACGTGCACCAGGCTGTACCCGCGCGCAAGCGGCGCCTCGGGGTCCAGGCCGGAAAGCTGCGCGGCCAGCACCTCGGCCCGGCGCGAGGCATCCGCCAGACGCAGGTCCATGCCCAGGCGCAGGCGTTCGGTCAGGGCCAGAACCTGCCCGGCCTTGGCGTCCACGGCGGCGGGACCGAAGGAGCGCAGCAGCCCGCGCAAAGCGCCGGCCGCGTCCTGGCTCCGGGCCTCGAAATACCGCTCTCCTGCGCCCAAGAGCCGCAGCGAGGCCTCGCGCCAGCCCTGGTCCAGCCGCTCCACCCGCCTGGCCGGGGAAAGCCAGGCCAGGGCGCGGGAAAGCTCGGCCACCTGCCGCTCCCGGCGGTCCATGATGGTCCCGAAGGCCCGCGCAAGTTGCGCCTCCAGGCCGTCCACGGTCTGCATGAGGTCCGCGCGCAGGGGCCACAGGCCCGTGGCCACGGCCGAGGGAGTGGAAAAGCGTTTGTCCGCCACGTAGTCGGCGATTGAAACGTCGGGCTCGTGCCCCACGCCCGTGACCACGGGAATCTTCGAGCGGGCCATGGCCTCGGCCACGGGCTCGGTGTTGAAGGCCCAAAGATCCTCAAGGCTGCCGCCGCCGCGGATGAGGGCGATGACCTCGGCCCAGCCGTCCTTGTTCGCGGCGTCCAGCTGCGCGGCGATCTGCCCGGCCGCGGCGTCGCCCTGCACCAGGGTGGGGTAGATGCGCAGCTGCGCGCCCGTGCCCCGCGCCTCGGCCAGGCGCAGAAAGTCGCGCACGGCCGCGCCCTGGGGCGAGGTGACGAGGGCCACACGGGCCGGGTTCTGCGGAAGGGGCCGCTTGCGCGCCTCGTCGAACAGGCCCTTGTCGGCCAGCTTGCGCTTCAGGGCCTCGAAGGCCTCGGCCAGGCCGCTGACCCCGGCGGGCTGCACCAGCTCGGCGATGAGCTGATAGTTGCCGCGCGGGGCATAGACCGAGATGCGCCCGGCAACCAGCACCTCCTGGCCGTCCGTCAAGAGCGAGGCCACATCCAGGCCCGGCTCCAGCACTTCGCCGGTGAGGGGGTCGACACCGCTTTTCCCGCCGCGCCCCTGGCTGCCCTTGAACCAGACCACGGCCAGCTGGGCCTCGGCGTCGGAGAGGGTGAAATACAGGTGCCCGGAGGCCGGGCGGGCGAGGTTCGTCACCTGGCCGCGCACCCAGACAAAGGGGAACTCGGCCTCCAGCACGTCCTTCAGCGCGCGGGTCAGGTCGGAAACGGCGAGAATGTGCGACATCAGCCCCTCTCTCGCCTAGTCCGCGGCCACGGCCAGGCCCGCGCCGATGAGCACCGCGCCCGCGCCCCGGTTGGCATACTTCCACACCCGGCCGCAGCGCGCGACGGAGCGCCCGCGCGAGGCCAGCCAGGCATACAGCGCGATGACCGAGTAGCAGGTGGGCAGGATGGTCGCGGCCACAAGCAGCATGTCCAGCCCGGACAGGGCGCGCATGTCCACAAAGCCGGGCAGGAAGCCGCAGTAGAAGGCCACCACCTTGGGATTGCCCAAGGAGACGCAGAAGCCGCCCAGGAAGGTGCGCGCCAGGGACTTGGGATCAGGGGCGGAAGGGGCCGCCCCGCCGGACGCGGGGGCCTTGGCCAGCAGGCAGCGCAGGCCCAGGTAAACGAGATAGGCCGCGCCCGCCCACTTGAGGACCACGAAGGCCCAGCCCAGCTGCTGGGCCACCAGGGACAGGCCGAGCATGGCCAGGAGCAGGTAGAAGAGGTCGCCCAGGACGATGCCCATGCCCCACAGGAGGGCGGGCTTGAGGCCCCGCGCCAGGGCCTGGCTCACCACGGCGGTGACGCCAGGACCGGGGATGGCCGCGAACACAAAGGTGGCGAGCATGAGGCCCGCCGCGCCTTCGAGAGTCAATGCCGCTGTCATGACTTCCCTGCTTTTTCGTTGCCGTGCGCCGGCGCGGAAGCTTCCGCGCCATGCCGGGAGCCTGTATACGCCGAAAAATTTCCACTGTCCAAGGCCGCACGGGCGTTTGAAACGCCGCCGCAGCCTGTGTTTCTGGCAGAGGAGTCCATCTGAAACTCTCGGCGGCAGCGCGTTTCCGGAGCTGGCGGACGCCTCTCCTGCACCGGCGTCCCTGCCCCTGTGTAAAGGCCCGAGGAGATGCCCCAATGGTGATATCGGGGCGTGCTGAAGCGCCCGCACTTTTTGCGCTGGCGGCCGGGGGGACTCTTCCGCTACACTGGCCTCATGCGACCCCTGCGACCCTTTGCCCGGCCCCTGCGCCCCCGCCGCAGCCAGAACGCCGAAGCCTCCGGCAGCCCAACCGGAGCGCCCGGCGCGAATCCGGCCCCAGGTGCGGAGCCCGGCCAGCCCCAGCCCAGGCAACCCTGGCCGGATCTGGCCCCGCTGGTGGACGGCACCCCGGCCGGACGGCTCTCGCAGAAGCAGATGAAGCTCTGGAGCCTGGTGCTGCGCGCGCGCCGCGTGCCCCACCGGGTGCGCAGCCTGCCCGGCGGCTACACCATTCAGGTGCCCGCGCGCTTCGCCCGGCAGGCCGTGGACGAGATCCTGCTCTACCAGAAGGAGAACATCAGCCCGCACCCGTCCATCCCCCTGCCGGAAGGCCAGGAGCGCACCCGGCCCACGGTGGCTGCCATGCTCGGCCTGTGCGCCTTCTTCGTGCTGACCCAGCGGCCCTGGCCGCTTCTGGATTCCTATCCGCAGTACTGGCACACGGTCGGCGTGGCCGATGCCCAGGCCATGCTCTCCGGCCAGCTGTGGCGCGCCGTGACCGCCCTGACCCTGCACGCGGACCCGGCGCATGTGGCCAGCAACGCCGTGGTGGGCGGCGCGTTTCTGATCCTGCTGGCGCGGCGCGCGGGCTCGGGCACGGCCTGGCTCCTGGCCGTGCTGGCCGGAGCCCTGGGCAACCTGCTGAACGCAGGGGTGCACGCCGTGCTGGGCGGGCCGGGGCATCTTTCGGTGGGTTTCTCCACGGCGGTGTTCGGCGCGGCGGGCGTGCTGGCCGGGCTCAAGGCCGCCAGCGGAGAGGGGGATTTCAAGCCCGGCATGGCAACGGATATGGCGGGGGGACACACGGCCTTTGGCCGGGGCTGGCTCTTGCCCGTGGCCGCCGGCCTGGCGCTGGTGGCCAGCCTGGGCACCGCCGGGGAGAACACGGACATCGGCGCCCATGTCTTCGGCCTGGTGGCCGGGTTCGGGCTGGGGGGACTTACGGGCTGGCTGGCCCTGACCCACGGCAGGCCTGACGAATGGGCGGGCGGACGCTTCAACGTGGCCTGCGGCGCGCTGGCCGGGCTCATTCCCGCCCTGGCCTGGGTTTGGGGCTGGATCTCCGGCTGGCCCGCGCCCCTGCGCTAGACTCTACTCTTCCGACGCCACGCAGCGCGCGTGGAACTCGCAGGTGTCGTCCTGCCACCAGATGAAGCCGTGCTCCACGTCAGCGTACCAGGAGGCCATGAAGCTCTTGGCGTCCGCGCTCCACAGACGGCGCTGGGCGGCGTCGAAGGGACCGGCCAGGCACAGCTGGCGCAGGTCCGGTTCGGGCAGCAGCAGGGTCGCAAGCTCCTCCACTGTGGGCAGCCGCCAGGTGTTCCGCCCCGCGAAACCTTCCGCGTTCAGCCGTTGCGCGTGCTGTGCCGCCCCGGCGCGGGTCACCGCATAGGGGCTTCCCGCCCGTTCCCACACGAGCCCGGTGCCCGCGTCGCGCACGCTGCCGTTGCCCAGATCCACGAAGCGTTCCGGTTCGCAGGCCCTGGGCCGCCACAACTCATCAAGCCCGAAGCGTTCCCGCGCCCCGTCCAGGGGCTGGCGCAGGGGCTGGCTGCGCGGCGCGCTTCCGGTCGTGCGAGTGGCGCAGGGGGCTGCGGCTTCCGGCGGCAGGGCGCAGGCCGCGGCGCGCAAACGCTCCCAGCGGGCGGAGAGTTCGTCCAACTCGGAGAGCAGGGCGCGGGCGCTTGAGGGCCGCAGGCCTGGCTTCTCGTGGCAGCAGCGGGCGAAAAAGGCGTCAAAGGCTTCATCGAGCCCTTCGCGCAGGGCGCTGGCGGGCGCGCCCTCCTGGGGCAACCGCCCGGTGAGGCAGCGGAACAGCGTCACCCCCACGGAGAACAGATCGGCGCGCTCGTCGGCCTTCGCCGGATCGGCCTCCTGCTCCGGCGCGGCGTAGTACGGCGAGCCCACCACGGCCCCGCGCGGCCTGCCCGCCTCCACCTCGCCCCGCAGGCGCGAGAGGCCGAAGTCGATGAGCTTCAGCTCGTCGCCCGCGCACCGGCTCGCTGTCGGCGCGCCGAAGCCGTCCGTCGGCCTGTCGGCCAGCATGAGGTTGTAGGGCTTCACGTCGCGGTGCAGAATGCCCTCGTGGTGCAGGCGCGCCAGGGCGCTGGCCAGTTGCCGCGCCAGCGACAGGGACTGCTCCACCCCAAGCCTGCGCGTGGGCTCCTCCACGCGGTAGCTTTCGCCCAGCTGCGCGCCCAGGTTGTTGCAGTAGTATTCCATGACGAAGAACGGCCGACCGGCCTCGTCCTCGTCCACATCGAGCACCTGGGCCACGCCCGGATGGCGGATGCGGGCCATGAGCGCGGCCTCGCGGTAGAAGCCCCGGCGCAGGGACTCGAAGTCCGTCACCGCGGCCAGTTCCTCGGAAGGCTTCAGGAGCTTGAGCGCGGCCACGCGGCCGGTGCGCGGCATGGCGGCCTTGTAGACAGCGCCCATGCCGCCCCGGCCCAGCAGGCCAAGAATCGCGTAGCGTCCGATGGTCCGCATGAGGCTAAACCTTGGGGTGACCCACGCACTGGGCCATGACCACCCGCTGGTGGGCGGGCAGGCCCAGGGCCTTGCCCAGGGCCACGGCGTCCAGCCCGGTGCGGGCCACTGTGGCCAGCCCGGCCGCGGCGCAGAACAGGTACACGTTCTGGCTGATGAAGCCGGTATCAAGCCCCACGGTGACGAGCTTGTCCTCCAGGGCGCTTCCCGCGGCCTTGTTCATGTCCGCCACGTAGACCAGGTTCACCGGGGCCGTGCTTACATAGGCCTGGGTGCCGGTCTGGGCGCGCAGGTCCTGGGACGATTTGCGCGCCAGGGTTCCGGCATGGGCGTCGTACAGGAACACCCCGTCGGCGCGGGTGACGAAGACCTCGATCTCCTGGCGGTTCATGGCCGTGGGAGCGGTGCGGCGGCCATCGGGGCGGTTCACGCCGCAGGCGGCCCACAAGAGGTCGAGGAGCAGGGCCTCGGCCAGGGGCGTGGACGCGTAGGCGCGCTGGCTTTGCCGGGCGCGCAGGGCGGCTTCCAGGGTCTTGCCACCGATGGCGGCGGCGCCGCGCCCGGTGGGCTGCCCGGCGGCCAAAGCCGCGCCGGCCATGCCGAGTCCGCTGAGGGCCGCTGCCGCAAAACCGGCGGTTCCAAGAAATTCGCGTCGATTCATGGCCTTGCCTCCTGCGTTTGGGGGGAGCGGGGCTGCGCGGAGTGCGGCCCGCGCCGCAGCGATCAGTCCCATGGAGGCACCCTACACCCTTGCCCGGCGCATCGCCAGTGCCTGCGCGCGGGCGCAAAAAAGGCCGCCCCCCGGAAACAGGGAGCGGCCCGGAAAGGCTGAATCGCGCAGGGGCTAGAAGCGGCGCTCCAGCAGGTCCACCAGGGAATGCTCCAGGGCGGTGCGGCACACGTCGGCCTTGCAGCCGTCCGTGGCGCGGCAGTCCTCGGTGGCGGCGCGGGTGACGAAGACCTCGCGCTGCGCGCCGGAGGACGCGGGGCTGACCACCACCAGCACGCGGCCCTGGCACAGGTCCGGAGCGGTGCGGGTGGCGCCGCCGGGCGCGCCCTGGGTCGGCTTGGAGGAGCCGCTGGCCACGCGGGTCATCTGGGCGGAATCGTGCCGGGTCTGGGCCGCGCCGCCGCTCTGGGCGGGCTCCATGTCGGGCAGCCAGTAGTACACCTGGTCGGAGTAGCCGGTGGGCGGCAAGGCGGGAACGCGCAGTTCCTCGGCCATCAGGCCCATGTCGGCCGTGCGCATGTTGCCGCACAGGAGGTACACGGCCACATCGTAGCGCGCCGGGCCGGAAGGCTTGAGACGGTAGCCGCGCGCGGACAGGGTGCGCGTCACGAAGCCGCGCAGGGAGGCATCGTCCTGCACGGAGAGCTGCGGGCGGCCCTGGGCGTCCAGGTCGTAGAGGTTCACGCGCAGGGTGTAGTCGCCCGGGGTGCGGCCGAACTCGCTCATGCCCTTCACCACGAGATTGGGGTCGCGCCCGGCGCAGCCGCCAAGCACCGTCAACGCCGCCAGCACGGCCAGAAAAAACATCCGCTGCATGTGTCGCTCCTTTCAGGAAATCCACGCGGCACACGCCGCCTTGATCAGATAGCCCATACACCGGGCCCCGGCAAGCCCCCCTGGCCTTGCCAGTTTCGGCCTGTGCGGTTAGTACACCGCCAGCGGAGGTTCAATGGCCTTACACGCGTTTCGAGCCAGGGGTCCCCTGGAGGCGCTCTTGCGCATGGCCGGGCTCATGCTCGTCATGGGTCTGGTGGTGTTCGGCTTTTGGAAGAACAGCGAGCGCAACCTGGAGCGCCTGAACGCCCGCTTCGGCCTGTCCGACGCGACGAAGGCTCTTTCCCCGGACGAGCGCGAGCACGTGCAGGCCTTCATCGCCACCCTGCGCAAGACCTACGGCATAGAGGCCCGCGTGCAGATCACGCGCGAGCGGCCCCAGCCCCCGGAAGCCGACGGCAAGACCCTCTACGTGGGCCTGTGCCCGGCGGAAAAGACCGCCGTGGTGCAGTTGCCGCCGCTCATGGCCCGGGCCCTCGGCCCGGATTTCGGCCGCATGTTGGTGGAAGAGCACTTCCCCTTCCACTACGCGCCGGGCAAAAGCTGGCAAAAGGGTCTGCTGCTGGCCCTGGACCTCATGGAAAGCCGCCTGGCGGGCCTCGGCGCAAGCCCTGAAACCCCGGCAGCACGAATGGACACAACAGCCGGCGCCAACGCCAGCGCCCCCAATACCAAGGACACACAATGAGCGAACTTCCCCGCGTGACCATCTACACCGACGGTTCCTGCCTGGGCAATCCCGGTCCCGGCGGCTACGGGGCCGTGCTGCTGGCCGGTCCGCACCGCAAGGAGCTGGCCCAGGGCTTCTCCGGCACCACCAACAACCGCATGGAGATCATGGCCGTCATCGCCGGACTGGAAAGCCTCAAGACCAAGAGCTCGGTGGAGATCATCACGGACTCGCAGTACGTAAAGAAGGCCTTCACCGACCGCTGGCTCATCGGCTGGCAGAAGAACGGCTGGAAGACCGCCGCCAAGCAGCCGGTGAAGAATCAGGATTTGTGGAAGCGCCTGGTGCCGCTCATCGAGGCCCATGAGGTGAAGTGGCGCTGGGTGCGCGGCCACAGCGGCGATCCGGAAAACGAACGCTGCGACGTGCTGGCGCGCGGCGCGGCCAGCGGCCGCAACCTGCCGCCCGATGTTCAGGGATAAAATCCAGGGATAGAATTCAGGGCTAATGAGCCCAGGCGGGCGTTCAGGAGCCGTTGGGGCCCGCCTCTTCCCCCCACTCCCAGCGCTTGGGCAACAGCAGCTTGAACGAGCGCCTGCCATGGACCATCTGCGCCAGGGCCGCAGGGGCGCTACGCACAAAACCCTTGATGGGCGAGGGTCCGAAGCGCTGCAAGGCCGCAAACAGCACCCAGCGCAGCCGGTTCGACCACAGAATCTCCGGCCGCACGCTGTGCGCAAGCAATCCCTCGTATTCCCTGGCCGCGTCCGCACCCGTGGCCAGCGCCCGGCACACTGCCGTGGCCGCGTGGGCGCCGGTGGCCATGGAATAGAACAGCCCCTCGCCGAACAAGGGCTCCACAAAGCCCCCGGCATCGCCCGCCAGAAGCAGCCGCCCAAGGCTCGGCCGCGCAAGGGCGTTGCCATAGGGCAGCGGATGCCCGCGCAGGGGCACACATTCGGGCTGGCGCACGCCCAACAGGCGCAAATAATCCAGGAAAATGGCCCCGAAGTCGCGGTCGGGCCGCCGCCTGAGCCCGCAGATGCCCACCTTGGGCCCGCGCGGACCGGGGAACACCCAGCCGTAGCCCGCGCCCGGCACGCTGGGCGCGCCCACATGCAACTCCGGCACGGCGACGGCCCGGGGAAATTCGCCTGGCCCGCAGCCGTTGGGCAGTTCCACTTCTATGGCCGCGGCCAGGTCGGCCTTCCAGGCCGCGCGGTCGATGTTCAACGCCCGCCGGGTGACGGAATTGGCCCCGTCCGCGCCGATGACGAAGCGCGCCTGAAGCCGGTCGCCATCGCGCAGCGACATGGTGCCCGCGTGGTCCACGCGGGTGACCACCACGCGCACCGGCAGGAGCTCCGCCCCGCGCGCCACGGCCACGGAACAGAGCAGCGCGTCGAAGGCCGGGCGGTCGATGAAGCGGAAGGGCTCGGCCGCGGCGCCGCGCAGAAGCTCGCTCCCCTGGTGCAGGAAAAGATAGTCCGGGGTCTGGTGAAACAGCCCGCCGCGCGCGGCCAGGTCGGTCTCGTCAATGCCGAACACGCGGGCCAGGGCGTCCATGGACTTGCCCGTGAGCAGGCCCCCGCAGAGCTTGGGCCTGGGGTGCGCGGCGCGGTCCACAAGCCCCACGCGCAAGCCCCGTCCGGCCAGCACGCAGGCGGCGGCGGAACCGGCGGGCCCTGCTCCGGCCACCAGCACGTCATATCCCTTGACCACTCCCCCCTCCGATCTTACACATTCGCGTCCGGCAGATTGCCCTGAACCTGTAGCGCGCCACCGCAGCGCGAGCAAGCCCCTTGCCCATCCGAGGTATCCATGTCCGCTCCCGCGCAGCCTTTTCTGGCCCTGCTGTTTGATTTCGACGGCACCCTCTCGCACCTGACCATCGACTTCACGCTCCTGCGCCGCAAGGTCACCGCCCTGGCCGAGGCCTTCCTGGGCGAGGAGCCGGAGCCCTCGGACCTGCCGGTGCTGGAATGGCTCGACGTCATCGCCGAGGAGATCGCCCTCATGGACGAGGACCTGGGCAAGCAGTTCCACACCCGCGGCAGACTGGTGGTGCAGGCCACGGAGCTGGACGCCGCCCGCGAGGCCAAACTGTTCCCGGCCACGCGCCCGCTGCTTGCATCGCTACGCGCAAGCGGGGTCAAGACGGGCATCCTGACGCGCAACTCCACCGCCGCCGTGAAGGTGGTCTTCCCGGACATCACGGCCTGCTGCGACGCCTTCATGGCCCGGGAGGACACGCCCAACGTGAAGCCCCACCCGGACCACGCGCAGGCGCTGCTGGAACGCCTCGGGGTCGAGCCGGGCCGCGCGCTCCTGGTGGGCGACCACCCCATTGATATCGAAACCGCGCGCCGGGCGGGAATTTTTTCCGCCGCCGTGCACAGCGGCCATGCCAGCGCGGAGGCCCTGGCAGAAGCCAAGCCGGACTTCCTGGCCCGGGACTGCGAGGAGCTGCTGGCGGCCCTGACCCGAGATTGCCTGTTGCCACGCCCGTAAACAACGGAGTATATCCTGCTGCAACAGGGTGATGGCAACCATGCAGCAGCGAATCAAACGCAGCGCGCTCAAGCCGGGCATGCATGTGGTCAGCCACGGCACGGGCACCTTCGACGACCCCCTCGTCCGGGTGAACAGACCTCTGCTCACGGAGGCGGACATCGCCGCCTGCGTCCCTTCCCACGTGGACAGCGTGGTCATAGAAACCGGCCCCCAGGCCGCGTCCGCCCCAGCCAGCCTCTCCGACGAACTGCCCGTGGCCCGCAAGCTATACGCCGACGCCCTGAGCCACGTGAAAAGCTTCGTGGACGACGTGCGCAAGGGCACGGACATCGACTACCGCAAGGCCACACCCCTGGTGGAAAGCTTCATCGAGAGCGTGTTCCGCAACGAGAGCGCCGCCGTGACCCTGTTCAAGCTGCGCGACTTCGACGAGTACACCTACACCCACTCCATCAACGTAAGCCTCCTGGCCGTGCTTCTGGGCAAGCACCTGGGTCTCGGCAAGCCCGCCCTGCTCAAGCTGGGCCTGGCGGGCATGTACCACGACGTGGGCAAGGCGCGCATCCCGGAAGCCATCCTGAACAAGCCCGGCAAGCTCACCGAGGCCGAGTTCCAGGTCATGAAGTCCCACCCCCTTGAGGGCTATAAGTTAATGGTGGGCCAGCCGGACCAGGACCCGGAGATTTTGCGGGCCGTGGTGGAACACCACGAACGCTTCGACGGCACCGGCTACCCGCGCGGGCTGACGGGCGACGCCATCGGCCTGTTCTCGCGCATCATAGCCGTGGTGGACGTGTACGACGCGCTGACCAGCAGGCGCGTGTACAAGGACGCCATGGCTCCGGCCAAAGCCCTGGGCATGATGTACCAGTGGCGCGACAAGGACTTTCCCCCGGGCGCCATCGAGAGCTTCATCCGCTGCATCGGCGTGTTCCCGGTGGGCAGTTTCGTCCGCCTCTCCGGCGGTGAGTACGGCATCGTGGCCGGTGTGCACCCGGAGCGGCCCACCAAACCGGAAATCAAGGTGGTGCTGGACGCAAAGATGCGTCCGCAGCTCCCCCGCATGCTGGACCTGCTGGCCCTTTCCGGCACGCCCCAGGCCCAGGAGATTTCCCAGGTGCTGGACCCGGCAGAATGCAACATCGACCTTGAACTTTTTTTCCTCTCCTAGCCCGCTTCCGGCCTGCGCGGCAGCTTTTGCCGCCTCCCTCTCAAGCTAACAAGCTGAAATTCCTGCGGGGCAACTTTGGAACGGCTTTTGTACTACAGCCGGTCAAAGGAGCAATCCAATGCAGGAAGTCACCTCCACCGAGACAAAGACCAGCACCATCTTCGACCAGTTGCGCAGCAGCGCCTTGGTGGACACCTCCTCCAAGTCGCGCGCCTTCTCGGACTTCCTGGGTCTCATGGCCCAGCCCAGCGGCCGCAGCGCCGCGCCGAGCGCGACCACCCAAATAAATGCCGGCCTCGACGCCGTGACCCAGCAGGGCAACGCCCTGCTCGCCAACGTGGCCGACACCGCCCCGGTGCAGAGCGCCGCCAATCCCGTCGCCGCCATCTTGGGCGCGGCTCCCGTGGCTGCCGCCGCTCCCGTGGCTGCCGCCGCTCCCGTGGCCTCCGCGGCCCCCACGGCCGTCGGCACCGTGAGCGCGCAGCTGAAGCAGAACCTCAACGACTCCGTCTCCAGCTCGGCCAAGAACGCCCCGGTCTCGCGCGAGGCCTTCGAGGAGGCCAAGCCCCTGCTGGTCAAGGCCGGCTTCACGGACAAGGAGATCGCGGACCTTTCCGTCCGCGTGCAGGCCGGCACCTTGAACTGGGGCCAGCTGGTGCAGAACCTGGGCGGGCACATGACCGGCGCGAAAAAGGCCGTGGCCCTTTCCGCCAGCGAAACCACGGACCTCCAGTCCCTGTTCCAAAAGATGGGCTTCGCGGGGAACACCGCCGCGCAGATGGCCCAGTCCGTGGCCAAGGGCGACGGCCTCAAGGTGCTCTCCAGCATTCAGAACAAGCTTTCCACCATGCCCGACGACAGCAGCCTGGGCATGGACAAGAACGAACTGGCCACCTTCTTCAAGGCCCTGCGCCTGCCCACGGAGACCGCGAACAAGCTGACCCAGTCCCTGGGCGCGGAAAGCACCGTGGCCGACATGAAGAACGCCCTTTTGACCATGAGCCAGGCCATGCAGGAGCAGCGCACCAAGAGCACCGCCAGCGACACCGAGCTGGCCAAGAGCCTGGGCAAGATCATGGAGAAGGACACGGCCAAGGCCGCCCGCGACACCGCCCAGAGCGTGGGCCAGACCACGGCCGGCTCCTCCGGCGCGCAGGTGAGCTACGAGCTGAAGACCAAGGACAAGAACGACACCGGCTGGTTCGACCAGCGCGAGAAGGCCCAGCAGGAGAAGACCCAGCAGCAGAAGGCCAGCGACGACTCCTGGAAGGGCTTCAACGCCAAGGTGCGCACCGACGAGACCGTGCTGCAGAGTTCCGCTTCCGGCGGGCAGCAGGCCGGCACGGCCGCCCAGGCCGCCGCCACGGCCCTGGCCGGCTCCACCGGCAAGGAATCCTCCATCGACGCCCTGACCCGCGCCAGCCAGAGCGTGAACGCGCAGCAGGGCAAGGCCGAGACCGCCCAGCAGGCCAAGGCCTACGAGAAGGTGACCGCGCCCAAGGTGCTGGACCAGGTTTCCGAGGCCATGCTGAAGGATCTGGGCCAGGGCCGCAAGCAGCTCGCCGTGCAGCTCGACCCGGAGAACCTGGGCAAGGTCCAGGTGCTGCTCCAGGTCAAGGGCAAGGAAGTCAGCGCGGTCATCCAGACCGAGGACGCCCAGACCGCGGCCATGCTCTCCTCCAACATGGAGGGCCTGAAGAAGACACTGGAGGACCAGGGGCTCACCGTGCAGAACCTGGAAGTCCAGGCCGGGCTCACCTCGCGCCAGGACCAGCAGGCCTCCTTCAACGCCGACCAGCACAACCAGGCGCAGGAACGGCAGGAACTTTCGCGGATTTTCTCGCAGTTGCGCATGATGCGCGACGACACCGGCGATATGGCCCCGGATATGCAGAATATGCATATGCAGGCAATTCTTGCCGACCAGGGCCTGCACATAATCGCCTAATCGAGGAGAAGCTGAAATGAGTACCGTCAGCAGCACCAGCAGCAGCACCAGCACCACGGACACCACGTCCACCACGCACAAGACCACGCTGGACCAGGAAGACTTCATGACCATCCTGTTGGCGCAGCTCAAGTACCAGGACCCCAACGACCCCATGGACGACAAGGAAATGGCGTCGCAGGTGGTGCAGTACTCCAACCTCGAAGCATTGAACAACATCAATGAAGGCGTGCAGAAGCTCGTCGACGCCAACAGCTCCGACAGCATCCAGAGTGGCGTCAGCTACATC